>JBFMCA010000073.1:0-24088 GCA_040754955.1 Acidobacteriota bacterium | reverse complement strand
AACCGGCCCCGTGTCGCCGCGCGGGGCTTCATCCTCTCGGGTGCGGCGCTGGTCCTCGGCGTGCTGGCCGTCGGCATTCCGTGGCAGTGGCAGCGCGCCGCCCAGCGGGTGCCGCGCATCCACGACATCTCGACCGACACGATCACACCGCCCGGCTTCGACGCCGTCGTGCCGCTGCGGGCCGACGCGCCCAACTCGCTCGACTACCTCGACGAGGTGGCCGCCGAGCAGCGCCGCGGCTACCCCGACCTCGGCCCGCTCGTCGCGCCCGTCGAGCCGGACGCCATGTACGCGCTGGCGCTGGCCGAGGTGGAGCGGCGCGGCTGGACGCTCGTATCCGCCGACGCCGAGCGCCGGGTGATCGAGGCCACCGACACCACGCTCTGGTTCGGATTCACAGACGACGTCGTGATTCGCGTGACGCGGATGCCTGCTGGCAGCCGCGTGGACGTCCGGTCGGTCTCGCGCGTCGGCCGGAGCGATCTGGGCACCAACGCGCGGCGGATCCGCGAGTTCCTGCAGGCACTGGCCGCGCGATCCTGACCGCTGGCCACCGACTCCTACCTGATCACATCGAACATCCGCGAGAACTTGACGATGAGCGAGCGGTCGGTGCGTTCCGGGCGCTCGAAGAGGTCGTACAGGCCGCGGGTGTCGGTGTAGACGACGAAGAGGCCCGTGTTGGCTGCCTGGATCCAGCCGAAACGCAGGTTCATCGACCACAGGTCGGCGCGATCGTTGTACTGGACCAGGGCCTGCACGAAGGCGCGCGGCGTGAACGAGTACGAGACGCGCGACCGCACGAGATTGGTGACGAACTGGCCCCAGGGCAGGTCGATGTCGTTCCGCTGGTACGACAGCTCGGCGGTGAGCCGCTCGCCCGAGCGCATCCGGAGCGCCGGGCTGAGCGACACGCGGTCGCCGCCGAAGAAGCCGCCGATGGTCGCGCGCATGCTGACGCTGACCGGCGCTCCCTGGTTGCTCATGGCCACGAGCTGCGCTTCCTGGTGCGAGTAGGAGCCCGGCGGCACGATGACACCCGGGTAGATCTCGAAGGGCCGCCGGACGCCTTCGTGGGTGATGTTCATGCCCGTGTGGATCTCGGTGCTGTCCCGGAACTGCCAGTGGCTGTCGAGGTGCCAGAACCCGGTCTCCTGGAAGCCGTCCATGCCCCAGAAGCCGCGATACGACGTGTGGGGCCTGATCTCCTGCAGCTTGAACGGGTTCGCAGGCCGGAACCGGGTCATCAGGAACACGTCCGGCTTCCGGTACCCGCGCCGGCTGAGAAAGCCCACCTCGGGATTGAACCCCGAGCCGACCTCCTGGTAGCCCAGGTTCAGATCCCACCGCACGGTGTTGATCTGCGAGCGCAGGTTGTAAGCGTAGTCGTCGACCGCCACGCCCGGCGTGTCCGTCTTCGCGAGGAAGCCGGAGACGATGGTCGACTGCCCGATGCCCCACTTGCCATCGACGGCGTAGGTGCGGCCGTAGTCGCGCGCCTTCGCGAGATCGCCCACACCCTGCCGGTTCGTGAAGATGCCGCCGATCGACGATCGATTGGGCAGGTCGCGGCTCACGCGCGTGACCGTGAAGTTGCTGCCGGCCAGCGCGCCGCGATAGTCGCCGGTCTGCATGTTCAGCAACCCGACGTTGAACCGCCCGGCCTTGCCGGACACGCGCCCGCCGCCGATGATCGGCACGCCCTCCCCGCCCGGCCCGATGCCGATGCGGCGGCTGAAGAAGAGATCGACCTCGCCGGCATTGCCGACGTTGAAGAAGCCGGCGTTCTCGAGGAAGAACGGCCGCTTCTCGGGAAAGAAGAGCGTGAAGCGATCCAGGTTGACCTGCTCCTCGTCGACCTCCACCTGCGCGAAGTCGGTGTTCACCGTCGCATCGAGGGTCAGGCTCGGCGTGAGGTTGTACTTCACATCGGCGCCGGCGTCGCCGAGCGCCACGGTGCCCGCCGGGCGCACACCGCTCGTCAGCAGGTTGCCGAGCACATACGGCGTGACCTTGAAGTTGCGGAGCACCGGCGTCTGCAGCCCCGTCATGGCGCCGGCCAGCGACAGCCGATAGAGGTTGAACTGCCGCGGGATCGGCGACCAGTACGCGCGCTCATTGCGGCGCCGGATGTTGCGCTGGAAGTTGACGCCCCAGGTCTGATCGCTGCCCGAGGGAAAGCGCAGGGTCCGGAACGGAATCGCGAACTCGGCGCTCCAGCCGATGTCGCTCGTCCGCGCCCGCACGGCCCACGCGCCGTCCCAGTTCACGTTGAACCCGCCGCCCGCGCCGCGCGCCTGCATCTGGCCCGGCCCGAGGCCGCCGCCGCCCTGGCCCTCGTTGGTCACCTGGCCGTCGTACTCGATGCCCGCCGGGTTGGTGCCGAAGACGAACCCGTTCTGGCGATCGCGGTACGTGTCGAAGATCATCTGGAAGCTGTCGGAATCGTCCAGCGGCGCGTCGCGGCGCAAGTCGGACACGATGATCGACGCCGGGTCGCGGTCGTACGCCACGACGCCCACGTACAGCGTGTCGCCGGTGAACACGACCCGCACCTCGGTCCGCTCCGAGGACGGCTGCCCTTCGTCGGGCTGCTCCTGCCAGAAGCCGGTAATGGGCACGGCCTGAGCCCACACCGGATCGCCGAGGACTTCGCCGTCGAGCGTCGGGGCCTCGGCCACCCGCGCGGCGGGCGCGACCAGCGAGGCCGCCGCCGGGGGCCCCGCCTTCGCCGTCATCTCCGGGGCCTGCCGGGCGTCGGCAGGCGAGGGGGAGAGCAAGGCGGCGTTGAGCACAACCAGCGTGAGAATGGCGCGAAAGCGTATTGTGTACATGAAGGTACCGGCAACACGACCAGAAGGGGACTTCCAGTCTACTATGAGCGCCGAGCGCTTTCCCGTTCCCGGCTATGCCGCCGGCACCCTCCCCGCCGCCCTGTACCCGGCCGACCCGGCGCGCGACCTGCGGCGGCTCCTGCTCCTCGCCCACGGCGCCGGCGCGGGCCATGCCAGCCCCTGGATGGTCGAGATGGCGACCGGGCTCGCCGCCCGGGGTCTCACCGTCGTGACCTTCAACTTCCCGTACATGGAAGGGCGCCGGCGCGTGCCCGACCGACCGCCAGTGCTCGAGGACGCGTTTGCCCGCGCCATCGACGCCGCGCGCGCGCGGCCGGACGTGCCGCCGGGCGCGCCGGCGATTGGCGGCAAGTCCATGGGCGGCCGCATCGCCACCTACGTCGCCACCGCCCGGGCCGACCTGGCCGGCGTCGTCGCCTTCGGCTACCCGCTGCGACCGCCCGGCGCGCGGGCCGGCGCCAGGCCCCCGGATCGCGCCTCGCACCTGGCCCGGCTCCAGGCGCCGCTCCTGGTTGTCCAGGGCACGCGCGACGCCTTCGGCGGTCCGGCCGACATCGCCGCCGCGGCACCCGCCGGAACCCCGCTCACGATCGTCGAGGTCGAGGGGGGCGATCACTCCCTGAAAGTGCCGGCCCGAGCCCCGCGACCGCAGGCCGAGGTCAACCAGGCCGTGTGGGAGGCCGTGGCCGCCTTCCTCAGTAGGGCTTCCGCAGGTGCACCGCCTCCTCGCCGCGGCGCCGCACCCGGAGATTGACGGCCTCGACGAACACCGAGAAGCCCATGGCGAAGTAGATGTAGCCCTTCGGAATGTGCTGGTCGAAGCCCTCGGCGACGAGCGAGACGCCGATGAGCAGGAGGAACGAGAGCGCCAGCACCTTCACGGTCGGGTGCCGGTTCACGAAGTCGCTGATGGCTTCGGCAGCGACCAGCATCACACCGACCGACACGACGACGGCGGTGACCATCACGGCGAGCTCATCGGCCATGCCGACGGCGGTGATGACCGAGTCGAGCGAGAACACCACGTCGAGCAGCATGATCTGCAGGATCACGGCGCCGAACGACGGAGCGATGCGCGCCGAGCGGTGGCCCTCCTCGCCCTCCAGCTTGTCGTGAATCTCCACGGTGGCCTTCCCGAGCAAAAACAGCCCGCCCGCGACGAGGATGATGTCGCGCCCGGAGATCTCGTGGCCGAGCACCGCGAAGAGCGGCGCCGTCAGGCCGATGACCCATGCGATGGAAAACAAGAGCAGAATCCGCATGACCATCGCGGCCAGCAGCCCGAGACGCCGCGCCCGCGGCTGCTGCCTGGCCGGGAGCTTGCCCGCGAGGATCGAGATGAAGATCACGTTGTCGATACCGAGCACGATCTCGAGGACCGTCAGCGTGACGAGCGCAGCGAACGCGTCGACGGTGAAGAGGCTGGACATATATAGAGGCTTGGGGGCTTGGAGGCTTGGGGGCTTGTCGGCTCTGGCTGCTGACTACTGCCCTTGCCGCCGGGGCTTGTGCGGGCACGCGGCGGCGTTGACGCACGTGTCGGCGAGGCGCAGGCGCGCCACGGGAACGCCGCCCAGGAGGTGGCTGTCGACGATCTCGGCGACGTCCGCCTCGGTTACCCCGCCGTACCAGACCCCCTCCGGATACACCACCACGGTCGGGCCGTGCTCGCACTGGTCGAGACAGCCGGCGCGGTTCGCGCGCATTCGCCCCTGCAGGCCACGCTCGGCCAGGGCCTTCTTGAAGGCCTTCTGCAGGCTGTCGCTCGCCTCCGGATCGCAGCAGCCGCGCGGGTGGCCGGGCGGCCGCTGGTTGCCGCACACGAAGAGGTGCGTCTCGAACGGGGCCATTACTCGAGGGCCAGCTCGGACCGCCCCTGCAGGCCGCCCCAGGTGGCCGGATCCTGCCAGAGCAGCGTCCAGAAGTACCGCGCGACGTCGGTCTTCGGGAACGTCCCCGCCAGCGTGCGCACCGCCTCGTCGAGCGTCGCCGGCGCGGGAGGCTCCGGCGACTCCGCGGTGATGAGGCCGTCCTCGTGCGCGATGCCGAGCGCGTCGAGAAATGCACCCATCATGGGCCGCTGGTATTCGAGGTGATACGAGACGAGGAGCCGCGCGGCGACCAGGTCGGACACCTGGCCGAGGCCGGCCAGATGCCGCGCCTTCCGGTCGACCGGCAGCGCCAGGACGCTCTTGGGTCGGAACTTGATCTGTCGCGCGATGAGCGCGACGGCCTCGGCCTGTTCGATCGCCGCCTGCTCGTCGGTCCAGAAGGCGCGCGCCGCTGCGGTGCGCAGATCCGGGGCCATCAGCCGCCAGAGCCGCGCCGGAGTCATCTCGACGGAACTCATGCGGCGGCCAGTGTACCAGACAATGCCGAGCTCCCTCGCATGCGCCTGCAAGGAGCCTCGCGCGAGACGCCACGCGCCGCCGTCGGCCCTTCCCGCGGGGCCGCGTCCCGCCCGGGGCCCGGCGATCACCGATCACCGGGCCGGGCAGGCGCTGCCGTCACGCGGGGAGTCCGCCGGGCGCGACGAGGCGGCGCCGGCGTGCAGGCGGTCAGGCCGCGAGCGCGACCCGCCTGAGCAGGGGCATGTCGTCCAGCATGCGCCCCGCGCCGCGGACGACGGAGGTCAGCGGGTCGTCGGCGATCTGCACCGGGATGCCGGTCTCCTCGCGCAGGCGGAGATCGAGCCGCCGCAGCAGCGCGCCGCCGCCCGTCAGCACGATCCCGTTGTCGTAGATGTCCGCCGCGATCTCGGGAGGAATGGTGTCGAGCGCCTCGCGCACGGCGGTGATGATGGTGCGCAACGGGTCGCTCAGCGCTTCCCGCACTTCGGCCTCGTGGATCTTCACCAGCCGCGGCCGTCCCTCGCGCAGGCACCGGCCACGCACCTCCATCTCGAGCTCGTGGTCGACGCCGGCCCGCGCCGGGTACGCCGATCCCATCTCGATCTTCACCTGCTCGGCCGTCCGCTCGCCGACGAGCAGGCCGTGCCGGCGCCGCATGAAGTTGATGATGGCCTCGTCCATGTGGTGACCCGCGATGCGCACCGAGCGGTTGAGCACCATGCCGCCGAGCGCGACAATGGCCAGGTCCGTGGTGCCGCCGCCGATGTCCACCACCATGCTGCCCTGAGGCTCGGTCACGGGCAGCCCGGCGCCGATGGCGGCGGCCATGCCCTCTTCGACCAGGTGCACCTCGCTGGCCTTGGCGCGGTAGGCGCTGTCGATGACCGCCCGGCGCTCGACCTGCGTAATGCCCGACGGGATGCCGATGACGACGCGCGTGCGGCGCCAGGCCCGGGGCCCCTGCGCCTTCTTGATGAAGAACGTCAGCATCCGCTCGGCGGCTTCGAAGTCGGCGATGACGCCGTCCCGCATCGGGCGGATGGTGGTAATCGACCCCGGTGTGCGCCCGAGCATCGCCCGCGCGTCGTGTCCCACGGCTTCGGTCCGGTCCGTCTGGGTGTTGACCGCGACTATTGACGGCTCATCGAGAACGATGCCGCGACCCGGGACGTACACGATGGTGTTCGCCGTTCCCAGATCGATCGCGAGGTCACGGGCCCCAAAGGGCAGGATGTTGAGCAGCACATCAGCCCCTCACGCAAGGTCCGTGCCGCTCGCGTGCGTGTGCCCTAATCCACTGCGCGACCTGCCCTTCCGAGGTTCGAGCGCACTTCATGCGACAGGAACGAACGGCGAGCGGCCCGCCAGGCGGCCTTCACAGCCCGGCGCATGTACACGGTTGGAACATCGACCGTCAATCGTGTAACGGATCGCGTCGGACCGCCGACACGCTTGCCGCCGTCCCCGGGGGTCGCCTATGGTGGAACCGGAGGGGCGCATGACCGGTCAGCCGAACTTCTTCGAGGAAGTCAACCAGTACTTCGACCAGGCCGCGACGTTCACGTCCTATCCCCCGGGCCTGCTCGCGCAGATTCGCAGCTGCAACAGCGTCTACCGTTTTGCGTTCCCCGTCCGGCGCGCGGACGGCGCGATCGAGGTGATTCACGCCTGGCGCGTGGAGCACAGCCATCACAAGCTGCCGGTCAAGGGCGGCATCCGCTACAGCCCCGACGTGTACGAGGAAGAGGTCATGGCGCTGGCGGCGCTCATGACCTACAAGTGCGCCATCGTGGACGTGCCGTTCGGAGGCGCCAAGGGCGGCATCCGCATCGACACGGCCGCCTACACGGACCAGGAGCTCGAGCGCATCACGCGGCGCTACACGCACGAGCTGGCAAAGAAGGGCTTCATCGGCCCCGGCATCGACGTGCCGGCGCCTGACTACGGCACGAGCCCCCGCGAGATGGCCTGGATTGCGGACACGTATGGGGCCCTTCACCCCGGACAGCTCGACGCGCTCGCCTGCGTCACCGGCAAACCCGTCAGCCAGGGCGGCGTCCAGGGTCGAAAGGAGGCCACGGGCCGCGGGCTGTACTTCGCGTTGCGCGAGGCGTGCGACCAGGCCGACGACATGAAGCGGCTCGGTCTATCCCGGGGGCTGGACGGCAAGCGGGTGGTCGTGCAGGGCCTCGGCAACGTCGGCTACCACGCCGCGAAGTTCTGCCGCGAGGGCGGCGCCGTGGTCGTCGCGATGGCGGAGCGCGAAGGCGCGATTCACGCGCCGAAGGGCCTGCACGAGGACGAGGTGCTGCAGCACCGGCGCGAGACCGGATCGATCCTCGACTTCCCCGGCGCGACGAACCTGCCGTCACGCGACGCGGCGCTCGAGCTCGACTGCGACGTGCTCGTGCCGGCCGCGCTCGAGGGCGTCCTCACGGGCGACAACGCCCCGCGTATCCGCGCGAAGATCATTCTGGAGGGAGCGAACGGCCCCACGACGCCCGAGGCGGACCCGGTGTTCCGGGAGAAGGGGATCCTCGTGATTCCCGACATCTACGCGAATGCCGGCGGCGTGACCGTGTCCTATTTCGAGTGGGTGAAGAACCTCTCGCACGTGCGTTTCGGCCGGATGTCGAAGCGCCACGAGATGGCCAACGAGCTGAGCATGCTGAAAGCGATCGAGCTGGCCACGGGCCATCCCTTCACCGACGACGAGCGGCACGAACTGGCGAAGGGCCCGGACGAGCAGGATCTGGTCAACTCGGGGCTCGAGGAGACCATGATCACGGCCTATCACGCCATCCGCGAGACGCATCGCCGCCACCCGGGCGTGCCTGACCTGCGGATCGCGGCGTTCCTCACCGCGATCCACAAGGTCGCGCTCTCGTATCAGGAGCTGGGAATCTTCCCCTAGCAGGACGCGGCTACTTGGCCTGCATGCGCTCGATGTAGCGCACCAGCGCCTCGATGCGGGCCTTCACGGCATCCGGCGTCGAGTCGGCCGCCGACTTGCCGAACGCATCGCCCCACACGGGCATGTCGGGGCCGCCATGGCCCTTCACCGGGTTGCGGCCATCGATGGTGCGATACACCTGGTCGGCAGGGAATGTCCCGCCGTTGGCCTTGGCAATCGCCGTCAGATCCGCCGGCCGGGTGCGCATCGACGACGCGAGCGGGCCGGTGCCTTTGAGGTCGTCGCCGTGGCACACGGCGCAGTAGGTGCGGAACTGGTCGCCGCCGTCGAAGGTCTGCGCGGAGGCCGCGATGGGGACCAGCCAGACGACGAGAAACAGGGGGACGAGCGTCAGTCGGGCGGACATAGGCATGCTCCTGTGGCGCCGGGCCCGTCGGGCCCGAGACGCGCTGTCGGAGGCCCATGCCAATGTCGGGCCAGCGCGGTCAGCCGCGGGACATCCAGAAAAGGTAGCCAATCGCGGCCGTGGACGCGGCCAGAGTCCCGAAGAGCACCGGCGCGTGAGCACTCCGCGAGCCAGACTGCCGGATTTCCAGCAGCGCGAGCCCCACGCCCACCAGCAGCGACGGGAGGCCAATGACGGCCATGGCGAGCCCGAGCGCCCAGGCGCTGGTCAGGACACCCTCGACCCAGGTGTCGGCGACGATGACGCGCGCGGGCCGGTAGGGCGCCGTGGCCACCATCAGGGCCACGCTCACCACCGTCGGGGCCGCGAACTCCGCCGCCAGCCGGGCGCGCCTGGACACGTCACTCCTCCTTCTTCGGCCGGCGGTTGGACTCGAGCACGCGCTTGCGCAGGCGAATGTGCTTCGGCGTGATCTCGACGAGCTCGTCGTCGTTGATGAACTCGATGGCCTGCTCGAGGCCCATGAGGCGCGGCGGGACGACCCGGACGGCCTCGTCCGCTGTCGACGCCCGCATGTTCGTCTGCTTCTTCTCCTTGGTGATGTTCACGTCGAGGTCGTTCGGCCGGGAGTTCTCGCCGACGATCATGCCCTCGTACACCTCGGTGCCCGGCTCGATCATCATCACGGCGCGTTCCTGGAGGTTGGACATGGCGTAGGCCGTCGCCACGCCGGCCCGGTCGGCCACGAGCGCCCCCGTGGTCCTCGACGGGATGGGGCCGTGCCAGGGTTCCCAGCCGGCGAACAGGTGGTTCATGATGCCGGTGCCCTTCGTGTCGGTCAGGAACTGCGATCGGAACCCGATGAGGCCCCTGGCCGGAATGCGGAACTCGAGCCGGGCGCGGCCGCTGCCGTGGTTCACCATCCGGGTCAGCGTGCCGCGCCGCATGCCGACCGTCGAGATGACAACGCCCTGGTAGTCCTCCGCGACGTCGATGACCAGTTCCTCGATCGGTTCCATCCGGACGCCGTCGATGTCCCGCGTGACGATCTCGGGGCGCGACACCTGGATCTCGTAGCCCTCGCGTCGCATCATCTCGATGAGGATCGCAAGCTGGAGCTCGCCGCGCCCGAGCACCTTGATCTGCTCGGGCGTCTCCGTGGGCTCGACCCGGAGCGAGACGTTGCCCAGCAGTTCGCGGTCGAGCCGATCGCGCAGGTGTCGCGACGTGACGTACTGGCCGTCGCGGCCGGCAAAGGGCGATGTGTTGACGCCGAAGATCATCGAGACGGTCGGCTCGTCGACGGCGATGGGCGGGATGGCCACGCGGCGCTCGGGGTCCGCCACCGTCTCGCCGATGTTGATGTCCTCGATGCCGGCGAGACACACGATATCGCCGGCCGCCGCTTCGTCGATGTCCACGCGGCGCAGCCCCTCGAAGGCGAACAGCTTCGTGACGCGGGTCAACTGCGCGGCGCCGTCGAGCTTGAGCACCGCAATGGGATCGCCCACCTTGACGCGCCCGTTGAAGATGCGTCCGATGGCGATGCGGCCCAGGTAGTCGCTCGAGTCGAGATTGGCGACCAGCATCTGAAGCGGCGCCTCGGCGTCGCCGCGCGGCGGCGGCACGTGCTCGACGATGGCGTCGAAGAGCGGTCGGAGGTCCTCGCCCGGCACCGCGAGATCGCGCGTGGCCGTGCCGGCCCTCCCGCTCGTATAGAGGACCGGAAACTCGATCTGCTCCTCGGTGGCGTCGAGGTCGATGAACAGGTCGAACACCTCGTTGAGCACCTCCCGGGGACGCGCGTCCGGCCGGTCGATCTTGTTGATCGCAACCACCGGCGGCAGCGCCTGTTCCAGCGCCTTTCGGAGGACGAAGCGCGTCTGCGGCAGCGGCCCCTCGGCCGCATCGACGAGCAGCAGCACGCCGTCGACCATCGACAGGACGCGCTCGACTTCCCCGCCGAAATCGGCGTGGCCCGGCGTGTCGACGATGTTGATCAGCATGTCGCGGTAGCGGACCGCGGTGTTCTTGGCCAGGATCGTGATGCCGCGCTCGCGCTCCAGCTCGTTGCTGTCCATGGCGCGCTCGGCCACACGCTCGTTGGCCCGGAATACCCCCGCCTGGCGGAACATGGCGTCGACGAGCGTCGTCTTGCCATGGTCAACGTGGGCAATGATGGCCACGTTGCGCCGGAGGGCGTTGGCCACTGTCTGCGGGGCACGAACGGGGGATGGCATCTCAACAGTATAGGGTGCACGGGTGCACGGGGCACCGGAGCACCCTAATGATTAGAAGAGCGGGTGTACGTTCACGAACAGGCTCAGCCCCAGCGTGTAGAGCATCGTCGAGGCGGTGACGAGGGCCTGATGGCGAACGCGGCCGGCGTAGCTCGCCAGGAGAATCGGCACGGGAAACATCACCGAGCAGTACCGGCCCAGGCCCTCGAACTGCCCTGACGACAGGGGCACGAGCAGGGTGGCGATCACGATCAGCGCGTAGCCGGCGCCCAGGCGCGTGGCGATGAGCGGCGTCAAGCCCAGCGTGACCAGGGCGGCTGCCGTGTTGAGGGTGTCATAGGGCGCCATGCGCTCGGTCGTGAGGAACTCGTAGGGCCGGGTCGTGAGCTCGACGGCAATGCCGTACAGGGCGCCGGCGGGGTTGCCGCCCGGCTGGTAGCTCCAGCGGGTGATGCTCTCGTACCACGCAAAGGGGTTGCCGCTCGCGTAGTAGTTGAAGGCGCTGTAGGCGAGGAAGCCGCCGGCGCATCCGGCAGCGGCCGCGAGCGCGCGCACGCGGGCGGCCCGCCCCGGACCCGCCGCCTGCCATGCGATGAGCGCCAGTCCGGGCACCGCCATGATGCCCGTGACCCGCGTTGCCGTCATCGCGGCTCCAGCCAGCGCGCCGAGCACCCACCGGCGGGTCGCCAGACAGTAGGCGGCACCGACCAGGCAGAGCAGGAACAGGCTCTCCGAATACACCATCCCGAAGAAGAAGGCGAACGGAAAGACCGCCGCGTAGACCGCGGACCGGAGCGCCTCGTCGCGCCCGACGTGCAGCCGCGCCAGACGATAGAGCAGCATCATGGCGAACCCGAACGACACCCAGGACACCACGATGCCGGCGAAGTAGTACTCCTCCTGCCGCCCGCCCAGCGCCCGGCCCCCGAGACGCATCAGCATCGGGTACAGCGGAAAGAACGCGAGGTTGTTGCGCCCCCCCTCGACGAACTCGTAGCCGTTCGCCGCGATGCCGTGGTACCAGCCGGAATCGAAGCGCGCAAAGGCGTCCCAGAGCGGATGCCGCTCCCGAAACACCGTGTAGCCCTGGTCCTGGTACGCCGGGAACAGCAGGTTGGCCAGGAACCCGACGAGCGCGGTGACCACGCGGAAGGCGATCGCTGCGATGAAGACACGTGCTTCGTCAGGCAGTCGGTGCGACGCCTCGACCGGGGGGTCCTGCGGCGACATGAGCCGCCTATCTTACCGCGTCGGGCGGGGCGTGTTCAGCGGCGGGCAGACGCCGCGACGGGACGCAGCACGAAGATCTGGGCGTCGGTGGCGGCCGACGGCTCGATCGCCAGTCCGCCGAGCATCAGGTCGGCCCCCAGCGCACGTCCGAGCAGGCCGGAGTCGATGGAGTGCACCTCGTAGGTGGCCAGCGGATCGAGATCCCGCAGGGGCACCCGCTGGCCGCGATCGGCGCCGCGGTCGAACGCAAACACCAGCGCGCCGGCCGATCCGACCTGCTGGACCACGTCCCAGACATCGTCGAGCACGAGCTGATGGGTCACGGCCCGGGCCTGCAGCCCGCGAAAGCTCCGGGCGAGCTGCGCCGCATGTCGGATGCGACCGAGCGCATCGGCATCGAGCCGCCCCAGATCGGCGGTGACGCCGAACACGCCTGGCAGCCGGCTCCGCGCGAAGAGGTCCACGTCCCCGCCCCGGCCGAGCGGCTCGTCGGCGTGCGGCATGACGTAGGAGAACAGGTAGGTGACCGGAAACACCTCGGACAGCCCGCGCAGGTTGTGCCGCACGTGCGCCGACGGCGTCGTGCGGTCGTCCATCCAGGCATTGTCGGTGCGCAGCGCCAGCCCCAGGTCGATGCGGTGGCCGCCGCCCGAGCAGTTCTCGATCAGGACGTGCGGATACCGGCGGCGCAGGTCCTCGAGCAGCGCATAGAGCCCCTGAATGTGCGCATGGCTCCCGCCGTCAACCGGGTGCCCGTGCCCCTCACGCGTGCAGACCATCCAGCGGTTGTAGTCCCAGACCAGGTAGTCGGGGCGCACCTCGTCGATGAACGCCACGAGCCGCGCGAGCACCCAGGCGCGAGCGGCCTCGTCCCCCAGACAGATCTGCCCGTCCTCGGACACGTCGTTCGGGCGATGGGGGTCGTAGCGTCCCTCGTACGTGGCGAGATACCGCTCCTCGGCGCCGACGCCTCGGCCGATCGTCGATCGCGCAATGCGTTCGGGCTCCACCCAGACGCCGTACTTCAGGCCCTTCGACCGCGCGTAGTCGCCGATGCTGCCCAGACCACGCGGGAACCGACGCCGATCGACCTCCCAGCTGCCCAGCCCGCTCGAGAAATCCCACATCCCGTCCTGGCGAGTGTCGGGATACCAACCGGCGTCGAGCTGAAAGAGCTCGAGACCGACCGAGGCCACCAGGTCGATGTCGCGCAGCATCGTCTCTTCGTCGATGTCCACGCCGCGGAGGAACCAGGTGTTGTAAGCGGTCAGGGCCGGAAAGGGACGCCCCTCGCGCGCGGCCCAGAGGTAGTTGACGATCGCTTCCTGGACCGTGCCCGGTCGGTTGGGCACGGCGCCGACGATGACGTGCGGCCCCTCGGCCGGCGAGCCGGGACGCGCCCACGCCGACATGCGCGGCAGGCCCATCGACAATCGCAGCACGTCGTCCGAGCGGTCGAGCGAGGCCTCCCAGGCGCCCGACCATGCCAGCGCGGCAAAGAACCGGTCGTCGCCCAGGCCGAGCGTCACGCGCGGGAGGGCTCTCTCGGTCGAGATGGTCTCCGCGCCGATGGCAAACCGCCCCCCCTCGGCCACGTGCGTGCGCTGAGGCGTGAAACTGCCGCCAACGTCCGGACCGACCGCCAGGCCGGTAGTCCACTCGACCTCAGCGACCGGCAGGGCCAGGGCCACGGCGTTGAGGTCACCGAGCGTGACCGTCTCGTCAGCGGTCGCCTCGAACGTGGTCCACATCTCGACCGTGGAACCGCCCGCATGGACGAGGTAATGCCGGGTCGCGCGAACGGGCAGCGCCTGGTGCGTCAGCGCCACGTCCAGCCGGACGCCGCCCCACACGTCCGCCACACTGACATCGGCCACGGCGAACCCGCTGTCAGGGTCACCCAGCGGCAGGGCGGGTCCGTCGCCAAGTCGGACAAGTGCGTCTGACCTGGTCCCGAGAGTCACCGGGTCGCGGCCGGGTCGAGACAACCCGGCATGCTCCAGGGCCCCGCCCCGGGTTATGCGGATTTGATAGCGAATTCGGTCGCTGCCAATGACCCAGATGCCAGAACCGTCATCGGACTCGACGAACGCGTCGGCCACCTCGGCCTGCCGCACGGGCGAGGCGCTGAGCAGCGCCGTCAGCACGAGGGCCGCCGGTCCGGCTACGAGCAGGTGTCGCCGCGGGCTCACGGTCACGTCACCAGACGGACCTGCAAACCTGATACCGCGGCCGTGCCGCAATTAGTGGCGGCGGTCGGGGAACGCAATCACGTCGCCCCCGACGACGCGGCCGAACGCGCCGGGCGCATCGGGCGAGATCGGCGGAAGCGCCACGCGGTTGCGCCCCTCGCGCTTGGCGCGATAGAGGGCCCGGTCCGCCTCCCCGACCAGCTCGTCGGGGTGCGAGTCGCGGGTCGGGAAGGTCGTCGCCGCGCCGCAGCTGACCGTCACCCACCGCCCGCACAGGGACCGGGGATGCGGGATGCGCAGGTCCTCGATGTGGCCCCGGAGCCGTTCGGCCAGGGCCACAGCCCCGTCGGCGTCGGTGTCGCCCAGCACGGCGACGAACTCTTCGCCGCCATAGCGGGCCACGAGATCTCCAGGACGTCCGACCCCCTGGGCGAGCTTCTCGGCTACGCGCTTGAGGCAGCTGTCCCCCGCCTGGTGGCCGAAGCCGTCGTTGTAGGCCTTGAAGTAGTCGATGTCGATCATCACGACCGACAGCGCGGCGTGATCGCGCATGGCGCGGCGCCATTCGGCTTCGAGGAAGTCGCGGAAGTGGCGGTGGTTCGAGATCCCGGTGAGCCCATCGACGGTGGCGAGGCGCCGGAGCGCCTTCGACGCGTCCTCGAGGTGACGGGTCCGATCTTCGATCTCCGACTCGAGCTCGCGAATGCGGGCCTCGAGCGCCTGAATCCTCAGCGCCTGCGACCCGCCCATCCAGTCCGGTAGCTGGAACCCCACATGCCTCTCCTGCGCCGTAAATCGGCGCCGCGAGGGGCTACTTGAGGCCTGGGGCGACCAGCGCCTTGGGGAGCCGCATGGACTCGGCGTCAGCCAGCGCGTCGTTGAGCCGGCTCAGCGGGTAGACGCGGGCGCCGACGTCGCGCCAGGGCACGGTGGGCGCGTGCCGCTCCAGCAGGGCAAGTGACCGAAGAAAGTGGCCGGCCTCGCTGCCCCAGCATCCGCGAATCTCGAGGTGCTTGCGGTTGATGTGTTCGTGCGCGTTCACCTGGCTGGCGCCGGCATCCGTGTAGTGCCCCGCGATGACGTACCGGCCCCCGTCGCGCACGAGCCCGAACGCCTCCTCGACCGCGCGTGGGGATCCAGAGGCCTCGATGGCGACGTCCACCCCACGCCCGCCGGTGAGCCGGGCAATCCGCGCCCGTCGCTCCTCTCCGGTGGTCGTCCCGAGGTCGAGAACCTCGTCTGCGCCCATGCGGCGGGCGAGCTGCAGCCGGTCGGCTGGCGCGCCGATGGCCACGACGGTCGCCGCACCGGAGAGCCGCGCGAGCGCCACGATGCTGAGGCCGACGGCGCCGGTGCCCTGGACGAGCACGGTGTCGGCGAGTCGGACGGCCGCCCGGTCGATCGCGTGGACGGCCGTGATCAGCCCGCACCCGCCGCCAATGTAGTCCTCGTCGGCGACGGTGTCGGGCAGCCGCGCCGCAACCACGCCGGGTTCCAGGTAGATGGCCTCGCTCCACCCGCCGAAGAGGCCGTCGGCCGCCGAGTCGGTGATGCCGTAGACCCGCCGTGCCGGGCACCGAGTGGGCGTGCCGCTGACCGTGCAGGCATGGCATCGCCCGCACGTGCGGTGCACGTCGAAGAACACGACGCGATCGCCCTCACGGAATCGGTGCCCGTCGGCGCCCGTTACCGCGCCGCGAATCTTCGCCGCACGCCCGACCGAGACGTGGCCGGGGATGATGGGGTACGGGACGCCGGCCAGCCGGCCGTGCCAGAGGTGCACATCGGTGCCGCACACCTCGGAGAACGTGGTATCGACGAGCATGCTGCCCGGCTCGAGGGCGGGTTCGGGGAACTCGCGCAGCTCCACCGGCTGGCGGGGCGCGGGCATGACGGCGGCGACGATCGTGCGGGCCATGTCCCGCTAGCGTACCTGGCGGCGGAGGCGCGGCACAATGACCAGCGCGGTTCCATACGCGGCGAACGAGAAGACGAGCGACGCCGGCGATCCGACGCGCAGATCTTCCACGAGCACGTGCAGTCCGGCGAGCGCCAGCACGGGGTAGACCAGCCATCCGAGAATGGCGAAGCGCGCCCGTGCGGCCAGCCAGGCCATGACCACGACGGCAGCCGACAGCACGATCGTGGCGAGCGCCGCGGCGCCTCCGGCCGGGAGCGTGGTACCCGCCGCGGTTTCGACGGCGAGCCGGAGCAGCCCCGTGCTGGCGCCGACGACCACCGCGGCCGTCAGGAGCGCGACCAGCAGCGACGGCACCGTCGATCCGGCCACCGCGCGCATGCGGTCCGTGGCGCCGACGCCGCCGGCCCACAGGCACACGCCGAGGACGAGCAGCGCCGGCCACCCGGGCAGGGCCTCGGCCGCCTCGCCACCCAGGATGCCGCGGGCGGCGTAGCCGACGAGCCCCGACGTGATGGCTGCGCCCGTGACCGAGACGACGACGTGCACCCCAATCGTCGGGCGCTGCGATCGCTGCCAGGCCCAGGCGAGGAAGAAGCCCGCCGCAGTCCAGGCGAGCGCCCGCGGCGTCCCCGACAGCAGCAGGCTCGTCCCGACGAGCGTGAAGACCAGGCCGAGGGTGCTGTAGAAGTAGAACGTGCGCAGCCGCTCGGCGCCCGGCGTGAGCTGGGCAAATGCGACGGCGTAGGCGCCGACGCCTACCACCGCCACGAGGCTCCCGATGAGCAGCGTCCCGGTGTCGGTGGCCCGCACGACGGCGACAGCGCCGCCCAGGCCGGCCAGGAGCACCCAGACGGTCTGGAACGCCTCGAAGAGGATGAGCTCGCGGCCGCGCACGAGCGTGCGCACCGCGAACGAGCCGAGGTACGCCGCAATGAAGAGCGCCTGCACCGCGAGGACCGGTCCGGCCGGTTCGAGTCCGGCCGGTCCGAGCGCGCGCACGGTGAGCCCCGTGACGGCGAGCGCCGCCACGAGGCCCGCCGGCCACCGCAGGATCTTCCAGGCCTGCACGTACCCGAGCCACACCGTGGCCACGCCGAACAACACGAGATACACGGCGAAGGGCAGCACGGTGCGGGCGGCGATCATGAGCACGATCGCGGCGGCCTGGCCGCCGAGCATCACGAGCCACGCCAGCGGCCGGTAATCCACGCGGATCGCGAGGCCGAGGCCGACGACCGAAAGGACCGTGAGCACGATGGCGGCCGCCTCAGGACTGAACAGGCGGAAGCGCACCGTCGCTTCGACGACGAGCGGAAACGCGACCATCGACGCCACGGCAGCATCGGCCAGCGGGCGCGACGCCTGTTGCCGGACGGCGCCCCTGGCGGCGCTGGCCATCCACGCGAGGGCGTACGCGAGGCCCATCGAGACGCCGAGGGTCGTCGAGACGGTCCGCGAATCGGTGATCGCGCGCAGCAGATACGCGCCGCCCAGGACGATGAGCGCGCGGCCGACGGCGGTGAGGACCTCGACCGTGTCGACCCGCGCGACGGCGGCGTAGGCCGTCGACTCCGCAGCGGCTTCGGCTGGCTCCTCGGCGCCGGGCGACGGAGCTGCCGCTTCGAGCGCGCGGACGCGCGCCTCGAGTGCCGCGACACGGCGGCTCAGATCGTCAAGGCATTCGGGCTGCGGGGTGGCGGGCACGAGGCGCTCACAGTGGGGACCGCGATGCCTGGCGCGATTCTACCCGATTCGTGCGCTATACTCGCCGACAGGCGGGTCGCGGCCCCGCTCCCACACGGTCCCCGCTGTGTCGCCGCTTGAGGTGGACCTATGTCCGAGCTTCCCTCTCCCGGCGCGCCGGTCAGGCGCCGGACCGTGCTCGACGCCATTCTCGGAATCGGCATCTTCTCGACGCTCGCGTCCTTCCTGTATCCCGTCTGGCGTTACGTCATCCCCCCGGCCCTCGCGGAGCCCGACACCGACAGCGTCGTCGCCGGTCGCCTGGCGGAGTTCCGCAACAACAGCGGCGCCGTGCTGAAGTTCGGCACCAAGCCCGCGATCGTGGTGCGGACGCCCGACGGCCAGTTCCGTGCGTTCAACGCGGTCTGCACGCATCTGGACTGCACCGTCCAGTACAAGAGCGACACCTCGCAGATCTGGTGCGCCTGCCACAACGGCCTCTACGACCTGTCGGGCAACGTCGTGTCGGGCCCGCCGCCGCGCCCGCTCGAGGCCTTCCGGGTCAACGTCCGCGGGGAGCCCGGCCAGGAAGAAGTCGTCATTTCGCGTACCTGATCCAAGGAGGACACCGTGGCAGGCCGGGCAATCGTCGCGTGGCTCGACGAACGTGTGGACCTCAGCGGGCTGCGGCACTTCGTGGCCGAGAAGACGGTGCCGGTGCACGCCCACAAGGTCTGGTACTACATGGGCGGGCTGGCCCTGTTCCTGTTCCTCGTCCAGGTCGCGACGGGGATCCTGCTGCTCCTGTACTACCGGCCGAGCGCGAGCGAGGCGTACGAGAGCGTCAAGTTCATCGTCTCGACCGTCGAGTTCGGCTGGCTGATCCGCAACGTCCACAGCTGGTCGGCGAATCTCCTGGTGCTCATCGCGTTCATCCACCTCTTCAGCACGTTCTTCCTGCGGGCGTACCGCCGCCCGCGCGAGCTGACCTGGCTCTCGGGCGTCGCCCTGCTCTTCCTGATGCTCGCGTTCGGCTTCAGCGGGTACCTGCTCCCCTGGAACGAGCTGGCGTTCTTCGCGACGAAGGTCGGCACCGGCGTCGCCGGGGCGGTGCCGGTCGTGGGCGACTTTCTCGTGCGGTTCATGCGGGGTGGCGACGAGGTCACCGGGGCCACGCTCACGCGGTTCTACGGCCTGCACGTGGCCGTGCTGCCGGCCATCACGACGGTCGTGCTCGCCCTGCACCTGCTGCTCATCCAGCGGCAGGGCATGAGCGTGCCGATCGGCGTCGAGAAGCGCGCCCGCGAGGGCGTGCCGATCGCGCAGATGCCGTTCTTCCCCAACTACGTGCTGCGCGACCTGATGTGGTGGTTCATCGCGCTCGCGATCATCGCCGCGCTCTCGGTGTTCTCGCCGTGGGAGCTCGGCCAGAAGGCGGACGCCTTCGCGCCCGTGCCGGCAGGCATCCGGCCGGAGTGGTACTTCCTGGCCATGTTCCAGCTTCTCAAGATGCTGCCCAGCCACATCCTCGGCCTGGAGGGCGAGATGCTGGGCGTGCTGGGCTTCAGCCTCATCGCGGTGGCGGTCCTGCTCGTGCCGTTTCTCGACACCCGGGCTGCCCGCGGGGAACCCAACCGCCCGCTGACGGTCATCGGCATCGTGGGGCTCATCCTGTTCATTGCGTTCACCATTTATGGCTACGTCGCGGCCTGAGCGTCGGGCGAAGGCAGGTGCCGTCATGGCGTCATTCAAGCGGACCCTTCTCGTCGTGCTCGCCGTGATGGCGGGCGCCGCGGCCGCGGCCGCGCAGCCGGCCACCTCGGGCTGCGTCACGTGCCACGCGGGCCTGGCGGAGGCGCGCTACGCGGCGCCGGCGGCCGATTTCGGCGGCACCGACGTCCACCGCGAACGCGGCTTCACGTGCGTCGACTGCCACGGGGGCGACGCCCGCGCGACCGACAAGGCGCTGGCCAAAGCCCCCGCGACCCTCTACCGCGGGAAGCCCTCGCCGCAGGCGGTGGTGGCCGTCTGCTCGAGGTGCCACAGCGACGCGGCGTTCATGCGCAAGTTCGCGCCGCGACAGCGCGTGGACCAGGCCGTCGAGTTCGCCGCAAGCGTGCACGGCCAGCGGCTCGCCACCGGCGACACCGCCGTGGCCACCTGCACGAGCTGTCACGGCGCGCATGGCATCCGCCTCGTCAGCGACGCCCGGTCGCCGGTCTTCCCGTTGAACGTGGCCGGGACGTGCGCGCGGTGTCATGCCGACCCGGCGCACATGAAGGGCTACACCCTCCCGGGCGGCGAGCCCCTGCCGACGACGCAGGTCGCCGACTACGAGACGAGCGTCCACTTCGCCGCGCTGACCAAAGCGAACGACCTGTCCGCGCCCACGTGCAACGACTGCCACGGCAACCACGGCGCCGCGCCGCCGGGCGCCGGATCGGTGGTCAACGTGTGCGGCACCTGCCATACGGTCTTCGCCACGAAGTTCGCCCTGAGCACGCACAGCCAGATCTTCGACCGCGGCTGCGTGGAATGCCACGGCAACCATGCCGTGCTCGAGCCCTCGGACACGATGATCGGCACCAGCGGCGACAGCCTCTGCGCCGGATGCCACAGCGACGGCGACAGCGGCTTCGCGGCGGCCGGCGCGATGCGGCGCGAGATCGACCGGATGAAGGCCGCCATCGACGCGTCACGGGCGCTGGTCGCCCGCGCGGCCAACGCCGGGATGGAGATGAGCGACCAGGAGCTGGCCTTGCGCGAGGCCTTCAACCACCTGACGCTGGCCCGCACCGAAGTGCACACCTTCGACCCGGCGGCGGTCAGCGCCGTGCTGAGCAAGGGGCTCGCCATCACCACCGCCGTCGACCAGGCGGCCACCGCGGCGCTCGAGGAGTGGCGGTTCCGCTGGACCGGCCTCGTCGCCTCGGTCATCGCCATCCTGGTCACGGTGGTGGCCCTCTTCTTCAAGGTCCGCGCGCTCGACCGCGACCACGGGCTGCGCGCGTGACGGTGTAAACTGACGTCATGCCGATTTACGAGTACCGCTGCGGCGGCTGCGGACACCGCTTCGAGCTCCTGGTGCGGGAGCGCACCACGTTCGAGTGTCCGTCGTGCGGGGGCCGTGAGCTGGAGAAGCAGCTGTCCGTGTTCGCCGTGGCGTCCGATGGCCCCCGGCGGAGCGACTCGCCGCCGTCCATGGCCTGCGGCACGTGCGGCCACCCGGACGGCCCCGGCAGCTGCGCCATCAACTAGCGTGCGCGGCGACGCGGGCGGCCGACGTCCGCCCTCGGTGGACCTCGCGGTCCGCGCCGCGCGCCGCCGACTCGCGCCGCCGTCGTCGAACCACCCGCGTCCCGAGATCCGAGCCTGTTGATGTCATCCCTTGATCCCTTGTTCCGTCCGCGCGCCGTCGCCGTGATCGGCGCGTCGCGCGACCGCCGCAGCGTCGGCGGCTCCATCCTCCACAACCTGCTGACCTTCGAATTCCAGGGTCAGGTCTTCCCGGTCAACCCCCGGGCCACCGTCGTCCACAGCCTCAAGTGCTACCCGTCGGTCGAGGCCATTCCCGACCCGGTCGATCTGGCCGTCGTCGCCGTCCCCAGGCAGTTCGTGCTCGAGGTGATCGAGTCGTGCGGAAGGAAGGGCGTGAAGGCGGTCGTGGTCATCACGGCGGGCTTCAAGGAGGTGGGCGAGGCCGGCCTGGCGATGGAGCGCGACGTGCTCGAGGCCGTCAAACGCCACGGGATGCGGCTGGTGGGCCCCAACTGCATGGGGATCATCAACATGAACCCCGACGTGCGGCTGCAGGCCTCGTTCTCGGCCAACGAGCCGGTGGCCGGCAACGTCGCGTTCTCGTCGCAGTCCGGCGCGCTTGGCGAAGCCATCCTCGCGCTGCTCCGCGAGCGCGGGCTCGGGCTCTCGATGTTCGTCTCGCTCGGCAACAAGGCCGACGTCTCGGGCAACGACCTCATCGAGTACTGGGAGGCCGACCCGCAGACGGGCCTCATCCTGATGTATCTGGAGAGCTTCGGCAATCCGCAGAAGTTCCTGCGGCTTTGCCGGCGCGTGACGAAGACGAAGCCGATTCTCGCCGTCAAGTCGGGCCGCACCGCCGCGGGCGCGCGGGCCGCCGCGTCGCACACCGGGTCGCTCGCCGGCGCCGACACGGCGGTCGAGTCCCTCTTCCGGCAGGCGGGCGTCATCCGCGCCGAGACGATCGAGGAGCTCTTCGTCTACGCGTCGGCGTTTGCCAGCCAGCCCGTGCCCGCCGGCAATCGCGTGGCCATCGTCACCAACTCCGGCGGGCCGGGCATCCTGGCGACCGACGCGTGCGGGCACCTCGGGCTCGAGGTCGCGACGCTGAGCGAGACGACGCAGCAGCGGATGCGGCAGGTGGTGGCCGCCGAGGCGAGCGTGACGAATCCCGTCGACATGATTGCCACCGCCACCGGTGAGCAGTACGAGGCGTGCATCCGGGCCGTCGCCGACGACCCGCAGGTGGACGCGATCGTCGCGATGTTCACCTCGCTCGAGATGATCGACGGCCCGAGCGTGGCCACCGGCATCGTGCGCGGCGCGGAGGGATGCGGCAAGCCGGTGCTGGTGTGCTTCATGGGCAACGTGCGGTCGCGCGAGGCCATCGAGATCATGCGCCGCGCCGGGCTGCCCGTGTACACGTTCCCCGAGGACGCGGCGCGCGCGCTGGCTGCCATGGTGCGGTACCGCGCGTGGATCGAACGGCCCGTGGGCGCCACGCCCGCATTCGACGACACGCGCCGAGACGACATCCGCGCCATCTTTCGGTCCGTGCGCGCGGAGGGCCGCGTGCAGCTGACCCTGGCCGAGGCGCAGCGCGTGCTCGAGGCGGCCGGCCTGCGCGTGTTCCCCTGGCGGGAGGTGCAGACGGCGGACGCCGCCGCGGAAGCCGCCGAGGCGCTCGGGTTCCCGGTCGCGCTCAAGGTGAGCTCGGCGCGCCTCGTGCACAAGAGCGAGGTCGGCGGCGTGAGGCTGCGCCTCGGCGCACGGGCCGAGGTCGCGACCGCCGCCACCGAGATCCTCAGCGCGGCGCGCCAGGCCGATCCAGCGGCGACACTCGTCGTGCAGCAGATGGCGCGGGGCACGGAGATCATCCTCGGATCGGCCGACGACCCCAAGTTCGGCCCCGTCCTGATGTTCGGGCTCGGGGGCATCTTCGTCGAGATCCTCAAGGACGTCGCGTTCCGGATGCACCCGCTCACCGACGTGGACGCGCGCGAGATGATCCGCAGCATCAAGGGCTTCCCCATTCTCGAAGGCGCCCGCGGCCACAAGGCCGTCGACCTCGGCGCGCTCGAGACGTGCATCCTCCGCCTCAACCAGCTCCTCGCCGACTTCCCGGAGATCCAGGAGTTCGACATCAATCCTTACTTCGCCGCCGCCACGGCAGCCCGGAGCGGCGCCGCCGACGCGCGCATCACGCTGAAGGCGGCAGTCAGTGTCAGGAACCGGTAGCCAGAGCGAGTCGGGCACGGGCTCGAGGCCTCTGGCTCGAGGCCCGAGGCCCGAAGCCCGACGCCTGAAGCTCGCAAGCCGAGAGTCCCAAGCCTTTTGTGCCTGGCCCCCCGACACTGCCGGATCTCCGGCAGCCCCCGGCGCGACGGGCTTGCCAGGCGCGATTTTCCGTGGGAATCTGGGGCGGTACGGGCTTTGCCCGTGGGAGGACATCATGCGCCGTGTGCCTGCCGTGCTCGCCGCCGCCGTGATCGTCGTTCAGACGATCGGGCCGGCCTGGGCTGCGGCCGAACCCGCGGATGTCCACCGCCAGATGGCCTGCTGCCACAACGACGGGAACTGCGCGCCGAGCGCGCCGGTGCTGAGCTGCTGCGGCGACGCACCTGACACGCCGGCCACCCCCCCGCCGCCGACCTCGTCCGCCAGCCTGACCCCTGCGCCACGGCTCGACGCGGCGCCGACGCTTCTGCCAGCCGATGCGGCACCGATCGCCGCGCGTGTCGCCAGCGCCGCCTTCGTCGCCCGGCAGGGTCTGCTGCGGCACGCGCCGCCCCACCTCCGCCTCCACGTCTTCCTGATCTGATCGCGCCTCGGTCCGGCCCGCAGTCCGCGGCCGGAGGTCTCGGCCGCCGCACACGGTGGCGGCTGATTCGATCGCACGTTGTCGACGTGCGCGAGGTTCGATCATGCAGGTGCTGTCTGGAGTGCTTGTCGGCCTACTCGCGTTCTCGGGCGTCGCCGCGGCTCAGCCGCTGACGCTCGACGCCGCCATCGACGAAGCGCTGGCGCGCAATCCCCAG
>JBFMCA010000072.1:0-24335 GCA_040754955.1 Acidobacteriota bacterium | reverse complement strand
CGGGTGGGGCAGGTAGGGCGGGTAGGGCGGGTAGGGAGCCATGTGCCGGAACATCAAGACCCTGTTCAACTTCGAGCCGCCGGCGACCGATGAGGAGATCCGGGCGGCGTCGCTGCAGTTCGTGCGCAAGCTGAGCGGGTTCACGCGGCCGTCGAAGGCCAACGAGGCGGCGTTCGCGCGGGCGGTGGACGAAACCGCGGAGGTGGCCCGCCGCCTCATCGACAGCCTGGTGACGACGGCGCCGCCGAAGGATCGCGAGGCGGTCGCGGCCGCCGCGAAGGCGCGGTCGGCCGAGCGCTTCGCCCGGCAGGGATGAGCGGCGAGACCCGCGTCCGACTCCGGACGCGGGCCCCTGCGATCAGTTGGTCGTACCGCCGGAGACCTTCTGGAACTCGGTCTGCAGCGCGTTGAGCGCCTTCAGCAGGTCGTTGTAGCGGTCCACCGCATCCTGGCCGATCTTCTGGTCGGCCTGCCCGATCATCCGCGCGACGTTCGCGAGCTGGTTCTGCAGCATGGGCTGCGGGTACGGCCCCGGCATGTCGACGAGCTGGGCCCACAGCCGCTGCAGCGGGTGGTCGAACTTCAGGTCCATCGGGCGCACGCCCGCAGGCGCCGGCGCGGGCGGCCGGACGCCGGCCTTCTGCATCGCCTGCTCGATGGCCTGCTGGAGGCGCCGCGCGTCGCTCTGCGCGTCGCGGACCTTCAACTGGAACGCCACCTGCGCCTCGAGATCGGCCTGCGTGAGCCCGTCGCGGAGCACGCGCGGGTCAGCCCTGAGCTCGAACGCGCGCGTCGTCGTCTGGCCCCCGGCGGCCAGGCGCACCGAGTACTTGCCGGGCGCCGCCATCGGTCCGCCCGGCCCGCCGCTGGGCGCCGCCGGCGACCAGGGACCGGGGTGCCGCATGTCCCAGGTGAAGCGCTGCATGCCGGCCTCGGCGCGGATGCTCGTCGACCCGCCGCCGCGGCGGAACGGGCCGCGCATCTCCTGGCCGCCCCCCGCGCCGCGCGCCGGCGCCACCGTGAAGGTGTGCAGCACCTGGCCCTTGGCGTCGAGCACCTCGAGGCGGGTGTCGGGCGCCGGCGCCGACTCGAACCACAGGTCGAAGTGCGCGCCCGGCACCGGATATTCCGGCTCGTCGCTCGACCCGGGGCTCGGCGCGTAGCGATAGCGCGTCGCGGCCTGCGGCTCGAAGAGGTACACCGTCGGCATCGCGCCGCGTCCGCCGGCCATCTGGAACGCCGGCGCGCTGCCCGCCGCCGTCGACGTCGCGGTGCGGCCCGCCATCGCCGCCAGCTGCTGGAGCGGCGTCACGTCGTCCATGATCCAGAGCGACCGGCCCATCGTCGAGATGACCAGGTCGTTCCGGTGCACGCGAAGGTCGGTGACCGGCGTCGCCGGCAGGTTCTGCTGCAGCGACTGCCAGTGCTTCCCGCCGTTGAACGACACGAAGAACCCGAACTCGGTGCCGGCGTAGAGCAGCCCCTCACGCGCGGGATCCTCCCGGATGACGCGCGTCGGGTGATCGGCCGGGATGCCGTTCGTCCCGTCGGTCAGCAGCGTCCAGCTCTCGCCGTAGTTCTCCGTCTTGTAGATGTAGGGCTTCAGGTCGTGCTCGCGCAAGAAGCGGTAGATGGCGACATACGCGGTGCCCCTGCGGTGCGGCGAGTCCTCGATGGTCTGCACGCGACCGCCGGGACCGATCGGCGGCGTCACCTTCTTCCAGGTCTTGCCGTTGTCGCGGCTCACGTGCACGGGGCCGTCGTTGGCGCCCACCCAGATGACGCCGCGCTCGAGGCGCGACTCCACCATCGAGTAGATCGACGAGTAGACCTCCTCGCCCGTGATGTCGCGCGTGATGGGGTTCCCCGGGATGATCTGGTACTCGGGCTCCCGCGCCGTGAGGTCGGGGCTGATGGCCTGCCACGTGAGGCCCTCGTCCATCGACCGGTGCAGCACGTGCGAGGCCTGGTAGATGACGCGCTCGTCGTGGGGCGAGATGTAGACGACGGTCTGGCGCGGGAAGCGGTAGTTGATCTCGTCGGGGTCGTGGCCGTAGCGGTTCTGCGGGTAGACCCAGTAGTGCTTCTCCTGGCCGGTGTCCGTGCTGTAGCGGCCCACCTCGCCCTTGCACGCACCCCACACCGTCCTGCCGTCCCGGCGCGGCCAGATCTGGCCGGTTTCACAGCCGGGCCCCTGCACCCACATCTGGACCGGAGCGTCGAGGCCCCATGACACCGGCGGCGCGCTGGGGATGATGAGCGTGGAGTTGTCCTGCTGCGGCACGTACATCCGGTACGGATGCTGCTCGTCGACCGACACCATGTAGTACTCGGCCGTCGGCTGGTTCAGAATCGACGACCAGCTGCGCCCGCCGTTGAGCGTGACGTTGGCGCCGCCGTCGTTCACCTGCAGCATGATCTGCGGGTTCTCGGGGTTGATCCAGACGCCGTGGTTGTCGCCGTGCGGCGTCGGAATGGCGGTGAACGTCTTCCCGCCGTCCGTGGACTTGTGGAACCCGAGCTCGGAGACGTAGAGCTCGTTCTCGTTCTTCGGATTCACGCTCACGTAGTGGAAGTAGAACGGGCGCGCGCGCAGGCGCGCGCTGTTGTTCACGAGCGTCCAGCTCTCGCCGGCGTCGCTCGACCGGTAGAGGCCGCCCGTGTCGCCCTGGCCCTCTACCATGGCGTAGAGCACGTTCGGGTTGCTCTGCGCGATGTCGATGTCGATCTTGCCGATGAGCGGCGAGGGCAGGCCCGCCGTGACGTGCTTCCACGTCTCGCCGCCGTCCACCGACTTGTAGATGCCGCCCTTGTCGGCCGGCCCGCCGCTGATGATGTCCCAGCCCTTGCGGAAGCCCCGGTACATCGCGGCGTACACGACGTTCGGGTTCTGCCAGTTGACCTCGACGTCGCGGCCGCCGTGCTCGGCGTCCACGTAGAGCGTCTTCTTCCACGTCCTGCCGCCGTCCGACGTCTTGAAGATGCCGCGCTCCTCGTTGGGACCGAACGGCGAGCCGAGCGCCGCGACCCAGACGACGTCGGAGTTCGTCGGGTGCACGCGGATGCCGCCGACCTGGCCCGACTCCTTGAGGCCCATGAACTGCCACGTCCGGCCTGCGTTGGTCGACTTGTAGACGCCGCGGCCGATGATGACGTTCGAGCGGATCGCCGCGCTCCCCGTGCCCACCCAGACGATGTCGGGGCTGGCCGGCGCGACGTCGATGGATCCGATCGACCCGGTCGCGATCTGGCCGTCGGAGATCGGCACCCACGTGATGCCGGCATCCTCGGTCTTCCACACGCCGCCGCCGGTGGCGCCCATGTAGAACGTGTGCGGCTGCTGCCGGACTCCGGCGTAGGCGGTGACGCGGCCGCCGCGCGAGGCGCCCACGCTGCGCCACTTGAGATCCTTGAACGCCTCCGGCGGCACGACGATGTTGGCGTCGCCCTGGGCGCGGGCCACGGCGGACCGATCGGGAGCACCGGCGGTGACGAGGGCGGCTCCAAGGCCCACGGCCGCGGCGGTGCGCAGAACACGTGCGAGAGTGATGGTCATGACAATCGTCCTCACAGCCCGAAAAGTATAGTCCCGGACGCGATGTAACACACTTGTAACCGTCGGGTAACATCGACCTAACATCGGATCCCGATAATCGGCCCATGAACCTCGCTGCGATCGCGCGCGCGTCGACCGGGTGGCTCGTGATAGCTGCGGCCGTCGCGGTCTGGGTGCCGCCTGCCGCGGCGCAGACGGCCCCGACGGAGGGCGAAGCGCCGCCGAAGATTCGCCGGTGGATCGACCTGCAGCACGTCCATCTGTCCTCGCGGTTCCGCTGGTACGAGTCTTCGGAAGGCGAGGTCCTGCAGAGCACGCTGCAGTGGCAGCCGCAGATTCGCGCGCGCGTCCTGGCCGACTCGCGCGGCAGGCTCAGCCTCCACGTCGGCGCCTTCAGCGGCGGCTCGCTGCCGTCGGGCTGGAACAACACCGGTGTGGGCATCGGCAGGTTCGCCGGCAGGTTCTCCGTGAAGCAGCTCTTCGTGCAGGTCGAGCCCGTCAAGGGCCTCGACATCCAGGTGGGCAGCCTCTACGCCAACCGCGGTGTGGTGACCGAGAACATCAGCTACGACTCGGACACCTACGTGACCGGCGAGCGCGTCACGTGGCGGCCGTCGCGCGGCCCCGTCACCCAGGTGTCCGGCATGGTCGGCTACCTCGGTGAGTTCCGCGAGCCGAACTTCTTCAAGCGTGCCGACCGGCTGGGCGACTGGAACTACGGGCAGGTCCTTGTCGGCCTCCGTCTCCACCCGCGCGTGATGGCCTCGGCCGACTACATCTACCAGCACGGCGAGGACATCCTGCGCGAGGGGGTGACGATCCGGCTTCCGGCCTCGGTGGGCCTCCGCGGCATCCAGATTGAGAGCTACCAGCGCGTCTCGCCCGACACCGCGGCCGGCTTCAACCTGGCCGGCGACTTCCGGCTGAACGGACGGCTGGACATCACGCTCGGCGTCATGTCGGTGGATCGCCACTACGGCCCGTACAACGGCGACCGCTATGAGCTGGGCACCCGCGTCTACAGCCTCGGCAACTACCGCATCACGCCGGAGCTGAGCGCCGGCTACTTTTGGGGCGAGGCGTTCGCGACCGACTACTTCATCCCCAACAACCACCGCTTCGATCTCGTGCTCACCTACAACCCCACCCAGGCCCTGCGCCGCGCGGGCATCTTCTAGCCAGGCGCCAGGAGCCAGCCGTCAGACGACGTTCCGCTCGCCGCGTGTGGCGCCGCGCGCGAAGCGATCGTGCGCGAACGGCGAGACGTCGAAGGCCGGATCGCGGCCCGTGATGAGGTCGGCGAGGATGCGGCCCGCCGCCGGCGCGTGCTGGAAGCCGTGCCCGCTGAAGCCGGCGATGGTGTAGACGCCCTCGATGTCCGCGGCGGGCCCGATGATGGGGTTGTGATCGGGCGTCATCTCGTAGAGGCCGGCCCAGGCGTGGGTCACGGCGGCCTCGCCGAGCGCCGGCAGCCGCTGCACGGCCACCTCGGTCACCCTCGGCAGAAAGTCCCACCGCACCGTGATGTCGAAGCCCGGACGCTCGTCGGGATCGCCCATCCCGAACAGGAGCCCGCCGCCCTCGCGGTGGAAGTAGAACGTCGTGTCGAAGTCGATGACCAGCACCCGCGTCGACGGCACCCGGCCGCGGTGCGCCGGGGCGTCCCACGAGCCGCCGCCGGCGGGCTGGGCGATGAAGATGTGGCGGCGCTCGGGCGTGACCGGCACGTCGAGGCCCACCATGCGCCCGATGTGCCCGGCCCACGGCCCCGCCGCGTTCACCACCCGCGGCGTCGCGATGCGGCCGCGCGAGGTCTGCACCTCCGCGACGCGGCCGGCCTCGACGCGAATGCCCGTCACTTCGGTTTCGCGCACGATCTCGACGCCGGCGGCCTGCGCCGCCCGCGCGAAGCCCTGCGTGACGCCGTTCGGATCGGCCACCCCGTCGGCTGCGCACCACGTGGCGCCGACGACGCCCGTCACGTCCAGCCCGGGCGCGATGCGCAGCGCCTCGTCGGCCGAGAGCCAGTCGACCGCCACCCCGTGGGCGCGCTGGAGGGCGACGTTGGCGCGAAACGCGCGCGCGCTCGCCTCCGACGCGAGGAGAAACAGGTAGCCGTCCTGCCAGAAGTCGATCTCGGCGCCCACCTCCTCCTGGAAGCGCGCGAGGCACGCGATGGACTCCTTCGACAGCTCGATATTGGCGGGATCCGAGAACTGGTGGCGCACGCCGCCGGCGTTGCGGCCCGTGGAACCGGCCGCCAGCTGCCGTTCGCGCTCGACGAGCACCACGTCGGTGACGCCGCGCCGGGCCAGATGAAAGGCGGTGCTGGCGCCCATGCACCCGCCGCCGACGATGACGACCTCCGCCGTACTCCGCACGATCCGTACTATATGCGAGCGTATACTGCCGTCCATGCGCGCGTTCCTCCTTGCCGTCCTGTCCGCGGCCGCGGCCGGATCCGCCGCCGTGGTTGAAGCGCAAACTCCCGCAGCTATCGTCCTGCAGCCCGATCGCGTGTTCGACGGCGCCGACCTGCACGCGGGGTGGACCGTCGTGGTGGTGAACGGCCGGATCGCGGCCGCCGGGCCGTCGGCCACCGTCACGGCCCCGCCTGGCGCCCGCGTGATGCGACTGCCGGGCCAGACGCTGCTGCCCGGCCTCATCGAGGGCCACTCGCACCTGCTGCTGCACCCCTACAACGAGACAACGTGGAACGACCAGGTGCTGCGCGAGGGGCTCGCGTACCGCGTGGCGCGGGCCGTGAACCACGCGCGCGCGACGGTGATGGCCGGCGTGACGACCGTCCGCGACCTGGGATCGGAAGGGGCCGGCTACGCGGACGTCGGGCTCAAGCGGGCCATCGAGGAAGGCCTCATCCCCGGCCCGCGCATGCTGGTGGCCGGGCCGGCGATGGTGGCGACCGGCACCTACGGCCCGAAGGGCTTTGCACCCGAGTGGACCATCCCGCAGGGTGCCGAGGAGGCGAGCGGCGTGGCCGACGTCATGCGTGTGGCGCGCGATCAGATCGCGCGCGGCGCCGATGTCGTCAAGGTGTACGCCGACTACCGGTGGGGCCCCGCCGGCGACGCGCGGCCCACGTTCACGCCGGACGAGCTCCGCGCCATCGTGGAGGTCGCGACGAGCAGCGGGCGGCCGGTGGTGGCGCACGCCTCCAGCGCCGAGGGCATGCGGCGCGCCATCGAAGCCGGCGTCGAGACCATCGAGCACGGCGACGGCGGCACGCCGGAGATCTGGCGGCTGATGGTGGAGCGGAAGGTCGGGTTCTGCCCGACCCTGGCGGCGGGGGATGCGACGTCGCAGTATGCCGGGTGGAAGAAAGGCCAGGAACCCGAGCCGGCGCGGATGGCTGCCAAGCGGAAGAGCTTTGCGGCGGCGCTGGCGGCGGGCGTCACCATGTGCTTCGGCGGCGACGTCGGCGTGTACGCGCACGGCGACAACGTGCGCGAGCTGGAGCTGATGGTGGACTACGGGATGCCCGCGCGCGATGCCGTCAGGGCCGCGACGTCGGTGAACGCCCGTCTCTTCCACCTGGAATCGAGGGTCGGCCGTGTGGCGGCCGGCCTGGAGGCCGACCTGATCGCAGTGGACGGTGACCCGACGGCGGATATCCGCGCGCTGCGCAGCGTGCGGCTCGTCATGCAGCGGGGCCGGGTGCTCACGCCCTGACCGCGGCGCTGGCCGGCGGCAGGCCCGGGGCCCGGGGCCGGGGGCCGTGGACCGCGGGGTGGTTGGGAGGGCGCGGCTGCGGGCCGGGTCGCGCGGGCGGGCCCCGGTGCCGTGCGCGGGTCGGTGGGACACGCCGGCGCCGCCGGCCGGGCATTCAAGTCCGGCGGTGGTGTGCCGATTACTGCCTCGAGCGGAGGGCCGGCAACGGGCCGCTCAGCAGTGACCGGCCGGTGGCCGGCATGACCGGCGCACGCCGGGCGCGCGGGGGGATCCCGCGGTCCGGGGTGCGCCCTCGTCTTTGCGCGCGCGGCACGCGCGGCACACTCCGTAGAGCTGCACCTCGGCGCGGTCGATGTGCATGCCGCTCACGGCCGAGCGGCGGCGATCCACCTCGTACCCCACGTCGGACAGGTAGATGTCCCAGACCTTGCCGCAGCGGCGGCACACGAAGTGGTGGTGGTCGTCCGCGTTGACGTCGTACTGCACGGCGGCGCCGGCGCGCTCGAGGGGCGCGAGCAGCCCGGCGCGGACCAGGTCCTGGACGTTGCGGTAGACGGTGGCATGTGAGATGGACGGCAGCACCTTGCGCACGCGCTGGTAGAGCTCGTCGGCGGTGGGGTGCCCCGTGGTCCGGCTCAGCGCGCGCAGCAGCACGTCGCGCTGCGGCGTCATGCGCAGCCGCCGCGCCTCGGCCAGCTCGCGCAGCCGCGCGAGCCGCTCGTCGGGTGTCTCCATCTCGGCTGCGATGGTACCTTAGTTGAGAATGATTATCAACTACGCCCGCGCACCTGAGCACCTGAGCACCCGCGCACCTGAGCGCCCGTGCACCCGTGGTCGTTAGCGCCCATTCCGATACACCTTCCCGCCGCGCATGACGAAGCGGACGCGCTGGAGCGCCGTGATGTCTTCGAGCGGGTTGCCGTCGACGGCGACGAGGTCGGCCTGCAGGCCCGGCTGGAGGGCGCCGATCTCCCGGTCGAGGCCCATGGACGCCGCGGCGAGCGAGGTGAGCGAGACGATAGCGTCCATCGGGCGCTGGCCCGCGCGGACGCGCTCGACGATCTCCCGCATGTTCTGGCCGTGTGCGCCGGCCACGGCGTCGGTCCCCATGACGATCTTCAGTCCGGGCGTCTTCAGCGCGGCTGTGAACATGGCGTCCTTGCGTGCGAGCGCCTGTTCCATGGCGGCGAAGCCTTCCTCGGTGTAGTTGCCGATGCCGAGGAAGCGGTGCTTGTTCTCGAGGTAGTTCTGCGTGACGAGGCCGATGTTGGGGTCGAAGTAGGTGCCGCGCTCGGCGAGGAGCGCCAGCGCCTCGGCGGACGCCAGGGCGCCGTGCTCCACGACCGTGCAGCCGGCCCGTGCTGCCCGCATCATCGACTCGGGCGAGTGCGCGTGCACCATCGACCGCAGGCCCTGGGCGCGCGCCTCGCCGCAGGCGGCGTCGAGCTGTGCCTGCGAGAGCGTCGGCGTGCCGCCGTCGCGGATGCTCGCGGAGGCGAAGATCTTCACCAGGTCGGCGCCCTCGGCCTTGCGCGCGCGAACCTCGGCGCGCAGCTCCTCCGGGGTCATCGTCGCGTTCCCGATCTGCGCGAGCGACGTCAGGATGCGCGGGCCTGGCAGGACGCCGCGCGCGATGGCGTCGCGGAGCGGCTTGTCCGACCGCGACCCCACGCTCTGCACCGTCGTGAAGCCGGCCATGAGCGTGACGTACGCGTTCTCGGCGCCGTAGAGCGCCGCGACCTCGGGCGGCTCGGGGCCGTTGACGTAGCGGCCGTCGGGTCCGAAGTGCCACCCGATGTGCACGTGAGTGTCGATGAAGCCCGGCAGGAGGGTTGCCGTGCCGAGGTCGTACGTCGCGCGGCCCGCCGCCGCGCCGACGCGCGCGATGGCCGCGCCGCGCACCTCCACCATGCCCCGCTCGACGATCTGCCCGCGGCCGTCGAGCACGCGAGCCGCCGTGATCGAGATGGTCTCGGGCGCCTGCGCGCGCGGGGCGACGGCTCCCAGGAGCGTCGTCAGCGCGACGAGGCACGAGCCCAGGATGATGTGTCTCATGTGGACCTCCTCATGCGAGCCGCCGTGCCGAGGTGATCAGCGTGCGCCGGCCGCGCGGAACAGCTCGTCGGCCGACTGCAGCGTGATGTGTCGCAGCCGCGCGGGGTAGTCCGCCGGCCGCGTGTCGAGGAAGCGCTCGACCGTTGCCGCCACCTCGCGCGAGCTGTGCCCGCCCAGTGTCGCGTCGAGCCAGCGCTTCGGGAAGAAGATGTCGCCCGTCTTCTGAATTTCCCAGAGGAGATCCAGGCTGGGCGCGACGAACCGTGCCGAGGCCTGCGCGCGCAGGGGATGGTGCAGGAACGACAGGCCCTCGAGCACCCAGGGCTCACGGCGCCGGTTGGCCACGTCGTGGAGCGCGAGGAACCAGCGCTCGCGCTCCACCGGGTCCGCGGACAGCGCCGGCATGACGAACGCGAAGCGGGCCTTGCGGTCCGGGTTCTCGATGCGGCCGTGCTGCGTGGCCAGGATGTCGCGCCAGCCATCCACTTCGCGGACCGCCAGCTCCAGCGCCAGCTCGGTGAAGTCCGTCTCCGCGAGCGGGAGGCCGGGCACGGCGTCGTCGCCGCGCCAGACGCGCGTGAGCCAGGCCAGCGCGTCCGCGGACACCGCGACGGACCGGATGGTGGAGAACCACGCGCCTTTGCGGCTGGGGGTGTCGGCGCCGGCCAGTCCCGCGCGCAGCGTGGACTCGACGCGGCCGACGCGGGCGGCGCGCTCGGTTGGTGTGAGGAAGCGCCACCATGCGCGACTGAGGTAGCCGAGCACGCGCGAGGTGAGCTGCTCGTCGGTCTCGCGCGGCAGCGCGTCGAGCGCGAGATCCACCAGGTCGGCCGGCGTCACGGCGCGCTCGAGCAGGCTGTCCCAGAGCGCCACCCACGCCGCGCCGCGGGTGAGAGGGTCGGGAACGTCCGGCAGCGACGATCGGAGATACGCGATCGTGCCGGCGTCGAGCTCGACGCCGCCATACGCCCAGCCGCCGCCGTTCGGGAGGACGAAGCGCGGCGCCGGCCGTCCGACGGCCTCGGCGACCTCCGCCTCTCCGCCGCGAAGCCACACGCGATGCTCGCGCGCCCCGTCGGGATAGCCAACCGTCACGCGCAGCTCCTGCGGCCACGATCGCCCCTGGTTCCACGCGTCGCGCTGGCGGAAGGCGAGGCGCGCGATCCGGCCGTCGCGCACCGTCAGGTCCGTGGCGAGCACGGGTCGTCCGGGACTCTCGACCCAGATGCGGCTCCAGGCGACCAGATCCTCGGACGTGCGCCGATCGAGCACGGCGATGAGGTCGCTCCACGTGGCATTGCCGAAGGCGTGCGCCGTCAGGTACTCGCGCAGGCCGTCGCGGAACGCCTCTTCGCCCATCAGCGCTTCGAGGTGGCGCATGATCACGGGCGCCTTCTGGTAGATGATCGCGCCGTACAGGCTGCCGGCCTCGTTCAGGTTGTCGAGCGGCTGCCGGATAGGGTTGGCGCCGGGCGTGCGGTCGACGTCGTAGGCGGCGGGGTAGTGCGCCAGCAGGAACCGCAGCGGGTGGTTCACCTCCGGGAACGACGGGTTCACGATCTTCGCCGCCATGAAGTTGGCGAAGACCTCCTTCATCCACACGTCGTTGAACCACTCCATCGTCACCAGGTCGCCGAACCACATGTGGGCGGTTTCGTGCGCGATGACCGAGGCGCGGCCGAGCTGCTGGTTCTGCGTGGCCGACTCCTCGAGCAGCAGCCCGGACGCGTTGTAGAGAATCTTGCCGGCGTGTTCCATCCCGCCGAACTGGAACGCGGGCACCAGCACGAAATCGAATTTGCCGAAGGGATACGGGATGCCCGTGTAGCGCTCCATGTACGCGAGCGCCGTGGCGTGGAGGTCGAAGATGGCGTCGCGGTTGCGGGCCACCTTCGCCGCGTCCGTCTCGCGGTGGAACATCCGGAACGTGCGGCCCGCGCGCTCGGCCGTCTCGACCGTCCAGTCGCCCGCGACGAAGGCGAACAGGTACGTCGAGAGCGGCTCGGTCTCGGCGAAGCGGACGACGGCCGTGCCGCCGCGGACCTCGCGCCCGAGCTCTGCGCCGTTCGAGACCGCCTGCCAGTCGGCGGGCACCGACAGCGTGAGCGACCAGCGCGCCTTGAGATCCGGCTGGTCGAAGACCGGCAGCGCCAGGTGCGCGCGGGCGGGCACGAAGAGCGCGTACAGGAAGTCGTCCGAACGGTTGAGCGAGGCGTCGCCGGCGGTGAAGTCGATGCCGATGCGCATGCGGCCGCGGCGGAGCGCGGCGGCGGGCACCACGATGTGACCGTCGACCCAGTCGAACGTCGACGCTCGGCCGTTGGCGCGGACGGCCTTCACGTGCGCGGAGCTGGTGGCGAAATCGACGACGAGCGGCCCGGTGGCGTCGGCCAGATCGAACGTGGCGTCCAGCGTGCCGGTGATGGCGGTGGTGGCGTCGCGGGGGATGTCGAGCGTGACGGCGTAGCGCAGGTCGCGGATGATGGCGGCGCGCCGCGTGGCGACGTCCAGCGAGATGCCGGGCCCGGGCGACGCCGTCTGCGCGGAAGTCACCGATGCGGCGAGCGTCAGCGCCACCGCGGTGCCCGGCAGGGCGATGCGTCTCACAGTGCCGGAACCGCCAGCACCAGCGTGCGGCCGGTCTGCAGCACCTCGCTGGCAATGCGGCCGGGCGAGCTGCCGCGGCCGGAGACTCGCAGGCCCATCACGACGAGCCCAGACTGCTCCGCCACGGCGGCCCGGGCAATCTCCTGTGCCACGTCCCCGCGGCGCACGATGAACGCCAGGCGTTCGCTGAGCCCCAGCCCGTGGCCGCGTTCCTTGAGCGCAGCGGCGGCGTCCCGATCGGACAGGCCCGTGTCGCCCGTCACCGTCAGCAGGCACAACGGCTGCCGGGCGATCTTGGCCATCTTCACGGCCCAGGCCATTTGCGGAGCGTTGGCTTCGGTGAGATCAATCGCGGCGATGACGGCGCCGAAGTGCACGCCGACCCGGTCGTTCCCGAGCGTGACGATGTCGATGTCCGAGGGCGGGATGAGCAGGACGGGACGGGTGGTGCGCGTGAGCAGATCGGCGCTCGTGGACCCCAGCAGCAGCCGTGCCAGCCCCGTGCGGCCGCGCGTGCCGGTCACGATGAGCGCCGCGTCGAGTTCGTCGGCCAGGCTGCGGATGACGTCGGCGGGGTCGCCCGCCTGAACGCGGATGAGCGGGTCGCCCAGGTAGGTGGCCCCGTACGGCACCACCTTGTGGAGCGTCTGCTGGATCTCGCGCTCGGCGTCCGACCGCGGATCACCGACGTGCAGCACTGTCAGCGGGGCGCCGAGGGCGCCGGCAAAGCCCACGGCGTGGTGCAGCACCCTCGGGGCCAGGTCCGTTTGGTCAACCGCGCACAGAATCACCCGCGTCCGCGCTCCCTCCGGCTTTGTGCCGCGCCCATTGTAGACTGCCCGCCCAGATAACGTCGCCAGCCGTCCAAAAAGGTGCCTGGCACCTTTTCTTGGGAAAAGGTGCCAGGCACCTTTTCTGATCGCAGGAGGGTCCCATGATGACGCGCCGCGAGGTGATGACCGGGGGGGTTCTTGCTTCAGCCGCGGTGACTCCGTCCGCGGCGGTCGGGGTGGAGCAGGGACGGGAGATCGACACCCAGCAGCTCGTGAGGGCCATCGGTCGGGTCGAGGAGGCGATCGAAGCGGCCTTCGAAACCAACTCGCTCGCCCACGGCGCCATCCCGAAGCTCCGCCAGTATTTCGAGCAGTTCCTGCGCGCAAACGCCAAGTTCCCCGACTACTGCGAGGTGGGCAGTGGCGTCTTCTTCGACCTTTACGACTGGCATGTGAAGCACGGCCAGCCCCTGGTCGTGCGGCGGCAGCCGGACGGCCGCTACCTGTTGCAGTTCATGTTCTCAATGCTGTTGCTTCGGATCGACGCCGACCCGAACTTCATCGGCTACCCGTATGACAACCGCTGAAAAGGTGCCTGGCACCTTTCCCCTGGGAAAGGTGCCAGGCACCTTTTCGTCAGCCCACGCTGCCGGCGAGGAGTTCCTCGATGCCCTCTGCCGGCAGGGCACCGCTGTAGCGCTGGCGGACATGGCCGCGCGAGAAGGTGATCATGGTCGGAATGGACCGGACGGTGAACCTGGCGGCCACCTCGGGCAGGGCGTCGGTGTTGACCTTCGCCACCACCCACTCGCCGGCGTGGGCGTGCGCCACGCGCGCGAGCTCCGGCGCGACCATCCGGCACGGCCCGCACCACGGCGCCCAGAAATCCACCACCACGGGCAGGGCAGCGTTGGAGATGAGGGCGTCAAACGCCGCCTCGGAGGGCACGTCCACCGGCTCGTCGGGCGCCGGCAGCGACGCGTGACACTTCCCACACTGGCCGCGATGGTCCAGGCGCACCAAGGACAGCCGGTTCTTCTGCCCGCACGAGGGACACGAGACGATGAGGCCGTCCTCACTGACCGACCAGCGACCCATGTCCCGATCTTACGCCAGGCGACACCGCCCACACGGATCCGGCACATGCCGGACGCGCGCCCTGATTTCGACGAGCCGGCGCCGACCGGCGGCCCTCGACGTCACCGCCGGCCCAGGTACGACCCGAGGCGCGCCAGACCTTCGGTGATCCGCTCGGGCGTCGTCACCATCGGCCCGAACGAGATGCGCACGCCGTTGGCCAGCGACGGCCCGAATCCCCGGCCCGGCACGACGAGCACGCCCGTGGCGGCCAGCGCCCGGGGCACGAACGCGTCCGCATCGGTGCCGACGTCCACGACCGTGTACAGGCCCCCGGCCGGCACGAGCCTGGGACGGCCCAGATGCTCGTCAATCGCGGCGAGCGTCACGCGCGCCGCCTCGCGGTACCGCGCGTTCGCCTCCGCGACGTAGCGCCGCAGGCTGCCGTCGGCCGCCGCCCGCGCGACGTAGCGGGCCATCGTCATCTGCGACAGCGTGTCGGGACACAGGATGCTGCACTGCTGCACGCGCTCGAGCGCGTCCACCACAGGCGCCGCGGCTTCGATCCACCCGAGCCGCCGTCCCAGCGCCCGCGCCCACTTCGAGTTCGAGTGGATGCCGATGACGTTCGGGTAGTCGATCGGCGACCACGCGTAGTACGCCGGCGGATCGACGAAGTACTGGCACTTGTAGGCGAAGTCGATCGCCAGCCACGCGTTGGCCGCCGCGGTGCGCGCCTGCATGGCCTCGGCGAGGCCCTGCGGCACGATCTGGCTCGTCGGATTGTCCGGCGCGCCGAAGAGGACCAGCCGCGGGCGATGCGCGTCGAAGAGCCGCTCGAACGCCGCGATGGTCCCGGACGGATCGGCCTCGGGCAGATAGGTCCACGCCTCCGGGTCCAGCACCGGGAGCCGGACGATGCGGACGCCGGGCACGGCGAAGGCGAGCTGGCCCTCGTAGTTGGCGTAGGTCGGGTCGAGCAGCAGCACCGTGTCGCCGGGATTCAGCAGCACGCGGAACAGGTCGTGGGTGAGCTGCGTGCTGCCCAGGCCGATGGCCACGTGCTCGGGCGCCAGCCCGTGCATGCCGAAGAGCTCCGCCTCGAAGATGCCGATGGCTTCGCGGCACTCGCGTTCGCCGAGCGTCGCCGTGTAGCCGCCGCTGCGGTGAAACAACGCCGGGTCGTTCGCGACCTCCAGATACGCCTCCCGCAGCCCGTCGGGCGCGGCGTGATTCACCCAGCCGCCGCCGAACGAGATGACATCGTCCGGGTTGAGGCCCATGGCGACGATGTTCTGCCGCTCGGCCATCTTCATGATCTGGCGGATGGGCGAGGGATGCGCCATCTGCGCGCGGACGAGCGCCGAGAGTTCCGTCTCGACCGTGTGGGCCATGCGGCAGATTCTAGCAGTGTGCCCCTTGACCGCCGGCAAGGCCCGGACCGATGATGCCGGCATGCATCGCCGCACGCTTCTCGCCCGGGGCGGGCTGGCCGCCTTGGCGCTGGCGGCCGGCGGCTGTTCGACGCGCACGACGCGCCCCGCTGCCGCCCCCATTCCCGCTCGGCGCCGGCCCATGACGTGGCTGGCGCCCGTCAACGTCTCGTGGGAGCGCGTGATCCGGACCACCGTGGGCCTGCGGCCGCACCGCCCGTCGGGCTTCGTGCTCCGCGCCGAGCGCTTCGGCGAGAAGCTGCTCGTCCACAACTACGGCCACGGCGGCGCCGGCTGGTCGCTCTCATGGGGCACCGCGACGCTGGCCGCTGACATGGCCATGAACCATCCCGCGCGCCGCGCGGCCGTCATCGGCGCGGGCATCGTGGGCATCACGGCCGCGCGGGTTCTGCAGCGGCGCGGGTTCGACGTCACGATCTACTCGAAGGCGCTGCCGCCCGAAACGACGTCCAACATGGCGCTGGCCGGGTTCACGCCCACGTCCGGCCTCGTCGAGTTCAGCCAGAGAACGCCCGAGTGGGTGACGCAGTTCCAGCAGGCCGTGGACATCAGCTACCGGCAGTGGCAGCTCCTGGCCGGGTCGCGCTACGGCGTGACGTGGATTCACAACTACAATCCCACCGACGATCCGGCGATGGCCCGCGGCACGAACCTGCTGATGCCCGAGCACATCGTCGAAGAGCGGGAGGTGCTGGGCCCCGGCGAGCACCCGTTTCCGTCGCCCTACGCGATCCGCCGCAACGAGATGCGCTTCGAGCCGTCCATCGCCCTCGACGCGCTGCTCGGCGACGTCGCGCTCTTCGGCGGCCGGGTCGTCGTCCGGAGCTTCGACCGGCCCGAGGACCTGGCCGCGCTCCCTGAGCCCATCGTCGTCAACTGCACGGGGCTCGGCGCGAAGGCGCTCTTCGGGGACGAGCAGCTGGTCCCGCTGAAAGGGCAGCTCGTCGCGCTCATCCCGCAGCCGGAGGTCGGGTACGCCACCACCGGCGGCATCAACCTCGAACGCGGCACGCCGGGCGTGTTCGTCCACATGATGCCGCGCTCGGACGGCATCATCCTGGGCGGCACGAGCCAGCGCGACGTCTGGTCGCTCGAGCCGGACGACGGCGAGCGGAAGCGCGTCATCGAGAAGCACATCGAGCTTTTCACCGCCATGCGGAGGCCCGGCAACCAAACGGCCTGACGCTCTCGTCCAAGCGGGGAGCGGAGGTGCCGATGATCCCCGACGGATGGCTGCAGGACGTCCGAACCGCGCTGCGCGGGCTGGTGCGCGCGCCCGGCTTTGCCACGGCTGCGCTCGTCACCCTTGGGCTCGGCATCGGCGCCACCTCGGCCATCTTCACGGTGGTCCGATCGGTGCTGCTTGCGCCGCTTCCCTACAGCGAGCCCGACCGCCGGGTGCTCATCTGGAACCGCTGGGTGAACTTCGACAAGACCTGGCTCTCCGATCAGGAGGTTCTCGACTACCGGCAGATGAGCCGCACGATGACGGCCGTGGCCGGCTGGGGCACGGGGCAGCAGAACCTGACCGGCGCCGGCGAGCCGCTGCGGATCGGCGTCGGCTTCGTCACGGCGAACACCTTCGACGTGCTGGGCGCCAGGCCCCTCCTCGGCCGCGCCATTCGCGAGGACGAGGACCGGCCCAACGCGGCGCCGGTGGCCGTGCTCGGGCACGATCTGTGGCAGGGCGCGTTCGGAGGCGACCGCGGCGTGATCGGCCGCCGCATCCTGCTGGACGACGTGCCGGTGGACGTCGTCGGCGTCATGCCGCCGGGCTTCCGTCTTCCAACCGACTTCACGGTCGATGCGGCCGAGCCCACGCAGCTCTGGCGCCCGCTGCAGATCGATCCCGCCAGCACGGTGCGGGGCAGCCACGGCTACTACGGCGCCGCCGTCCTCGCGCCTGGCGAGACCGCCGCGTCGGCCACCGAGGATCTCCGCGCCATCACGCGGCAGCTCACCGACGACGGCTTCTACCCGCCGCAGATGGCGTTCACGGCCTTCGCGACGTCGCTCGACGAGGAGATCCGCGGCGGCGTGCGCCCGGCGATGTGGCTCGTGGCGGGCGCGGTCGCGTTCCTGCTGCTCATCGCGTGCGTGAACGTCGCGAACCTGCTCCTCGTGCGCGGCGATGGGCGCCTGCGCGAGATGGCCGTGCGGACGGCCGTCGGTGCCGCGCCGGCACGTCTCGCGCGCCAGCTCCTGGTGGAGAGCCTGGTGCTGGCGGCGGGGGGCGCGCTGGTGGGCCTCGTCATCGCCGCTGCCGGCGTGCGCGCCCTCGTCGCGCTCGATCCCTCCGATGTGCCGCGCGTGGCGCCGGTCGCCCTCGACGGGGCGGTCATCGGCTTCACGCTCGTCGTCTCGGTGGCGACGACGCTGGTCTTCGGGCTGGTGCCGGCCCTTCGCACGGCGCGGTTCAACCTGGTGGAGCCGCTCCGCGAGGGCGGGCACCAGGCCACTCTCGGCGGGCGCCGTCTGGCGCTCCGCGGCGCGCTCGTCGCCGTCGAGGTGGCGCTGGCGGTCGTGCTCGTGGTCGGGGCCGGGCTCATGATCCGCAGCCTCAACGCTCTTGATCGCATCGACCTGGGCTTCCGGCCCGACGGCGTGCTCACCATGCGCCTGGCGCTGCCGGCGGCGGCCTACGACTCGCCGGCGAAGGTCGTGGGCTTCTTCCGCGAGTTGCTGACGCGCGTGCGCGGGCTGCCGGGCGTCGAGCACGCCGGCGTGGTCCGCGTGCTGCCGCTCGCCACCACCATCGGCGACTTCGGCCTCGACATCGACGGGTACGACGAGCGGCACGGGCACAACGCGCAGGGTGACTGGCAGATCGTGTCGGACGGCGCCTTCGAGGCGATGGGCACGCGCCTCGTGCGGGGCCGGTGGTTCACGCCGGCCGAGACCACCGACAGCGAGCCGGTGGCGGTCGTGAACGAGACGCTGGCGCGCACGTACTGGCCCGACGGGCAGGCCCTCGACGGGCGCCTGCGCGTGGGCTCGAATCCCGGCCGCCCCTGGTTCCGCGTGGTGGGCATCGTCGCCGACGAGCGCCATAACGGCGTCACCGGCCTCGTCAAAGGCAAGTTCTACATCCCGCACGCGCAGTGGCACATCGCCACGGGGGGCGGACTCGTGCGCAACGCGTTCGTGGTAGCGCGGACCGCCGGCGATCCGCTCGCGCTGGCCGCGCCGATCCGGGAGCAGATCCGGCAGATGGACGCCCATCTGCCGGTGGCCAGCCTGCGCCCGATGACCGACGTGGTGGCAGCCGCCCTGGCGACACCGCGGCTGACGGGCGTCCTGCTGGGGGCGTTTGCGTTCATCGCGCTGGCGCTGGCCGGCGTCGGCATCTACGGCGTGCTGGCATACCTGGTGGCACGGCGCGCGCACGAGTTCGGCATCCGCATGGCGGTTGGCGCCGACCGCGCGCAAGTGGTGCGGCTGGTGCTCGGGCAGGGGCTGGCCATGGCGGCCATCGGCGTGGGGATGGGCATCGTGGCGGCCGCGGCGCTGGCGCGGCTGATGCGACGCGTGCTCTACGGCGTCGAGCCGCTCGACCCGCTGACGTTCGCCGCCGTGCCCGCGGTGCTGGGCGTCGTGGCAGTGGCGGCCGCCGTGCTGCCGGCGCTGCGCGCCACGCGGGTGTCGCCGGTCGCCGCGCTGCGGGCGGACTAGCGCGCGTCCCTCCGGCGCCGGCGTACGCGACAATCGACGCGTGTCGTCCGCCTCCGCCACGCCCGCCGTGCACGCGCTCCGGAAGCACGGCGTGGCGTTCACCGAGCACACTTATCGCTACGAGCCGCGCGGCGGCACGCGGGTGTCGTCGCGCGCGCTGGGCGTCGACGAGCATGCCGTGGTCAAGACGCTCGTCATGGAGGACGAGCGGCGCGCGCCGCTCATCGTCCTGATGCACGGCGACCGGGAAGTGTCGACCAAGCAGCTTGCCCGGCAGCTCGGGCGCAAGAGCATCACGCCGTGCGAACCCGAGGTGGCGCAGAAGCACACGGGGTACCTGGTGGGGGGCACGTCGCCGTTCGGCACGCGCAAGGCCCTGCCGGTGTGCCTCGAGCGCAGCATCCTCGCGCTGCCGCGGGTGTACGTGAACGGCGGCCGGCGGGGATTCCTCGTCTCGCTCGCGCCCGACGACCTGGCGCGGGTGCTCGACGTCACCCTGGTGGACGTGGCGATCTGATTGGCACCGCGCCCGCGCGGCGGCGGGCGGACCGTCCGTCGGTCGAGGACGCGCCGCATGAACGGCTGGCGGGTCGAGCGCGCAGCCGAGCGCGTCGTCAAGCGGCCGGCCGTTGGCGCTGGCGTTGAGCGCGATCTGGCCGACGCGCGCAGCTGGTAGTCCCCGGCCAATGGACGCCTCAGACGCAGCTTGGCCCAGCGAGCGCGTAAGATGGAGGCATGCACGCAGGGATACGCCCGGCGCTCCTCGGTGCCGTCCTGGCAACCCTCGCCGGCGGCGTGATCGCTCAGGAGAAGCCGGTCCCGAGAGACTCCGTGCGCCTGTCGGTGGCCGGGTGCGCCCGTGGCCGGGTGTTCACGGTGGATCGCGATCCCGATCACGAGACGCGCGGCGTCGAGCTGGCGATGGGGCGCAAGCTCCGACTGGCCGGCCCGAGGCCGGTGCTCGATGAAATCAAGGCCAACGAGCGCTCGATGGTCGAGCTCACCGGGCTGATGAAGCAGGCCGACGTCCGGCCGCCGGGCATCAGCCTCGGGGGCGGGCGGGTGCGCATCGCGCCCGGCGGTCCCGTAGCCGGGGGCAACCGCCCGCAGGTCCCGGAAGTGTCGGTGTTCGACGTCGAGTCCTGGCGCCTGCTGAACGCGTCCTGCCCCGACCGCTGACGACGGCGCACCGCGAGTGCTACGGTGGCGGCACCGTAACAGGCTGTGCCGGACGCGCGCGCCGCCGCAATAATCCTCAGCCGATTTCGCTGCGATCGTCGCATGGCCCGTCCGCAGGAGCCGATGATGTCCCGACTGGTTCGCCTCTCCGCGCTCGCACTCGCGCTCGTCGCGGGCGCCGCGCTGGCCATCGACGCCCAGCAGGGGCCGCGCGGCCCGCGTCCCGAGCGCCCGCGGACCCTCAAGGCCGTGCTCGCCTGGTGTCGAGCCGCAGCAGCACGGCGCGACGTGGGCTCGTGCTGCGCGGTGCCGTTCCGCGTGTCCGCCGACTGCAGTTCGGGTCAGCTGCGGGCCGCGATCTTGGCCCAGGTGTCCTTCAGCGACACCGTCCGGTTGAACACCGGCGCGCCCGGCCGCGTGTCGGCATCGGCGCAGAAGTAGCCGAGCCGCTCGAACTGGAAGCGGGCGCCGGCGCCGGCCGAGGCCAGCATGGGCTCGACGCGACAGCCGCGGAGCACCTCGAGCGACGCCGGGTTGAGAAAGCTCGTGATGTCCCGGCCCGTCCGGTTGGCCTCGCCGTCGGGATCCTCCACGGTGAACAGGCGGTCGTAGAGCCGCACCTCGGCGTCCACGGCGTGGGCGGCCGACACCCAGTGCAGCGTGGCCTTCACCTTGCGGCCGTCCGGGGCGCCGCCGCCGCGCGTGGCTGGGTCGTAGGTGCCGCGCAGCTCCACGATGGTGCCGTCCGCGTCCTTCACCACCTCCGTGCAGGTCACGAGGTACGCATTGCGGAGGCGCACCTCGCGGCCCGGCGCGAGGCGGAAGAACGTCTTCGGCGGGTCCTCCATGAAGTCGTCGCGCTCGATGCAGATCTCCCGCGAGAACGGCACCTTGCGCGTGCCGGCCGACGGATCTTCCGGGTTGTTGACGACGTCCATCTCCTCGACCTGGCCGTTGGGGTAGTTGGTCAGCACGAGGCGGAGCGGCTTGAGCACGGCCATGGCCCGCGGCGCCCGCCGGTTGAGGTCCTCGCGGACGCAGTGCTCGAGCAGGCCGATGTCGATGAGGTTCTCCTTCTTCGCCACGCCCACGCGCGCGCAGAAGTCGCGGATGGCCTCGGGCGTGTAGCCGCGGCGGCGCAGGCCCGAGATGGTCGGCATACGCGGGTCGTCCCAGTCGGAGACGTGCCCCTGCTCGACGAGCTGCAGGAGCTTCCGCTTGCTCATCACCGTGTAGTTGAGCGCCAGGCGCGCGAACTCGTACTGCCGGGGCGTGTGCTCGGTGCCGACCGCGGACACGCACCAGTCGTAGAGCGGCCGGTGATCCTCGTACTCGAGCGTGCACAGCGAGTGCGTGATGCCCTCGATGGCGTCCGACAGCGGGTGGGCGTAGTCGTACATGGGGTAGATGCACCACGCGTTGCCCGTGCGGTGATGCTCCGCGTGGCGGATCCGGTAGAGCACCGGATCGCGCAGGTTCAGGTTGGGCGACGCCATGTCGATCTTCGCGCGCAGCACGTGGGCGCCGTCCGGGAACTCGCCGGCGCGCATGCGGCGGAAGAGATCGAGGTTCTCGTCCACGGATCGATCCCGGTAGGGCGAGTTCCGGCCGGGCTCGGTCAGCGTGCCGCGGTGCTCGCGGATCTCGTCGGCGGACAGCGAGTCGACGTACGCGACGCCCTTCCGGATGAGCTGCTCGGCGAACGCGTAGAGCTGCTCGTAGTAATCCGACGCGTAGTACTCGTGGTCGCCCCAGTCGAACCCCAGCCAGCGGACGTCGTTGCGGATGGAGTCGACGTACTCGACGTCCTCCTTCACCGGGTTGGTGTCGTCGAAGCGCAGGTGGCACGTGCCGCCGAACTCTTCGGCGATGCCGAAGTCGAGGCAGATGGCCTTGGCGTGGCCGATGTGGAGGTAGCCGTTGGGTTCGGGCGGGAAGCGCGTGACCACGCGGCCGCCGTTTCGGCCGGCCGAGACGTCGGCCTGGACGATTTCGCGGATGAAGTCCCTCGCGGCGGTCGCGGTCCTGGAATTCGCGTCGGACATGGGTCGTGACCTTCCAGCTTATCGCAACGCCCGCGCGGCAGGCCCGGCCGGGCTGCCGGGTGTCCGGCAGCGGCGCCTGGTCGGGCGGGCGCGCCGCCCGGTCAGGCGCTCTGGCCGCGGTGGCCCATCGGTTGCAAGCCACGGCCCGGGAGGTTGTTCATGACCGATCCGGTTCCGTCCTCCGAGCTTCTCAAGGTGCTGCAATCGGTGGCCGAGCAGCACGGGCTGACGACCGATGCCGGCCGCGATACGCTGTCGGGCGAGACCGACGCGATCCGCTCGAAGTGGTTCCTCGGCGGGCGCAAGGTCAGCTACCGCTTCAGCATCCGCCTCGACGATGCGGCGCATCAGGCGACGTTCTGGGAGTCCGCGGCCGAGAAGTCGTGGGGCATTCCGCCGCCCGCGCTGACCGTCGAAACGACCTCGCAGCGCGGCGGCCGCGTGTCGGCCACCAGGAGCGACGCGACGCCGGCCGGCGGCGGGACGCTCGACTACGGCCACCTGCGCGAGGCCATGGAGCTGGCCGTCCGCGGCCGCGGCTGGGCGTTCTCACTGGAGCGGCGCGGGCGCTGAAGGCGGCGAGAGGCTGCAGCCGCCGGAAAAGCGGCGGCTGTCCAGCCGGCCGGCGGCGTGGACGTGGTCTTCTTTCACGGACGCGTTTCACAACGTCAACGACCGTCCGGGCTACCTCGCGCACGTGGCCGCCGGCCCCAAGCCGGGCGGCCGCATCGCCATCGTCGAGCAGGAGTTCGACGACCCCATCGGAAGACGTGGGACCGCGACGAGGACCGCATCACCCGCGAACAGGTGCGCGGGTGGATGGCCGGCATCGGCTTCGCGCCGGTGGCCGAGTTCGCCCTGTTCCAGGGCGCGAACAACCCGCCGGGCACCGGCATGCCTTTAGCCTTGGTTCGTCGTCTACGCCAGGGCGCGGTGATTGCGGCCGGTGGCTGCGCCCGCGATCACCGGCCGATCACGACCAGCCAGGCCGCCGCCAGGGCCAGCGTCGCGAGCGTCACCGGCACCCCCACCCGCGCGTGCGTCTTCCAGTCGATCTCCACGCCCAGCGCGCGCGCCTGCTCGATGACGATGATGTTGGCGATGGAGCCGACGATGAGCAGGTTGCCGGCGAGGGTGGAGGAGAGCGCGAGGACCGGGCCGGCCAGCTCGTGACGCGCCGCGGGCAGCAGGAGCATCACCGCCGGCACGTTGGAGACGAGGTTCGAGAGCGCCGCGGCGATGCCGAAGAGCGCCGCCGGATCCGAGGGGTTGAGGCCGGCGTTCCGGAGTGCCATGAACAGCCCGCCGAGCAGCCCCGACTGCGCGACGGCGGCGTTGACGACGAAGAGGCCCGCGAAGAGCACCAGCAGGTGCCAGTCCACCAGCCCCAGCATCTCGCGCGAGGCCATGCGCCGGCTCACCATGAACACGCCCGCGGCCGCCAGCGCCACCACCTCGCGCGGCCAGTCGGTGAAGAGAAACGCCGCCATCAGCGCGCCCGTCACCGCCAGCGCCTTGCCGGTCTGCCAGGGGTCGAAGCGCGGGGCGTGGATGTCGGGCACCGCCAGTCCGCCGGCCCAGCGCCGCCGCCACGCGAGGGCGATGACGCCCCACACCACCGCGAGGCCGACGGCGGCCGGCACGCCGCCCTCGACGAGATAGCGGGTGAACGACAGGTCGAGCGCCTGGCCGATGAGCATGTTCTGCGGGTTGCCGATGAGCGTGGCCGCCGAGCCGACGTTGGCCGCGCAGGCGAGCGCCAGCAGGAACGGCACCGGCGAGAGCGCGCGGCGCGCGCAGATCTCCACCAGCACCGGCGCCATGGCAAGGCAGACGATGTCGTTGGCGAGAATGGCCGAGAGGACGCCGGCGGTGAGAATGACGAGGGCGAGCAGGCCGGCCGGCGTGTGGCCGCCGCTACCGAGCCGGCGCGTGACAGCCGTGTAGAAGCCGCCCAGCCGGAACTGCGCGGACACCACCATGAGGCCGAGCAGCAGCGCCATGGTGGAGACGTCGATGGCCTGCCAGGCCGCGTCGATGGGCACCCGCCCTGTGGCGATGAGCGCGATCGCCCCGAGCAGCGCAATGCCCGTGCGATCGAGCGCCAGCCCCGGCAGCTCCCCGAGGACCATGCCGGCGTAGACGACGAGAAAGACGCCAACGACTACCGGATCCAAGCCTCAAGCCTCCAAGCCTCCCAGCCTCCAAGCCCCCACCCTCCACCCCT
>JBFMCA010000071.1:0-24423 GCA_040754955.1 Acidobacteriota bacterium | reverse complement strand
CTGGCACCTTTTCGGAGAAAAGGTGCCAGGCACCTTACTCGTAGCGGAGGGCGTCGATGGGGTCCAAGCGGGAGGCGCGGCGGGCGGGGTACCAGCCGAACCCGATGCCGACGAGGGCGGCGATGCCGACGGCCAGCGAGATGGTCGCGGGGGAGACGGCCGTGGGCCACTCGAGGAGCAGCGTCAGGCCACGGGCGACGCCAATGCCCACCACCACGCCCAGCGCGCCGCCAAGCAGGCTCAGCACCACCGCCTCCACGAGGAACTGCAGCCAGACGTCGCGCCGGCGCGCACCGACCGCCAGGCGCACGCCTATCTCCCTGGTCCGCTCGGTCACCGACACCAGCATGATGTTCATAATGCCGATGCCGCCGACGAGCAGCGAGATGGCCGCGATGCTGGCCAGCAGCGCCGTCATCGTGCTGCCGGCCCGCGTCAGCGTGCTCCCCATCTCCTGCAACGTCACCTCGTCGAGCTTCGGCATGTTCGCCAGGGCAAACGCCGCCACCGACGTGTAGAGCCCTTTGGTCACGTTGGCCGCCGCCAACGTGCGCACCACGAAGTCGTCCGGGCCGCTGCCCGCCGCGCCGGGCAGCTGGTTGCCGCCGAGACCGGGCGTCCGCGCCGCCTGCCGGCCGCGCGCATGCCGCTCGCGCAGGAGCGCGGTGATCTCTCCCGCCAGACGCGTGGCCTCGCCGGCCTGCTCCACCGACACCGTCACCGTCTGCAGGTACCGCTGGCCCAGAAGGGCCTGCAGCGTGCTCACCGGCACGAACACGGTCTCGTCGTGCTCCGCGGTGGTCGAGTCCACGACGCCCACGACGCGAAACGGCCGATCCAGGATCGTGACCATCTGCCCGACGGCGTCGAAGCCCTCGCCGAACAGCTCCGCCGCCGCCGCCACCCCGACGACGGCCACGGCCGCGCCCGCGGCCACGTCGCGGTCGGTGAACGCCCTCCCCTCGACGAACCGCCAGCCATGGATGACGCTCAGCGACGGCTCGACGCCGCGGACCGGCCCGAACACGCGGCGGTGCGGCGCTACTGCCCACGCGCGCGTCCGCGCGCCGGCCGACACGGCCTGCACGCCTGGCAGCCCGCGAATGGCGTCGGCATCCTCGCGTACGAGCGTGGTCGCGGCACCCAGCCCCGACTGGATGTTCATGCTCTCGCCGCCGCGGATGAAGTTGCCGGCGCTCACCTCGATGATGTTGGTGCCGGCCGACCGGAGCGTCCGATCGACGGTCGCCCGCGCGCCGGTGCCGAGCGCCACCATGGCGATGACGGCCGCGACGCCAATGACGACGCCGAGCATGGTGAGCGACGTCCGGAGCACGTTGCGACCGAGGGCGCGCAGCGCCAGGTGCCCGGTGACCGCAAGATAGCGGACCATGGCGGCTACTCGCGCCGGAGCGCGACGATGGGATCGAGGCGCGAGGCGCGGCGGGCGGGATACCAGCCGAAGAAGATGCCGACGGCCGCGGCCACGCCGCATGCCAGCACGATCGACAGCGGCGAGACGATGGTGGCCCACTGCAGCGTCCGCGAGATGAGGACCGAGGCCGCGATGCCGAGGACGATGCCCGCAGCGCCCCCCGCCAGACTCAGCACGGTGGCCTCGGCGAGGAACTGGTAGAGCACATCGCGCCCGCGCGCGCCCACGGCCAGCCGCAGGCCGATCTCGCGCGTGCGCTCGGTCACCGACAGCAGCGTGATGTTCATGATGCCGATGCCGCCGACGAGCAGCGACACGGCGGCGATGCCGGCCAGCAGCCACGTCATGGTGCGGCCTGCCCGCTCGAGCGTGTGGGCCAGCTGCTGCAGCGTCACGCGCTCGAGCTCGGCGACGTTCCCGGCCACGGCGCGGGCGACGCTCGGCGGCAGCCCGCCGGTCGTGAGCGCGCGAGTGGCCTGCGTGAACACGGTGAAGTCGTCCGGCTGGGCATCGCCGATGCCGTGGCGCCGGCGCAGCAGCGTCGTGATCTCGCGCGCGAGCGCCGTGACGTGCCCCGACGAGGCCGCGGTCACGGTGATGTCATTGAGCTTCGACAGGTTCAGCAGCCGGTGCGTCGTCGTGTACGGCATGTAGACGGCGTCGAACTGATCGTCGCCGGGCGCCGGCTGCACCACCCACGTGGCGCTGGTGATGACGCCGACCACCTCGAACGCCTGGTTCCACACGCGCACCTCGCGCCCCACCGGGTCGACGCCCGCGCCGAAGAGGCGGTCCGCCACGACCTGGCCGACGACGAGCACCTGCGCCGCGGCGCGCTGCTCCCGGGCCGTGAAGAACCGCCCGCTCCGGAACGTCCACGCCCGCTTGATCGACGGCAGCTCCACGTCGGTGCCGTGCATGCGCGTGAACCAGCGGCGGTCGCCGTAGTACACGCGGGCATTCTCGTGGATGCCGCAGGCGACGTACTGCACGCCCGGCAGCGAGCGGATGGCCTCCGCGTCGGCGAACGACAGCGTCGCCGCCGATCCGAGCCCGGCCTCGATGTCGCCGAGGCGCTGGCGCGCCGTCGGGTGGTCGTGCTTCTCCATCGGGTCGTCCTCGGGGTGGAACGCGATGGGGAGAACGTCCCGCGAGCGCAGGAGCGGATGGCGGATGGTCTCGCGGGCGTCGCCCTGGTGCGCGATCGCCTCGCCCGTGTCCTCCTGCCGCGGCCGCCAGTTGCCCGCGCGGATGGTGATCTGGTTCAAACCCGCCGCGCGCACCTGCTGGTCGATGGCGCGCTGCGCGCCCGCGCCCACGGCCATCATCGCCAGCACGGTCGCCACGCCCGCCGTGATGCCGAGCATGGTCAGCAGCGTCTGCAGGCGGTTGCGCGCGAGCGCGCGCACCGCCGATTCAACGACCGGATGCCGCCACAGAGTGCGCATCGTGCCTCGTGTCCGCCACGACCAGGCCGTCGCGGAAGTCGATGGTCCGCGTGCCGTACGCGGCAATATCACGCTCGTGTGTGATGACCAGGATGGTCAGCCCATGGTCCCGGCGCAGCGCCGAGAAGATCTCCATCACCTCGTGGCTCGTCGCCGTGTCGAGGTTGCCGGTGGGCTCGTCGGCCAGCAGGACCGCCGGGCGGTTCACCAGCGCCCGCGCAATCGCCACACGCTGCTGCTGGCCGCCCGAGAGCTGGTTGGGATGATGCTCGGCCCGGTCGGTGAGCCCCACCATGTCCAGCGCCTCCATGGCCCGCGCGCGGCGCGCGGCCGCCCTCACCACGCCGGCCCGCGTGTACAGCAGCGGCAGCTCCACGTTCTCGAGGGCCGTCGTCCGGGGCAGCAGGTTGAACCCCTGAAAGACGAAGCCGATGGTCTCGTTGCGCACGCGCGCCAGCTCGTCGCTGGCGAGCGCGGACACATCGCGGCCCGCCAGCCGATACTCGCCACTCGTGGGCCGGTCGAGGCAGCCCACGATGTGCATGAACGTCGACTTCCCGGAGCCCGAGGGCCCGACGATGGTAACGAACTCCCCCGCCGCGATGTCGAGCGTCACGCCGCCGAGCGCGCGCACGACGTGATCCCCGATGCGGTAGTCCTTGCGCAGATCGACGACGCTGATCATCAGTTGGTGGCCGCCGGCTTCTTCTCCGGCGCCGGCGGCAGCTGGCCGGCAAAGGCGTACAGCAGCGTCGCCACGGCCTTCTCGGCCCCGGCCATGCCGTACACGTTGCCGGCGCCCTCGATGACGTAGTACTCGTTCGCGGCGTGCGCGCGGCCGCCGAGCCCGGCGCCGCCGCCCACGATGGGGACGCCGGCAAACGAGGAGATCTTCTCCCCGACCGGGCCGTTGCCGAACATGTACGCCGGCCAGTAGCCGCCCATGGCCGCGCCGCCGCCCCCGCCGATGGACAGATCCTTGCGCGGCTCGCCGTGCGGGATGTTCATGACCTCGTAGACGCGCTCGAGCGCGCGCGCGATGTCGCTGTCGAAGCTCATCTTCGCCCACGGCACGTCGCCGATGATCTTCACCTCGACGTCCGCGTAGCCGTTCTTGTCGAGCTGCGCGCGGAGCTTCTTCACAATCTCCGGCCCGTTCATGTTCGGCGCGTAGCGGAAGTTGTGCTTCGACGTCACCTTGTTCGGCAGGATGGCGCCCGCGCCGCCCGCGTACATGTTGCCGCCCCAGATGCCGTCGAGGTTGAACGACGTGCCGTAGCGCTGCATGCGGAGCATGGTGAAGGGATCGTCGGAGATATAACGCGCCACGCCGACGTTCTCGGCCGCCACCTTCATGTCGGTCCGCGCCGCCGCGGCTTTCAGGTCGTTGACCTGCCAGTCGGTGAGCGGCTCGAGCCCGTCGAGGAACCCGTCGATGAGCGGCGTGTTGCCGTCGTCGGACACGAGCGACGCGAGCATCTTGATGTGGCGCCAGGCCGGGCTGTCGACGCTGCGCTTGTACGAGCCGTGGATATCGGAGTCGGTCGGCCCGCGCCCCCATGCCTTGCCGCTCGTCGTGAGCTCCACGTAGACGCAGCCTTCCGAGCCGCCGGAGAAGCCCGCGCTGCCGCTCGGGTTCTGGCCCCCGAACAGGTACATCGCGTCGGCGCCGGCGAGCAGCTCCGGGTGGTCCTTCACGAACTTCCGGAGGCCGATGTCCATGCGCTCCTCGTCACCCTCGGCGACGACGATCAGGTTCACGGGGAGCCTGCCGTGCACGGCCTTGATGGCGCGGAACGCGTTGAGCTGCGACATCTGCGGGCCCTTCGAGTTGGTCGCCCCCCGCCCGATGAGCACCTTCTTGAACGGCGCCTGCTCCACGAGCCGCGCCTCGAAGGGCGGCGACGTCCACGCGTCGGGCTGCGTCACCGGCATCGTGTCGTACATCCAGTAGATGAGCAGGGTCTTCTCGGCCCCTTCGTCGCACTTCGCGTAGACGACGGGATTGCCCGGCGACCCGTACTCGGTGATGCCGGGGTCGTAGATCTGGGTCTGCTGGCAGCCCAGCTCGTCGAAGAAGCCCTTCACCATCTCGGCCGACTCGGGAATGCCTTCGCCCGAGTTGGAGATGCTCGGCTGCCGGATCCACTTCTGCAGGTTCTCGACGTGCTCGTCGATGTGCTCGTCGATGTAGGCGTAGACCTTCTGAAGCTCCGGCGACGCCTGCGAGAGGTCCGGTTTGATCGCCGTGTCGCCGTCGGGGCGGACGCCCAGGGACGGCGCCACGGCCGGCGCCTCGGCCGGCGGGGGCGTGCCTGATGAACAGGCCACGACGAGCATCAGGGCGCTCGCGAGGGTCAACAGCCGGCGCATGGGGACCTCCTACAGGGGCCTGGGGCCTGAGGCCTGGGGCTTCAGGCTCTGGGCTCCGGGCTCCGGGCTCTGGGCCACTGGCTACTGCCTACTGCCTACTGGCCACTGCCTACTGGCTACTGGCTACTGGCACGTATTCGTACCGGTTCGGGCGGGCCGCGTCAATGGATTCGCGGATGGTATGGTGTCGATTCGGCATGACGTCCAGGCTCGTGATGGCGGCGGCAGTGGGACTCGGGATGGCGTGTGCGTCGTCCACGCCGGAGCCAGCGGCGCTGGACGCCATCGCCGAGAGCTACGTGCGCCTCGCGCTGCAGCTCGCGCAGCATCAGCCCGACCTCGTCGAGGCCTACACGGGACCGCCGGAGTGGACACCCGGGCCGCGCATGCCCGTCGCCGCACTCCGGCCGAGCGGCGAGGCGCTCCTGGCCCGGCTCGACGGCCTGCCGGTGTCACAGACGGCCGACCAGCGCCTCCGGCGCCGGTATCTCCGCGGCCAGATCCGGGCTCTCGCCCTGGCGAGCAACCGATTGCTCGGCCGCAGCCGGCCTTTTCGCGAGGAGTTCACCGAAGCGTTCGGCGTCGCCTGGCCCACCGTGGACGAGACGGCCCTCGGCCGCGCGCGCGCGGAGCTCGACCGGCGGCTGGCCGGCCCGGGCGCACTGGCCGATCGCTACGCCGCCTGGCGGCGCGCGCGTCTCGTGCCCTCGGCCACCCAGCCTGCGGCTGCCGAGGCCGCCATCGCGGCCTGCCGGGCGCGGACCACCGAAGCCCTCGCGCTGCCGCCCGACGATGGCGTGACGGTCGAATGGGGCGCGCCGAACGGCTGGGAAGCACTGGCGCGGCCCGACGGACCGCGCCGCTCGCGGCTCGTCCTGGCATCAGACGCGCCACGCACGCGAGCCGGGCTCGCCCGCCTCGCCTGCCACGAGACGTACCCCGGACATCACGTGCAGCACCTGCTGATGACCGCCACGCTCGTCAACGACCGGCGCTGGCTGGAGTTCACGCTCACGCCCGCCTTCGGGCCGCATGCGCTGGTCAGCGAGGGCGCGGCCGACGCGGGCGCCGATCTGGCGCTCGCGACGCGGCTGCAGGACGACGCGGCTCGTGATGACATCTTCATCGAGGATCTCGCGCGCGCGCTCGACGCCGCCATTCCGGACGCGATCGCCGACTACCTCGACAACGCCGTCGGCCGCGAAGCCACCGAGGCGCGGCTGCGCGACGCGCTGGTTGATGCGCCCGATGCGTTCCTGCGCTTCGCGGAGCAGGTCCGCGGACGGGCCGTGCTCTACCCCATCGGCCGGCGCGTCGTGCTCGCCTGGCTTCACGCCGGCGGCGACGCGCGGGACGCCTGGCCACGCCTGGCCGCGTTGTTCACGACCGAACCCTTTGCGATAGAGTGAGTGGCCGATGACCAACCGACTTGTCACGCTGCTCGTGGCCGCCGCGGTCCTCACGGGCTGCCAGCCGGCTCCGCCGGAACCCGCCGATCTCGTCCTCGTCAACGCCCGCGTCTACACCCTGTCGTGGCCCGACCCCGGACGCGACGGCACGCCCGCGGCGGGCGCGCCCCGTGACCGCCAGGGCTGGCACCCCGATGCGGAGGCCGTCGCCATCCGCGGCGATCGCATCGTCTTTGCCGGTGCGCAGGCAGAGGCCGACCGGTACCGGGGACCGGCCACGCGCGTCATCGACCTCGAGGGCGCCACGCTGGTGCCCGGCCTCATCGATTCGCACACGCACGTCGCGGAGCTCGGCGCTCGCCTGACCTCCGTGGATCTCACCGGCGTCGCGACCGAGGCCGAGGCTGTCGAGCGCGTGGCGGCACGGGCGGCCCAGGTCCCCCGCGGCGAGTGGATCGTCGGGCGCGGCTGGGACGAGGGCGCGTGGGCCAACCGCTATCCGACGATGGCGCTGCTCAGCGAGCGCGTGCCGGATCACCCTGTCGTGCTGTTCAGCCTGCACGGGTTCGCCATCTGGGGGAACCGCCTGGCGTTCGAGCGCGCCGGCATCACGCGCGCCACGACGGCGCCCACCGGTGGCGAGATTCGCGTGGACGCGCGGGGCAATCCGACGGGCGTCCTCCTCAACCGCGCAACGCCGCTCCTGGCCTCGGCCGTGCCCCAGCCGAGCCCCGAGCAGTACGAGCGCATCGTGCTCGCGGGTCTGCAGGCCATGGCCGACAGCGGCTACGTCGGCATCCACGAGGCAGGTGTCGATGCGGCCCTGATGCAGGCCTTCGAGTCGCTCGACGCCAGGCGCCTCCTGCCCGTGCGCGTCTACGCGATGATCTCGGCGCGCGACGGCGATCTGTCGCGTGCCTGGCTCCAGCGCGGCCCCAAGGTCGCCGAGGGCGACAGCCGCCTCACCGTCCGCGCCGTGAAGGCGTACTACGACGGCGCGCTCGGGTCGCGGGGCGCGCGGCTGCTCGACGACTATGCCGACATGCCCGGCCATCGCGGCGTGAGCGGCGAGGGCTACGGCTTCGACCAGGCGCTCGTGGCCGAGATGATGAAGGCGGGCTTCCAGGTCGGCATCCACGCCATCGGCGACGCCGGCAATCGCGAGACGCTCGACTTCATCGCGGCGGTCAACGCGGACAGCGAGCGGTCGCGGGCCGCCCGCCACCGGATCGAGCACGCGCAGATCGTCGCGCCGCAGGACCTGCCCCGCTTCGCCGAGCTCGGCGTCACGGCGTCGATGGAGCCGCCGCACGCGGTGGAAGACAAGGCGTGGGCCGAGGCCCGGGTCGGGCCCGAGCGCATCAAGGGCGGTTACGCCTGGCGCTCACTCCGGCAGTCGGGCGCGCACATCATCTTCAACTCCGACCTCACCGGCTCGGATCACAACATCTTCTACGGGCTGCACTCCGCCATCACGCGCCGCGACAGGGACCTGCAGCCGCCGGGCGGCTGGCACCCCGAGCAGCGCTTCACGCCCGAGGAGGCGCTTCGCGCCTACACGATCTGGGCCGCCTGGTCCGCGTTCCAGGAGGCGGACACGGGCATCATCGCCGCCGGTCGATGGGCCGACCTGACCGCGCTCGAGCCCGATCCGCTGGTGACCGCCGAGGCGACCCCGGACACGCTGCTCGGGGGCCGCGTGCGCCTCACCGTCGTGGGCGGGCGCGTCGCGTACGAGGGCCGGCGGTGACAGCACGCCTGGCGCCGCTTGGACTCGCCGCAGCGGTCACGCTGCTCGTCGGCATCGCCGTCTCGATGACGCCGTACTTCGCCGGCGACGTGGCGGTCGCGCGGCTCGTGCAGGGGCTGATGCCCGACGCCGGATGGGCCGTGGCCGTCACGGACACGGCCCGGGCGCCGCTGAAGTACGGCCTGATGGCCATCGCCATCGCCGCCTGCTGGGGGCTCGCGGGCTGGCGCGGCGCGGCGTTCTGCGCCGGGCTCATCCTCGTCGAGCAGCTCGGCGGCGAGGCGAGCAAGGCCGTGTTCGGGCGTCCCCGCCCGTCGCCCGACCTCATCGCCGTCGTCGGCCGCCCGAGCGGGTTCAGCTTCCCCTCGACGTTCGTCACGTTGTACGCGGTCACCATCGGCACGGTGGGCCTCGTCGCGCTGCGGTCGCCGGCGTCACGGCTCAGAACCGCGGCGTGCCTGCTGTGCCCGGTCATCCTGGCCGTGGCCTGGGCCGCGCGCGTCGTCCCCGGCGCGCACTGGCCGAGCGACGTGGTGCTCACGACGGTGGTGTGCCTGGTCTGGATCTGGGCCCTGGCCCGGCTGGCGCTCCCGCCCGCCCCAAGAGACGGCCGATGACGATCGCGACGCCGACGTCCCCAGTTCTCGTCGGCCGGCTCCTGTTCGCCGGCGGCGACGCCACGACGACGCAGGCCGCACGGAAGAAGGCCTGCCGGCTGGTGCAGGCGAACGCCTCGCCGGCCCGGTTCGTCGTCGTCGAGGCCCGGTAGTGCGCGCCTGGCTGGCGGCGGCCGCGCTGGCGGTGGCGCTGCCGGCCGGCGCGCATCCCGCGCCTTTCAGCTACCTCGACCTCCGGCTGTCGGCCACCGGCGTGGAAGGCACGCTCGTGCTGCACGACTACGACGTGGCGTACGAGCTCGGCATCAGCCCGCCCGAGCGGCTGCAGGATCCAGCGGCGGCGCGGGCCGGTCGCGACCGGCTCATCGCGGTCGTCGGCCCGCGCCTGCAGCTGGACAGCGGCAGCGGGCCGCTGGCGCTCACCTGGGGCGCCATCGACGTCCTGCCCGAGCGGCAGAGCATCCGACTGGCCTTCGCGGCGGCCGGGCCCCGGCCCGGGATGCTGCGCCTCGACGCGTACCTGTTTCCGTACGATCCCATCCACCAGACCTTCGTGAACGTGTACGAGGACGGCCGGCTGACGCACCAGGCCATCCTCGACGCGCGGCACACGCGGCTCGACTACTACGCCGGCACCGCGCAAGGCGCGCTCGCGGTGATGCGGGTCTTCGTGCCGGCGGGCATCGAGCACATCCTGATCGGCCCCGACCACGTGCTGTTCCTCGTGGGCCTGCTGCTGCTCGGCGGATCGCTCTGGCGGCTTGCCGGCATCGTCACGGCCTTCACGGCGGGCCACAGCGTCACGCTCTCGCTGGCCGCGCTCGACATGGTCACGCTGCCCGGCCGGCTGGTGGAGCCGGCGATTGCGCTCAGCATCGTCTTCGTCGGCGTCGACAACCTGCTGATGCGGCGCGACGCCACGCCCGGGCAGCCGGCGCCCCACGACATCCGGGCCTGGGTTGCGGGCGCCTTCGGGCTCATCCACGGGTTCGGCTTCGCGTCGGTGCTGCGCGAGTTCGGCCTCCCGCAGAGCGCGCTCGGCTGGTCGCTGTTCTCGTTCAACGTGGGGGTGGAAATCGGCCAGATGGCCATCGTTCTGGCGGTGGCGTCGGCGCTCGCGGCCGTCGCGCGTCGCAGCGGGACGGCCGCCGACCGCGTCGTCCTGGGAGGGTCGGTTGCGGTTATCCTTGCCGGTGGCTACTGGTTCGTCGAGCGGGTGTTTCTGACGGGAGGCATGTGATGAGACGCGGGCTGGTTCTGGGAGCACTCGTGGCGGCAGGCGTCGCAACCATTGCGGGCGCGGGACTCGGCGCGCAGCCCGCGCAGCAGCCGCAGCCGCTGGCGATCGAGCAGGTGAAGGGCAACCTCTACATGATCACCGGCGGCGGCGGCAACGTCGGCGTCTACATCGCCGCGAACGGCGTCGTCCTCGTCGACAGCAAGCTGGCCAACTACGGCCAGCAGATCCTCGACCGGGTGAAGTCGGTGACCGACAAGCCGGTGACGCACATCATCAACACGCACACGCACGGCGACCACGTGGGAAGCAACGAGTTCTTCCCGGCGTCGGTGGACATCGTGGCGCACGAGGCGACGGCGGCCTACATGGCGCGGATGCCCGCGTTCCAGGACGCCGCGAAGAAGCACGGCCTGCCCGATCGGACGTTTTCGGACCGCCTCACGGTGCTGTCGGGCACCGACAGCATCGACCTCTACTACTTCGGCCCCAGCCACACCGGCGGCGACGCCTTCGTCGTGTTCCGGGGGCTCGCCACCATGCACGCGGGCGATGCGTTCCCGGGGCCGACCGTGCCCATCATGGACGTGAACAACGGCGGAAGCGGCCTCGCCTACGCCGACACGCTCGCGAAGGCGGCAGCGGGGGTGAAGGGTGTGACGACGGTCATCCCGGGGCACAGCGGCGTCACGACGTGGCAGGCCTTCGTGGACTACGGCGAGTTCGTGAAGAGCTTCGTGTCGTCCATCCAGGCGGCGCACCGCGCGGGGAAGACCGCCGAGCAGGCCGCGGCGGAGTTCACGCCCGCCGAGAAGTTCGCGGGGTTCAACCTCCAGCGCGCGCGGGCCGACGCCGAGGTGATCTTCAAGGAGCTGCAGCGGTAGCCGGCGCGCCGTGCACGAAGGGCGCGAGGACCGCGGCGATGAACCGGTGAATGGGCGTCGCGACGCCGGCCTCGCGTCCGAGCCGGACCACGGCCCCGCTCAGCCAGGGCAGCTCCAGCGGGCGCCCCCGCTCGAGGTCTTCCAGCATCGAGGCCTTCGCTTCACCCGGCAGGCTGTTGACCATCGCCAGAATCTCGCCCATGAGCGTCTCGGGCAGCGGCACGCCACGCGCCCGTCCAACGGCGAGCGTCTCTTCGCACGCCGCGGTCAGCATCGCCAGCAGCTCCGGATCCGAGCGCAGCACGCCGACGGGCGACCGGGTGACGGCCGTCATGCCGCTGAACACGGAGAGCCGCGCGAACTTCGACCACAGATCGACGTCGATGCGCGGGCTGACAACGGCCTCGAAGCCGGCGCGGGCGCACGCGTCGCGCAGCCGCTCGAGCCGCGGGGAGGCCCGGCCGTCGAGCTCGCCGAAGATGAGCCGCGCGAGCGCGGTGTGGCGGATGACGCCGGGCCGGTCGATGACGGCCGCGACGTACGCGACACCGCCGGCCACCTGCGCGCGCGGCACGTGCCGCGCCGCCAGATCGACGGCCTCGACGCCGTTCTGCAGGGTCACGACCACCGTGTCCGGGCCGACGAGCGGCGCCAGCCGTGGCGCCGCCGAGGCCACGTCGTACATCTTCACGGTGAAGAGCACGGCGTCGACCGGCCCGATGTCGCGCGTCTCGTCGGTGGCGACCACGCGGGGCACGTGCACGTCGCCGTTCGGGCTCTCGATGCGCAGGCCGTGCGCGCGCAGGGCCTGGAGGTGGGCGCCGCGCGCGACGAACGCCACGTCGGCGCCGGCCGCGGCGAGCCGGCCGCCGAAGTAGCCGCCCACGCCGCCGGTGCCGAAGATGGCGATGCGCATCCGCTCGATCAGGGCTTGACGGCGTCCAGCGAGACGACGGGCTCGTCGCCTTCGACCTTGGCGCTGTGCACGGCGCCCCGGGGCACATCGACCCAGTCCCCGGGCCCGAGCACGGCCAGATGGCCGCCGACCACCATCCGGAACCGGCCGGCGACAACGGCGTCGATCTTGTCGACGCCGTGGGTGTGATCGGGGAACACGGTGCCGGGCGGGTACTCGTAGCGCGCGACGCGGCAGCCCATGGCTTCGAGCTTCGCGCGCAGCGCGGCCTCCGACAACGGGCCGTCGAGGGCCTCGTTCCAGCGGCGGACGCCCATCGGCGTCAGGCCGCGCCGCCCGGCTCGGCCGGCATGCCGGGCACGCTGCCCGACGCCAGCTCCTGGTCGATCATCAGGAGACCGAGCCCGGTGTTGCCCGCGAGGCGGATGCGGCCCAGCACGGCGCGCGCGGCGGCCTCTTCTTCCATCTGCTCGTTGACGAACCACTGCAGCATGATGGTGGCCGGCCGATCCTTCGACTTCTCGGCCAGCGCGTACAGGTCGTTGATGGAGGCGGTCACGGCCTGCTCGTTCCGGAGCACGTGTTCGCACAGCGCCTCGGCGGTCTTCCAGGTGAGCGGCGGCGCGGCGACGGCCGGCAGGGCCACCTTCTGGTCGCGCTCCACCAGGTGATCGATGATGCGCTGTGCGTGCATCAGCTCGTCGGACGACTGCTTGCGCATCCACTTCGAGAAGCCCGGCAGATCGTTCTCCGCCAGCCAGACCGACATGGCGAGGTACTCGTGCGCGGCCTTGAACTCGAGCTTCAGGTGCTCGTTGAGGCCCTTCAGCAATTCCTTGTTCATGAGCTAGAAGCTTACACCAGCGGCCGTCAGGCCGAGCGGCGCCGGGCAAGCTCGAAGCCGAGCCCGCCAAGGCCCACGAAGATGGCCGTGCCGGTCATGGCGAGCGGGAGCTGGCCCCTGCCGGCGAAGTACACGGCGGCCGCCATGGCGGCGACGGCGCCGACGATTGTGAGCGCTACGAGCGCGGCGGAGGGTCTGGAAGCAGCCATTTACGAGCCGATCCTGTCAGCGAGCAGGCCCACGCTGAGCGCGTAGGCGTGTGCGCAGTTGTAGCCGAGCAGCGCCTGGTAGTTGCCATACACGAGAAACGCCCGCGCGCCGGCCGGCACGAGCGCCGCGTCCCGGTCCACGTCGGGCAGGTTCGCGCCGTTGGCCGACCGCACTCCGATGGCGTGCCACCGCGCGAGCGGCGCAGGCTGCGACATCTCGCGCTCCGCGCGGCAGCCCGTCTGGCGACGGCCCACTTCCGCCATCAGCCGATCGGCGCCCCCGGGTGGCAGGCGCACCTCGCGCCCCCAGGTTTCCCGATTGGACCAGCCGTGCTGCCGGAGGTAATTGGCGATCGAGGCGAACACGTCGGCGTGCGAGCTCCAGATGTCGCGCAGCCCGTCGCCGTCGAAGTCCTCCGCGAACCTGAGGTAGCTCGACGGCATGAACTGCGGCTGCCCCATCGCGCCCGCCCACGACCCCTTCATGGCGCCCAGGCCGATGTAGCCCGCGTCGAGGATGCGCAGCGCATGCAGCAGCTCGGCCCGGAAGAGCGCCTCCCGCCGGCCGTCCCAGGCCAGCGTGGCCAGCGCCTGGACGGTCGGGCGCACGCCGCTGAAGCGGCCGAAGTTCGACTCGAGGCCCCAGATGGCGACGATGAAGCGGGGCTGCACGCCGTAGGCCTCGCCCACGCGATCGAGCAGCCGCCGATGGGTTCGCGCCATCCCGGCCGCGGTCCGCACGAACGCCCTCGTCAGGCGCCGCTCGATGTAGCGATCGACCGTCAGCACGGCCTCGGGCTGGGCGCGATCGCGCTCGACGGCGACCGGCAGCGGGACCAGGTCCGCGAGGGCGGCCGCGAGGGTGGCCTCCGAGATGCCGGCAGCCACGGCGTCGGCGCGCAGCGTCTGCAGCCAGACGTCGAAGGACGGCCGTTCGGCCGGCGGGGCCTCGGTGACCGCCGCCGGCGCCTGCAGCCCCACGGCGGACACGGTCATCGCCGTCAACGCGGCTGCGACGAGCAGGTGGGTCATCGTCCCATCCATTCTGCACGGGTTCAGGGCGCCCGGGAAGGTGATATACACGGGCCATGGGCCTGATGACGCTTGCCACCGTGCCGGTCCGCGAGATCTTCCCGGGGTTCCGGGCCCGCGTGGTTCACACCGGGCTCACGTCGCAGTCGTGGGTGGAGATCGACGAAGGCGCGGCGTTTCCGGAACACCGTCACGTGCACGAACAGACGGTCAACGTGCTGGAAGGCACGCTCGAGCTGACCGTCGACGGGCACCAGCACCGGCTCGAGCCGGGCCGCGTGTTCGTGATTCCGCCCAACGCACCCCACTCGGGCCGCGCACTCACCGCCTGCCGCGTGCTCGACGTCTTTGCGCCCGTGCGCGACGACTACCGCTGAGCAGCGCGGGAAGCTTGCGAGGCCCCCCGGCGGAACCCCGGTCGGGACCGCGTGTCCTACAGCGCCGTGCCGGCGCCGCCGTCCACGGTGATGGCCTGCCCGGTGATGTAGCTGGCCGCCTCCGAGGCGAGGAACACGACGAGGTTGGCGAGCTCCTCGGGACGGCCGAGCCGGCCCATGGGAATCTGGGCCACCGAGGCGCGGCGGATCTCGTCGACGGGCTTGCCCGCGCGCGCGGCGTTGGCCTGATCGAGCTCTTCGATGCGCTCGGTCTGGATGCGACCCGGCGCGACGACGTTCACCAGGATGCCGTGGGCGGCCAGCTCGCGCGACAGCGTCTTGGCCAGGCCCCACACGCCCGCCCGCAGCGCGTTCGACAGGACCAGGTTCGGAATCGGCTGCTTGATGGACGACGAGGCAATGGTCAGCAGGCGGCCGTAGCCGGCCTTCTTCATCTCCGGCACCGCCGCGTGCACGATGCGCGTGAAGCTGAGCAGGTTCTGCTCGAAGGCCTTCTGCCACTGCGCCTCGGTGATCTGCGCGAACTCCCCCGCCGGCGGTCCGCCAGCGTTGTGCACCACGATCTCGAGGCCGCCATACTCGGTCACGGCGGCCGCCACGAGCCGCGCGGCCTCGTCGTCGGTGCCGACATCGGCCACGAGCGGCAGGACGCGCGCCCCCGTCTCGCGGCGGATGGCCTCGGCGGCCGCGGTGATGCGGCCTTCATCGCGGCTGCAAATCACCAGATGGCAGCCCTCGCGCGCCAGCCCGAGCGCCGACGCGTATCCCAGTCCGCGGCTGGACGCCAGCACCAGCGCGCGCTTGCCTGCGAGTCCCAGGTTCATGACAGACGGAGCCTCGTGAGGAGATCGGTCAGATCCGCGAGCGTGTCCGGATCCACCGGCGTGTACGGCGACCGCACGTGGGGCGACGCGATGGCCCCCCGGAGGTGGTAGATGTGCTTGCGCAGCGCCAGGTTGATGCGCGGCTGGTTCTCGAAGCGAATGAGCGGCACGTAGCGGTAGAACACCTCGGTGGCGCCGTCGACGTCGCCGGCGGTGAACCGGCGGTGGATGTCGACGAGGATCTCGGGGAAGGCGAACCCGGTCATCGTGCCGTGCGCCCCGTGGCGGAGCTCCTCGAGGAACATCATGCCGCCCAGGCCGCCGAAGATGGTGATGTCCGGCCGCGCGGCCCGCACCTGGCTCACCTTCATGGGGGACGGCTCGTCCTCCAGCTTCAGGTGCCGGCAACGCGGCGAGGCCTCGGCGAGCGACGCGATGAGCTCCACGGTCATCGTCACGCCGCCCACCGCCGGCGGGTAGTCCTGCACGACGATGGGGATGTCGATGGCGTCGGCCACGGCGAGGTAATGGCGCCGGATGGCCGCGTCGTTCGTGCGGGCGAGCTTCGGCGGCGCGATCATCACGGCGCGCGCCCCCAGCGCCTGGGCGCGTCGGCTGAAGGCGATGCACCCGTCGGTGCCCGCGTGCGTAGTGCCCACGCAGATCGGGAAGTCCGACCCGGCCTCCTCGATGGTGGCGGCGATGACGGCGTCGCGCTCGCGCTCGGTGAGCTTGTCGGCCTCGCCGAGCACTCCGAGAATGGTCATGCCGTCCACGCCCTTCGCGCGCGTGAAGGCGGTCAGCCGCCGGAGACTCGGCTCGTCGAGCGAGCCGTCGGGATGAAACGGCGTGGGCGTGATGTTGTAGATGCCGGTGAGAGGTGGAGGCATGGGGCTTGGGGCTCTGGGCTCTGGCAACTATCCCACAACCGCGGCGGCGACGTGTGTGACGAGCGTCTGCGCGGCCACCACCGGGCGGCCGGTCAGCCGCGCGAAGGCGGCGCGGTCGGCCTCGTCGTGGCCCATGCAGTCGAGCACGACCAGCTCGAGGTCCCTGCCGGATAACGCCGCGGCCGCGCGTGCCAGATCGTCCGCGGCGCCGGGCGCTGCCCAGCTCACAACGGGGTCGAAGCCGTCGCCGCGCCACTTCCGCTCGGCAAACGGGACCTGCCCCGCATTCGGCGTCACCACGCCGATGCGCCCCGTCCGCGTGATCGCGCGGAGGACGGCCGGCACGATCTCACCGGGGAGAAGGACGGGCCGCGCGGCGCGCACGGCCGGAAATCGGCCCGCGCAGACCACCACCGTCGCGTCGGCGCCGTCGGCCTCGAGCGCGGCCACCGCGCGCTCGACCCGCGGGTGGAGGACCGCCATCGGGATCTCGGCCGTGGCGCCGTCGGCCAGCCGCACGAGCAGCGGGTAGTCGCCCGCCTGCTCGAGGGCCGCCACCTCGGCGCGCGCCAGGCCGTCGAGTGCGCCGCGCACGAGGATGCGCGTCGCCGGCGCCGCTGCGCCGAACGCCCGCACGAGGTCGGGCCGCGGCGTCTGGCCGATGGTGGCGAGGCCAAGCACGCTCATGCGCCGGGCCTCAGCGCCCGCCCGTGTCCCTCGGCGCCCGTGATCTGGCCCTCCTCGTACACCCGCGCGCCGCGCACCCACGTGGAGACGATGCGGCCCTGCAGCGGCAGGCCGTCGTAGATGGCCATGTTGGCGCGCGACTTCGTGAACGACCGTGAGGCGTCGAACCGCCAGCGCGCGGCGAGATCGACCAGCACGAAGTCGGCGTCCTTCCCCACCGCGATGGCCCCCTTCGAGGGCAGCTGGAACAGGGACGCGGCGCGCGTCGAGCACAGGCGGACCACGTCGGTGAGAGCCAGGCGGCCCTCTCCGACGGCCGTCAGCATGACGGGCCCGAAGACGTCGAGGCCGCACAGCCCCGGCGGCGCGGCGAAGATGTCGACGGCGCCGGACTTCTCCTCGCCGAGAAACGGCGAGTGGTCGGTGCCGAGATACTCGATGCGCCCGTCCTGCACCGCCTGCCAGAGCGCCTCGCGGCCCGGCTCGTCGCGAAGCGGCGGGTTGCACTTGGCGAAGGGCCCGAGCCGGTCGAGGGCCTCCTCGGTGAACAGCAGGTACGGCGGACACGTTTCCACGGTGACGTCCACGCCGCGGGCGCGCGCGTCGGCGGCGAGCGCCGCGGTCCGGGCGCTCGAGCAGTGCACGATGCCCACGCGCGCCCCGACGTCGGCGGCGAGCGCCAGCACGGCTGCCGCGGAGGTCTCCTCCACGATGGGCGGCCGCGCGCGCGCGTGCGCGCGGCCGGTACGCTGGCCCGCGGCGGCCAGCTCCTGCTGGCGTGCCGTGAACAGGGCGGCGTCCTCGCAGTGAAAGCAGTGCCGGAGCCCCGTGCGGGCCACCTCCGCCATCACGGCCGGCAGCGTCGCCTCGTCGGTGCACCAGAGCCCGAAGAACTCGTCGAGCCGCGCGGGCGGCGGCGGCTGCAGGAACGTCTTGAAGGCCACCACCCCGGCGTCGGCCTGCTCCTGGATGGCGGCGATGTTCTCGTGGCCGGCGCCGCCGTAGAGCGCGAAGTCGATGCGCGCGCCGGGCTGCATCGCCGCGATGCGCCGGCGCACGCCATCGGCGGAGTTGGCGGGAATCTTCGCGATCGGCATCTCGAGGAGCGTCGTGATGCCGCCGGCAGCCGCCGCGGCGGTGCCCGACGCCATGTCCTCGCGCGCCGCCACGCCGGGGTGGCGCGTGTGCACGTGGGTATCGATGAGGCCGGGAAGGATGTGGAGCCCGCGCGCATCGACGACGACGTCGGCGTCCGCGGCCTCGCCCGGTGCCAGGACCGCCGCAACCCGCCCGCCGATAACCCCGACCGACGCCGCCCGGACCTCCCGTGTGGAGACCACGAGCCCGCCGGTGATGAGCACGTCGAACCGCACGCCGAATCTCTCCGAACCTTTCCGAACCCTTCCGAACCCCTATTTGATCCTGTTCACCACGGGCTTGACGGTCCGCAGGTAGGCGTAGATCGCCGAGAGGTCCTCGCGCGTCATGCCCGAGTAGGCCAGCCACGGCATGTGCGTGTTCTCGAGCCGCTCGGCGCCGACGAGCGTGCGCGGCTCGACGCCCTCGAACGACTTGAACTTGTCGACGAACTGCTCCTCGGTCCACGACCCGATGCCGGTGGTGGCATCGGGCGTGATGTTCGCCACCTTCTGGCGTCCGCCGCCCTCGAGCCACAACTCGAACCCGCCGGCGAAGTCCATGCCCGGCAGCGGCTGCCCCTGATCGTCCTGCGGCGTGTGGCAGTCGGCGCAGGCGGCGGCGTTCACGAGGTACTCGCCGTAGGCCACCCGGTCGGTCGCGGGCGGGATGGCGTCGCGGAGCGCGGCGGGCTGCGGAATCGTCCGCACGATGAGCGGCAAAGGGAACCCCAGCTCGCGTGACCGCGTCTCATGCGACCGGGCTGGCAGCGACCGGATGTACGCTACGACGGCCGCGACGTCCTCGCGCGCGAGCCCGCCGTACTTCAGGTACGGCATGATCGGAAAGAGCGCCGTGCCGTCGCGGCTGACGCCGGTCGTCATCGCGCGGATGATCTCGCCGTCGGTCCACTCGCGCAGCCGCGCGGGCGTGATGTTGGGCGCCCACAGCTGGAGCGCCGTGCCGGGCTCGCCGAAGAACTCGCCGCCGGCGCCTTCCGTCCCCGGAGTCACCGGCGCGCCGTATCTGGTCCAGTCGCGCTGCGCGTGGCAGAACACGCATCCGGTGACATGCCTGGCCAGGTACTCGCCGCGGGCCAGCCGCTCGGGCGTTGCCTCGATCGTGACCGCCTCGGCTGGCGGCACGTCCGGGAACGCGGTCATCAGGTACGCGACGCCCGCGCCCGCCGCGACGACCGCCAGCGCGAGCCCCCACAGCGCGAATCGAATCAGCCGGCGCATCCCTTACTCCCCCGCCGACGACGTCGTGCGCCGCTGCTTCGACTTCTCGACCTTCGCCGCGACATCCGCCAGCAGCTTCTTCGCGTCGTACACGATGCCGTCCTTGACCACGAAGTCGATGCCGCCCACGCGCTCGGGCTTGTTGGCCGCGTCGTTCACCTTCAGGTGGCCGGTGCCGTAGAGCAGCTTGAAGTTCTGCAGCGGGTTGTGCCTGATGAGCACCAGGTCGGCCTTCATGCCCGGGCGGAGGATGCCGAACTCGATGGGGCGGCCCTTCGGTTCGTGGAGGGCCTCGGCGCCGTGGAGCGTCGCCGCGCGGATGACCTCGAGCGGGTGGAAGCCCGCCTCCTGCAGCAGCTCGAACTCCTGGATGTACCCGAAGCCGTAGGTCTGGTAGATGAAGCCCGAGTCCGACCCCGTCGTCACCCGGCCGCCGGCGTTCTTGTAGTCGTTGAGGAACGACATCCAGACGCGGTAGAAGTTCTTCCAGGCGATCTCGTCTTCAGTGGTCCAGTCGAACCAGTACGCGCCGTGGGCGACGCGGTTCGGCTGGTAGAAGTCCCACAGCGACTGGATGGTGTAGCGCTCGTGCCAGTCGGCGTTGCGCGAGCGCATCACGTCGCGGCTCGCCGAGTAGATCGTCATCGTCGGGTCGATGATGAACCCGCGATCGACCCACTCCTTGATGAGCGCGTTCCACGGCTCGCTGCCGCGCGGGTGGATCTGGTCCCACAGCCGCGCCACCTGGCCGAAGCGGTGCTGCTCGTCGTTGTAGTTCTGGTGCACGGGGTAGTTCTGGATGCTGTGGTTCTTGAGCAGCGACTCGAAGAGCCCGTAGTAGTGCGTCATCGCGCCCAGGCCGAGCCGCGAGGCGTCGCGCGCCGTCATCCGGGCCACGCCCATCTGATCGAGGTGGGCGGTCGAGCCCAGCCCGTGCTTCTTCGCCTCGTCGAGCAGCGCCGCCATGATCTCCGGGTCGTACGCGCCGAGCTTGAGCCCGTCGACGCCCTTCTTGGCGGCCCACTGCACCCATTCGCGCGCCGTCGCCGGCGTCTGCCCCTTGGCGCGGTCCCAGCCCTCGCCGGTGAACGGCCGGTGGTAGGCGAAGATCCGCGGCGCGACGATCTGGTTCTTTGCGGACAGCTCCCGCTGCTGGAGATCCCAGTCCATCGAGCCGCACGGCACGCCGCGAACGGTCGTCACGCCGTGCGCCAGCCACAGCTTGTAGACGTACTCGGGATCGTTGGCCTGGTTGCCGCCGCAGTGCGTGTGGAGGTCGACGAAGCCCGGGAGGACGTACATCCCGGTGCCGTCGATCTCCTTCGTGCCCTTGGCCGGACGTCCCCGCTCGCCGATCGGCACGTGGGGGAACCCGACGCTCGTGATCTCCGTGATGCGGTCGTTCTCGATGACGATGTCCATGGGGCCGCGGGGCGGCGCGCCGGTGCCGTCGACGACGGTGGCGCCGCGGATGACGAGACGGGCGTGCGGGCCGTCGCCGTCCGATCCTCTCGGGGGCGTCGGCTGCATCTGCTGCGCGGCGACGGTGACCGTGAGGCACGCCGCGGCGGCGGCCGCCGCCAGCGTCCCGGCTCGACGAACAGGGCTCTGCTGCATGAGATCCTCCAGCGCGTGGCCGACAGTATACCCACTGCGGGCCGCGGCTCGCCCGGAGGAGTGGGGCGGTCAGTCGGCCTTGAGCGCCCGCACCGGATCCACGCGCATCGCGCGCCGCGCGGGAACGAGGTTGGCGAGCGCCGCGGCGGCGGCGAGCGCCCCGACGGCCGAGCCCCAGGCGACCGGATCGGCCGGTCCCACGCCGTAGACGACGCCGGCGAGCAGGCGGGCGGCCACGGCGGCGAGTCCGAGCCCGACGATGGCGCCGAGGGCCGCGAGCGCGAAGCCCTGCCCCATGACCATCCGCAGCACCTGGCCGGGCCGCGCACCCAGGGCGATGCGGAGGCCGATCTCGCGCGTGCGGCGCGCCACGGCGTAGGCAATGACGCCGTAGAGTCCGACGGCGGCGAGCAGCGTGCCGAGGAGGCCGAAGCCCGCGGCCAGCATGGCGCCCACGCGCGAGGGGAGCAGCGTGAGCGCGAGCGCCCGCTCCATCGTGGCGTTGCCCACGAAGACCAGCCCGGGCTCCATGGCCAGCGCCTCGCGGCGGAGCGCCGCCAGCGCCTGCTCCGCATCCCCCCGTGTGCGCGCGAGCAGGTAGTGGTACGAGGAGGGCCGCTGCGCCGCGGCGTAGTGGATATACGGCGTCGGCGCCTCCATCACGGTGTGCACCTTGTAGTCGGCCGACACGCCCACGATGGTCACGCGCTCGCGGGTTGCAGCGATGGTGAAGGTGCGGCCCACGGCCGACGCATCGGGCCAGTAGCGCCGCGCCATGGCTTCGCTGACGATGGCCACCCGCGGCGCGCCCTCGCGATCCGCGTCGGTGAAGGCGCGACCGTCCACGATGCGAACGCCCAGCGTCGCGAAGTACTCGGGTGAGACGGCGACATTCGAGATGATCTCCCCGCGCGCGTCGGCCGCGTAGCTCCGGTCGTCGATCGTGATCTCGTTCGTCGTGAAGTTGAGATCGAAGGGGACCCGCGCGGAGGCCAGCGCCGCGGCGTCGATGCCCGGCAGCTGCCGCGCGCGCGCGAGGAGGTCCTGCCAGAACTGCTGTCCCCGCTCCCGGGGGTAGCGGACCATGTCGGTGTCGAAGGACAGGAGCGCCAGCCCTCTGACGTCGAACCCCACGTCGGCGTGCCGCGCGGCGTCGAGGCTCCTCAGCAGCAGGCCGGCGACGACGAGCAGCACCGCGGTGAGTGCAATCTGACCGCCGACCAGCGCCTCGCGCATCCCCCAGCGTCGTCCGCCGGCCGCCGTCGCGGGCGAGTCGGCCCGCAGATCGTCCACGAGCGATGGCGCGGAGGCCTTGAGCGCGGGCGTGAGGCCGGCGAGCAGGCCCGCGAGGCCCGCCGCGCCGAGCGCGAAGGCCAGCACGCGGCCGTCGAGCCGGAGATCGAGCGGAAGATCGCGGATGGGCAGCTCGATGCTGGCGAGCGCCTGGACGAGCGTCCACGCGACGCCGACGGCCAGCGCGGCGCCAGCCAGCCCGAGCACCAGCGACTCGACGAGCAGCTGCTGCACCAGCCGGCCCCGCGTGGCGCCGACCGCCAGGCGCACGCCGATCTCGCGACGGCGCGCCGACGCGCGGGCCAGCAGCAGGCCGGCCACGTTGGCGCACGCGATGCACAGCACCAGCCCGACGACCGCCATCAGGCCGGCGCTCCCGGCGGCAAGCGGCGCGCTGGCCTGGGGCACGAGCAGCCGGACGTCGGTGGTGGGCACGGCGGAGAAGCGGCGACGCGTGTTGGTCTGCGGATGGGCGGCCTCGAGCTGCGTGCCGAGGAGCGCGACGTTCGCGTGCGCCTGTGCGGCGGTGACACCGGGCTTCAGCCGGCCCTTGACGAACAGCCACCGCGCGCCGCGGCGCTCGAGCCGCGTCCGGCCCGGGCCCGGGATCGCGTCGATGATGCCCGCGGGCTCGACGTCGTCCACGTGCGCGATGGGCAGCCACAGCTCGGGCGCGATGAGCGGCACGACGCCGGTGAACGACGGCGGCGCCACGCCGACGATGGCGTAGGCCTGTCCACGCAGCGTGAGCGTCTGCCCCACGGCGGCGGGGTCGGCGCCGAACTCGCGCGTCCAGAGGCGGTGCGAGAGCATCACGACGCGCGCCGCGCCCGGCGCATCGTCGGCCGGCTCGAGCGTCCGGCCGAGCAGCGCGCGGATGCCGAGGACCTCGAAGTGGTTGGACGTCACCACCTGGCCCATGACCAGCCGCGAACGATCGCCCAGGCCCAGCGGCGCGAGCATGGGGCTGTAGGCAATCATGTCGCTGAAGACGTCGTTCGATGCCTGGAGATCGAGGAAGTCGGGGTAGGACGAGGTGGCGTACTCGTCGCCGTCGCTCCCGGTGGTGAAGACGTCGACGAGCGTGTCCGGGCGTTCGACCGGCAGGGGTCGCAGCAGCACGGCGTCGACGAGCGTGAACATCGCCGTGTTGACGCCGACGCCGAGCCCGAGTGACAGGATCGCAACCGCCGCAAACCCGCGGCTGCCCAGCAGCCACCGGCCCGCAATCCGCACGTCCCTGACCAGCCCCTCGAGCATTCCGCCTCCCGTGACGTAAAATACGACCCGCCCCCCGAAAAGGTGCCAGGCACCTTTTCCGGAAAGGTGCCAGGCACCTTTGATCACGTTTTGCGGAACTTGGAGGCGTTTCGGCGGACGATCGCCCGGACGAGTTGCTGCGGCAGCACGCGGGCAAGGGTCGCCAGCGTCCGGTTGACGGCGCCCGTGACGTGAACGGGCGAGCCGGCCATCACGGCGTCATATCCCTCGCGGGCGACCGACGCCGCATCCATCCACATGTAGGCCGGCAACTGACTCACCTGGCCCCGGGTGCCGGTGACGTCGTGAAACTCGCTGAGCGTGAAACCAGGGCAGACGGCGGTGACATGTACCCCGTGCTGACCGACCTCAAGGGCCAGGGCTTCGGAGAAACGGACGAGGTAGGCCTTTGAGGCCGCGTACAGGGTGTGGCCGGCGCTCGGGGGGATGAAGGCCGCCAGTGACGCGACGTTCAGAATCCGCCCCCACCTGCGCTCGATCATGCCCGGCAAGAGCCGGTGGGTGAGCTCGGACACGGCGACGACCATCACGCGCAGGAAGTCGGCGTGCACCTCCCAAGTCGACTTCACGTAACTGCCCGGCACGCCATACCCGGCGTTGTTGATGAGCACGTCGATGTGGAGTCCCCGGTCGCGAACCCAGTCAGCCAGTCTGCCCGGTGCGGCGGGATCCGCCAGGTCGGCTGGTTCAACCAGAACGCTCACACCGCGGCTCGACAGGACCTCTGCCACGGCGTCGAGCCGGTCGCGACGCCGGGCGGTGATCACCAGGTCGTAGCCCCGCTCCGCCAGAAGCTCGGCGAACGCACGCCCGATTCCCGCCGAGGCGCCGGTCACGAGCGCAGTCCGGCCTGTTCCCTCCCGCGACACCGGGCCAGTATAGGAAAGGTGCCTGGCACCTT
>JBFMCA010000070.1:0-24535 GCA_040754955.1 Acidobacteriota bacterium | reverse complement strand
AAAAGGTGCCAGGCACCTTTTTCAGAGCCGGGCGCAGATGGCGTGGGTCATCTCGGCGGTCGTCGCCGTGCCGCCCAGGTCGGGGGTGCGAACGGCGCCCTCGGCCAGGGTCGCTTCGATGGCGGCCACGATGCGGTCGTGCAGCTCGCGCCGACCCAGATGATCGAGCATGAGCGCCCCGGCCCAGATGGCCCCGACGGGATTGGCGATGCCGCGGCCCGCGATGTCCGGCGCCGAGCCGTGGATAGGCTCGAACATCGACGGGTACTCACGCTCCGGGTTGAGGTTGGCACCGGGCGCCACGCCCACACTTCCCGAGACGGCCGCACCCAGATCGGTGAGGATGTCGCCGAATAGATTCGACGCCACGATGACGTCCAGCGTCTCGGGCGCGGTGACCATCCGCGCCGCGAGCGCGTCGACGTGGTATTTCTGCCACTCGACGCCCGGGAACTCCTGCGCCACCTCCGCGACCACCTCATCCCACAACACCATCGAATGCTGCAGCGCGTTCGACTTGGTCGCGCTCGCCAGCCGCCGCCGGGGCCGGCTCGACGCGAGGGCGAACGCGTACCGCGCGACGCGCTCGATGCCGCGGCGCGTGAACACGCCCGTCTGCTCGGCCACCTCGTCCGCGGTGCCTGCGTGCACGCGGCCGCCGACGCCCGCGTATTCGCCCTCCGAATTCTCGCGGACGCCCACCATGTCGATGTCGGCGGGCGCGCGGCCCACAAGCGGGCCCGCCACGCCCGGCAGGAGGCGCATGGGGCGCAGGTTGACGTACTGCCTGAACCGCTGCCGCACCGGCAGGATCATTTCCCACACCGACACGTGGTCCGGCACCGAGGGGTCACCGATGGCGCCGAGGTAGATCGCGTCGAACGCCGCCATCCGTTCGAGGGCGTCGGCGTCCATCATCCGCCCGTGCTGGCGATAGTAGGCGCAACTCCACGGGAAGGTCGTGAACTCGATCGCCACGCCGTCGCGTCGCGCGGCCGCCTCGATCACCGCGATCCCTGCCGGCATGACCTCCTGGCCGATGCCGTCGCCGGGCACGAGCGCAATACGAAAGGCCGCCATCACATCCCGGGCGGCGTGAAGCGGCCATCCTGCGCCAGCCACCCGCCGTCGGCGTAGATGATCGTCCCGGTCACATAGCTGGCCGCATCCGACACGAGAAACAGCGTCGGGCCGACCATTTCCTCCGCCCTGGCCCAGCGCCTGAAGATGTTCTTGTCGGCGTAGGCGCGATACCACTCGGGCTGCGCCTTGATAGGGGCCGTGAGCGGCGTCTCGATGACGCCGGGGCCGACAGCGTTGACGCGCACGCCCGCGCCGCCGAACTCGCACGCCGCGCCGCGCACCAGCTGGAGGATGCCCGCCTTGGTCATCGAATAGACCGCCTGCCCCGGCTCGACCACGAGCGAGCGGATCGACGAGAAGATGACGATGCTCCCGCCCTGCTGCTCCACCATCAGCCGGCCCGCGCTGCGGACGACGTTGAAGCTCCCCTTGAGGTTGACGCGGACCACGCGATCGAACTCCTCCTCCGCGTAGTCGAGGAGCTTCTTGCGCACGTTGATGCTGGGCGTGCAGATGACGCCGTCGAGGCGCTTGGTCGCCGCCCGCACGTCGCCGAGCACCTTGTCGGTGGCCGCGCCGTCGGTGATGTCGAGCGCCACGCCGTCGGCCATGCCGCCCTCGCCGCGGATCTGCCCTGCCGTCGCCTCGGCCGTATCGAGCCTGACGTCCGCGCACACGACGCGCGCGCCCTGGCGCGCCGCGCCGACGGCCACGGCCTGCCCGATGCCCGAGCCGGCGCCGATCACCACGATGGTTCTGTTGTCGAGACGGAAGATATCAGTCATGGCGTTTGCTGGATGAGGGCCTGAGGCCCAGGGTGACGACATACGCGACCGCGGCGGACAACGTGCCGAGGAGCGTGGGGTCGACGAGCCCGACGCCGCGCCCGTCGTTGAAGATCTGGAGGCCGACGCGCACCGTGACGCCGGCGACGATCGCGAAGAGCGCCTCGCGCGTGCCCGCGCGGCGGACGAAGAGGCCGCCCACGACCGGCACGAACAGCGACACGGCCACGAGCGCGTAGAAGATGCTGAGCGCGGCGATCACGGACGGCGGCAGCGAGACGGCCAGCAGCACGCCGAGCGTGCCGCCGGCGAGCGCGGCCATCCGCGCCACCTGCAGCACGCGCGCGTCGCTGGCCTGCGGGTTCACGAACCGCTTATAGAGGTCCTGCGACAGCGACGTCGAGAGCATGAAGAGGATAGCGTCGCACGTGCTGACCTCGGCCGAGAACACCGCCGCCAGCGCCACGCTGCCCAGCAGCGGAGGCAGGTGCTCGGTGAACATCAGCGGCAGCACCTGATCGCGCACCGCGACGTCCGGGTGCGCGGCGCGGGCCGCCATCCCGATGAGCACCGGCAGCAGCGCGAACACGCCGAGCACGACGGCCTGCAGCCCGATTCCGATGCGGACGGTGCGCTCGTCGCGCGCGCCATACGCTTTCTGAACCAGGCCGGGCGAGATCATGAAGTTGGGCGCCAGCAGGAACAGAAACGCCCAGCCCGACCCGGGCCCCGTCGAGTGCATCACGTCGGTGAAGCCCGGCGCCGTCTCGGCGACGCCCCGGAGGGCCGACAGGCCCCCGACGTCGGAGACGATGAGCGGCACCGCCACGCCGAAGCCGGCCAGCAGCACCGCGAGCTGGACCAAGTTGACCCACGCCGAGCTCAGCAGCCCACCCGCGACGAAATACGTCGTCATGACGGCGCCGCCGATGAGCGCGCCGCCCCAGCGCGGGACGCCGGCCACGACCTCGAGAATCGCGACGCCGGCCAGGAGCTGTCCCGCCAGGATGAACAGCGTGCCCACCCAGATGAGCGCGGCAATCACGCCGCGCACCGAGCGGCCGTACCGCCACTCGAGAAAGTCGCCCGCGGTGTAGAGGTTGTGCTCGCGCGCAATGCGCCAGATGCGCGGGCCGACGACGAACGCCAGGACGAGCGACCCGAGGGCGGCCGACCCGTTCCACCACCACGCGCTCAGGCCATCGCGGTAGGCCTGCCCGGCCGCGCCAATCGTCGATCCCGCACCGATGTTGGCGGCCAGGACCGTCGAGAACAGCAGCGGCACGGAGAGCCGGCGGCCCGCCACGAAGAACTCGCCGCTGCCCTTCACCAGGCGCGCAATCCACAGCCCGACGCCGACGAGCAGCGCCGAGTAGACGGCCAGCAGCACCAGCGCGAGGTTCATCGCGCCGGCTCCAGCGTCTGGCTGAACAGCGCGCGGCCCGTCAGGTCGTGCAGCGTCGCTGTGAGCGCGCGCGTCCGCGCGTCGATCGTGAGCAGCCCGTAGAACTGCAGGCCCGCGCTCGGCGGACGATTGGGCTTCATGCCCGGCGGCACGCCGCTGAACCGCACCTCGGGGCCGAAGGTCGCATCGAGCGGGTTCGGGCCGAACGTGCCCGCATGGAGCGGACCGGCCACGAACTCCCAGAACGGATCGAACTCGGTGAAGCGGGCCCGCGCGGGATCGTAGTGGTGCGCGGCGCAGTAGTGCACGTCGCCGGTGATCCACACCACGTTGCGGATGCGTCGATCGCGGATGAACCGCAGCAGATCCGCGATCTCGTGCTCGCGGCCCAGCGGCGGACCGTCATCGGCGTTGGCGATGGCTTCGAAATGCTCGGGGCCGTCGCGGACGACCAGGCCGATGGGCAGGTCGCTCGCAATGACCTTCCAGGCCGCCCGGCTGGTCTCGAGAGCCGACTTCAGCCACACGATCTGCCCGGCTCCCGCCAGAGCCGACTCATCGCCGGGCACGGCCTGCCGGTTCGGGCTGTTCGGACCGCGGAAGCTGCGCAGGTCGAGCGCGAAGATCTCCGCCAGCGGCCCGCACGGCACGCGCCGGTGAATGCGCTCGGCGTCGCCCTCCACGATGGGCAGCGGGTGGTACTCCAGAAACGCCTGGCGTGCCCGCGCCGCGAGCAGCGCCATGCGCTTCTCCGTGTACCGGGCATCCCGCGAGAGGTCGCGCGTCTCGTACCAGTTGTCGCGCACTTCGTGGTCGTCCCAGAGCACGACCTGCGCCACGTCGGCATTGAACGCGCGCATGTGCGCGTCCTGGAGGTTGTAGCGGTAGTTGCCGCGGAACTCGTCCACCGACTCGGCAACTTTCGCCTTTGCCTCGGTCACCACGTTGCGCCAGATCGTCCCATCGTCGAGCGCCACTTCGGCCTGCAGCGGCTGGTCGGCGTAGATCGTGTCGCCGCAGTGCACGAACACGTCCGGTGCGGCCGCCCGCATGGGTTCGTACAGGCGCAGCCCGCCGAAGTCGGGGTTGAGTCCCCACCCCTGACCGACGGTGTCGGCGGAGAAGGCGATGGTGAGATCCCGGTCGCCCACGGCCGACGGACTCGTGAAGCTGCCCACCAGCGGATCGCTCCACGCGCGGAGGTCGGACAAGTCCTGGAACCGGACGCGGTAGAAGATCCGCTGCCCTGGAGGCAGGTCCGGCAGCAGGACACGAGCCGTCAGGTCGGTCGACGCCGTGGCGGCCGGCCCGCGCACGCGCGTCACGTTTTCGAAGCGCTCGGTCGTGGCGTACTCGACGAAGAGCCGCCCCGGTCGGTCGGCACGGCTCCACACGATTCCCTGGCCGACGCCGACGATGCCGGCCGCGACGCCCTGCGGCATCTGCGGCAGCGTCCCTTGCGCCCGGACGATGCCTGGAAAAAGGGATCGGGCGTATGTTCCGGCCGCGCCGACGGCGGCGGCGGAGCACACGCCCGACCCCAGTTTCCGGACGAAGTCGCGGCGGGCAAGACGTCGCGCCACGGCGCTCACTTCAGCCGGGCTGGCACGGTGCCCAGCTCGCGCGCCGAGGGCACGCCGCCGAGGCTGTCGGCCGCCGACACCGCGCGCACGATGGCCTCGGCCATCGCCTCGGCCGCCATCGCGCCGAGCAGCGTGAGATTGGCCTCGCCCTGCCAGCGTCCTGTCGCGAGCGCGAACACGGTGTCGCCGTCACCCACGGTGTGCGACGGCACAATCGCCTTCGCGAAGCCGTCGTCGCCCATCAGCGCGAGCCGGTTGACCTCGGCCTTCGTCAGCCGGGCGTTGGTGGCCACGAGGCCGATCGTCGTGTTCTCGCCGGCGCGCGGCGCCGGGCGTCGCAGCAGGGCGCCGCTCCGCAGGAGCTTCCGCACGTCGGCCACGCCCTTGCCATCCTCGGTGCGGACGCCGGCGACGATCTGCCCCGTCAGCGGATCGACGATGTCGCCGACGGCATTCACGGCGACGATGGCGGCCACGACCAGGCCGTTGGGGAGGGCGACGGCCGCCGAGCCGAGGCCGCCCTTCATGGAGCGGCCCTGGCCCATCTTGCCGACCGTGGCGCCGGCGCCCGCGCCGACGTTGCCCTCCGCCACGGGCGCCGACGACGCGAGCCCGGCGGCGGTGTAGCCGCACTCGGCCGTGGGCCGGATCGTGGGCATGCCTCCGAACGGGAGGTCGAAGAGGATGGCAGCCGGCACGATGGGCACGACGCCGGCCTGCCCGACGCGCCACCCGATGTTGCGCTCCTCGAGGTAGCGGACCACGCCCTGCGCGACGTCGAGCCCATACGCGCTGCCGCCGGAGAGCGACACCGCGTTGACCTTGTCGACCATGTTGAGCGGGTCGAGCAGGTCCGTCTCGCGCGTCCCGGGCGCGCCGCCGCGCTGCGACACGCCGCCGACGGCGCCCTCGCCGTCGACGAGGATGACGGTACAGCCGGTCGGCCGTTCCTTGAGCGTCACCGAGCCGACCCGGAGGCCGTGCACCTCGGTGAGCCCGCGGCCGCCGGTCGGCGGCAGCGGGGCCGTGTCAGCGGCCACCTGAGGCGCCGGCTGCGGCGCGGTCTGGGCCGGGAGCCCGACGGCGGCCGCGGCGGCACATGCCGCCGCCGCGATCGCCCGAGCGCTCACTGCGTGCAGAGCCGCCATGCCAGCCTCAGAAGCTGTACTTGACGGCGAGCTGCACGATCCGCCCGTCCTCGGCCGAGGTGATGCGGCCGAAGTTGGCGGTGCCCACCTGGTTGCCGGGCTGCCCGAACCGCTCCTGGTTGAACAGGTTGAACGCCTCGAAGCGCAGCTGCACGCGGTGGCCGCGCGGGAGGCTGATGTTCTTGAAGAGCGAGAGGTCGGTGCGCGAGAAGCCCGGCCCGCGCACGCTGTTGCGCGGCGTCGAGCCCGGTTCGGCCGTGGCCGCGAGCGGACGCCGCTCGAAGCACGCGGTGTTGAACCACTGGTCGACGGTCCGCGCCCCGCCCTGGTTCGGGTCGCAGATCTGGTTCGGCCGGTTGGTGAGAAAGCGGATGCTCTGCACCGGGTCGACCACCGTCAGCGGGAAGCCGGTCTGCGCCTGCACGATGCCGTTCAGCTGCCACCCGCCGAGGATGGCCTCGGCGAGCTGGCCCATGTTGGCAGGCGACGGGATCTCGGCATTGAAGCTCACGACGAAGCGGTGGCGCACGTCGAAGAGGGCGTCGCCCTTCTCGGCGGCGAGCGCGCGATCGATGGACGCCTGGTCGCCGATGGTGACGGGCAGGACGGGGCGCTGCTCGCCGCCGATGTTGAGGCCCGAGACGTGGTCGCGCGCATGGCCCAGGGTGTACGCGGCGAGGAAGCTGATGCCGCGGGTGGGCCGCATCCGGAGCGCCGCCTGCAGCGAGTCGTACCACGACTTGGCGACGGAGAAGGTGGGCCGCACCAGGCTGAACGCCGGGAAGAGGCGTGGGCCGGGCGCCGTCTGGCCCGGCGTGTACACGCCGGGGTTCACCTCCATGAAGATCGGGAGGTTGCGGCCGCGCGAGCCGACGTAGCCGACCTCGACGCCGAGGTTGGCGCCGAGTTCCTGCTGCCACGTGACATTGAAGTGCTGCGCCACCGGCGTCGTGAAGTCCTCGCCCCACCCGATGAAGATGAGCCCGGGCGGGAAGTTGTTGGCGCCGCCGGTGACGGCGCTGAGCGGGTTGCGCAGCGTGAGCGCCGCGGGCGGCGCGTTCACCTCGAGGAGCGGCGTGAACGGCGGCGCGAGCACGCCGTTCTGGAAGAAGTCGCCCTGGCCGGCCAGCGCGTCGTAGAAGAGGCCCCATGCGGCGCGGAGGGCGCGACGGCCGTCGCCGTTGACGTCCCACGCAAACCCGACGCGGGGCGCGATGTTGTTCTTGTCGGTGTCGTAGGTGCCGGCCGGCACGCCCGGGTCGCCGGGATAGACGAGGCCCACGGGCGCCTGCGGGAATCGCGTGGACTGCTGGCCGGGCCGGAACGCGTTGAGCGCGCCGTTCTTGTCCTGGAACGGCACCGACACCTCGTAGCGGACGCCCGCGTTGACCGTGACGTTCGCCGTCGGCCGGAATTCGTCCTGCACGTACCCGGCGTAGGACCAGCCCCAGCCGTCCTGCGGCGTGTTCTGCGTCGTCCGCCGGAACTGCGAGGGCAGGCCGAGCAGGAAGTCCGCCGCGGCGTTCCCGGTGTGGACGCCGGTGAACGTGAAGTCACCGTTGGGCCGGTTGACGAACGCGATGAACATGCTCTCGCGCCGGACGTCGAAGCCCATCTTGAGCTGGTGGCCGCCGCGCACGAGCGTCAGGTCGTTGGCGAACTGCACCACCAGGTTCTTCCGTTCGACGAACGGCTGCTGGAGGTCGCCGAGCGTGAAGAAGCCGGTGATGCCGATGTTGGCGAGTCCCGTCGCGGTTGGCACGTTGTGCGGCACGTTGATGCCGAACTGGCTGTTCTGGATGCCGCTCGTCACCGCCGGGTTCGCGTCGATGCGGTTGTAGGAGACGCGCATGACGTTGATGGCGTTGTTGCTGAAGACGTGCGTGTCGGCCAGCATGAAGTCCTGGAGCGTGGCGATCGACGTGGATCCGATCGGCCTCGTCGTGGGCGGCTCGATGCGCTCGGTCTCGCTGCGGATGTAGCGGCCCAGCACGGTGTTGCTCGACGAGAGCTGGTAGTCGAACCGCAGGCCGAACTGGTCGCGGTTGTCCTCCACGTTCGGCGACACGATGTAGCGGTTGCTCCCCGAGTTGGCCCGCGGCACGAACGTGTCAATCAGGGCGCGGGCCGCCGGATCGATCCGGTCGGCCGGGATCTGGTTCCCGGGGAACGGCAGCCCGGTGAGCGGATCGCGGATCGTCGTCGAGCCGAAGTTGCCGGCGCGCTGGGCGTCGGTCAGCACCACGAAGTTCTGCGTCACGCCGCTCGTGTTCCTGAAGCCCTCGTAGTATCCGAACCCGAACACGCGGTTCCGCACGATCGGGCCGCCCAGCGAGGCGCCGAACTGGTTCTGCTGGAGCTTCGGCTTGGGCTGGTTGAGCGGCGCGAAGAAGTTGCGCGCCTGCCGGCTGTCGTCGCGGTTGAACTCCCAGGCGGCTCCGTGCAGCGCGTTGCTGCCGCTCTTGGTCACGACGTTGACCACCGAGCCGGCGTTACGGCCGTACTCGGCCGCATACCCGTGCGTGAGGATCTTGAACTCCTGGATGGCGTCGGGCGGCGGCCGGAGCACGAAGCCGGTGTTGAACGTGTCGTTGTTGCTGGCGCCGTCGAGCAGGAAGTTGTTCGACTGGTTGCGCATGCCGTTGACGTTGAAGCCGGCCGTCACGGCGCCGAAGCCGCCTGGCGTGGCCTCGCCCGACTGGCCCCCGAGGGCTGCCGGCGGCGCCACGACGCCGGGCATGAGCGTCCCGAGCTGCGTGAAGTTGCGGCCGTTGAGCGGCAGCTCGACGACCTTCCGCTCGTCGATGACCGTGCCGAGCGTGGCGCTCCGCGTCTCCACCAGCGGGGCGTCGGCCGTGACCGTCACCTGCTCCTCGAGACCGCCGACGCTCATCCGCAGGTCGACGCGCGCGGTCGTCTCGACGGTCACCGTGATGCCGTCGCGCACGACCGTCTTGAATCCGCTCAGCGTCGCCTTCACCTCGTACCGCCCCGGTGCAATCTGCAGGAGCGTGTAGACGCCGTCCGCGCCGGTCACCGCGCTCCGCACCTGCCCCGTGGCGACGTTGGTCGCCTCCACCGTCACGCCCGGCATGAGCGCCCCGGACTCGTCGGTCACGATGCCGCGAATGGCCCCGGTGGCCTGCGCCGCCGCGTCGAGCGGCACGAGCCACGCGGAGAGAACGAACAGCGCCGTCAGCACAACCTGTCGAACACGCATGACATGCTCCTCACTGTGAGCCAGCCGTCCCCGCACCGGCGCACGGCGCCCCGCGCCCGCGCCCTTTCCGACTTCCGACTTCAGACTTCGGGCTTCCGGGCCTCGGGCTTCCAGCCCCAGGCCTCCAGACCTCCGAATCTCCCTAGAACTGTCGCGACCACTCCCGCGGCCACCGCTCCACGACGATCTTCTTGTCGGTGTAGAACTCCACGGCGTCGCGGCCCTGCGCATGCAGGTCGCCGAAGAAGCTGCCCTTCCAGCCCGAGAACGGGAAGAACGCCATGGGCGCCGCCACCCCGATGTTGACGCCGATGTTACCGGCACGCGCCTCGTAGCGGAACTTCCGCGCCGCCGCCCCGCTCGACGTGAAGATACACGCCATGTTCCCGAACGACGAGCGGTTCACCCAGTCGATGGCCTCGTCGATCGTGCCAACCCTCGACACGCCCAGCACCGGGCCGAAGATCTCGGTCGACGCCAGCTCCGATCCCGCCGCCGGCACGTCGAGCACTGTCGGCCGGAGGAAGTGCCCGCGCTCGTAGCCGGGGACCCGCGCCGCCCGGCCGTCCACGAGCATCCGGGCGCCGTCCTCGAGTCCGCGCTCGATGAGCCCTTCGATGCGCGCGCGGCTCTGGCTGGTGATAACCGGGCCCATCTCCGTCTCCGGCTCGAGGCCGAACCCGACCCGGCGCGACCGGGCCGCGTCGAGGAGCCGGGGTGTGAACGTCGACTGCGCCTCGCCGACGGGCAGGACCATCGATGCCGCAAGGCACCGCTGGCCCGCGCAGCCGAAGGCCGAGTCCATCGCGAGCTTCACCGTCATCTCCATGTCCGCGTCCGGCATGATGACGATGGGGTTCTTGGCGCCGCCCTGGCACTGGACGCGCTTGCCGCTCTTCGCGGCGCGCTCGTACACGTAGCGGGCCACCGGCGACGACCCGACGAACGAGATGGCTCGGACGTCCGGGTGGTCGAGCAGCGCGTCCACCGCCTCGCGCCCGCCGTTGACCAGCTGCACGACGCCCGGCGGCAGGCCAATCCGGTCGATGAGGGCCATCACCTTCTGCATCGTCAGCGGCACGCGCTCGGACGGCTTGAGGATGAAGCAGTTGCCGCACGCGATGGCGTACGGCAGGAACCAGAGCGGAATCATCCCCGGGAAGTTGAAGGGCGTGATGGCCGCCACGACGCCCAGCGGCTGGCGGATCATCAGCTCGTCGATGCCGCTGGCGACGTCCTCGGCGTTGTACCCCATCGCGAGCGACGGGATGCCGGCGGCCACTTCGACGTTCTCGATGCCGCGCCGCACCTCGCCCCGGGCCTCGCCAATCGTCTTTCCGCTCTCGAGCGTGATGGTTCGCGCGATGTCCTCGAAGGCCTCCTCGAGGAGCTGCTTGAGGCGGAACAGCGGCTGGATGCGCTCGGTCGGCGGCGTCGCACGCCAGCCCGGAAACGCCGCCTCGGCGATGGCGACGACGCGCGCCACGTCCTCGGCGCCCGAGAGCGGCACCTGGGCCAGCACCTCGGCCGTCGCCGGATTCTGGACGGGCAGCACCGACGGGGCGTTCGGCGTCTCCCACCGGCCCCCGACGTAGTTGGGGAGCAACTCGGCTGTGTCGATCATGACAATCCTCCGGTGAGCTCGAGCACGGTCAGCGCCAGCACCTTCGTGGCGTTCACGAGATCGTCGACGCCGCACCACTCGTCGGGCTGGTGCGCGAGGTCGAGAATGCCCGGGCCGTACGCCACGCAGTGGCGGATGCCGCCGATGCGGTCGACGTGCTTGTGATCGTAGGTGCCGGGGCTCGCCACGCGCGTCGCGGGACGGCCCAGGACCCTCTCCACGTGCCGCTCGATCGACCCGATGAGCGGGGAATCGCCCGGCGTCAGCACGGGATGCACGACCATCAGATCGCGCAGGGCGTAGTCGAACGACGGGGTGTCGGCGGCCGCTCGCGTGAGCAGGGCCTCGATCTCCGCCCGCGTGGCGTCGAAGCCCTCCTCGAGGAGGAACCGGCGATCGAACACCGCGCGGCAGGTGTCCGCCACGCACGGCGTCTGAATGCCCTCCACGGGCTGGCCGCCGGCAATGCCGTTGATGTTGAGCGTGGCCTGCCGGGCCCCCGGTGGGACGACCGGCACGCTCGTCGTCCGCGAGGCGAGCGCCGGCAGCAGGTCGCGCCGCATGCGGTCGAGCACGACGCCCATGTGCTCGATGGCATTGACGCCCAGGAAGGGCATGCTGCCGTGCCCGATGCGCCCGCGGGTCTCGACCTCGAACCAGTACACGCCGCGGTGGCCGATGCAGACGCGGTCGACATTGAGCGGCTCGGGGATGATGACGTAATCGAGGCGGTCCGCCGACACGCGGCGTGTCTCGGCGAGCAGAGCGACGCCCGCGAAGCCCCCGCTCTCCTCGTCGACCGTGCCGCTCACCTCGATGGAGCCGGGCAGGTCGACCCCCGCGCGGCGGATCGCCTCCGCCGCGTACACCGCGGCGGCGATGCCGGCCTTCATGTCGCAGGCGCCGCGGCCGTAGATGCGGCCGTCGCGCACCACGCCGCCGAACGGGTCGACCGTCCAGCCGGCGCCGGCGGGGACGACGTCGACATGCCCGTTCAGGTGCACCGCGGGGCGGGCCAGCCGGCCGCGCTTCCAGCCGACGACGTTCACCCGCGGGTGCGCCGCCGTGTGCTCGGGCCGGCCCTCCGCCGCGACGTAGTCCACCTCGAAGCCCCCACCCGCCAGCCGCGCCCCGATGAGGCGGGCACAGTCCGCGTAGCCCTCGCCTGGCGGGTTGACGGTAGGAATCCGGATGAGTTCGGCCGTGAAATCGACGATCTCGTCGGCACAGGCGTCCACGGCGGCGAGCACGCGGTCAATGACGGCGACGGACTTCATCGGACGAGACGACGATTACAGCACAGGTGTAACCTCTATGCCTATGGATACCGCCACCGCCCTGTCGGGCCAGGACATCGTCGATCTCTGCCGCAAGCACACGTTGTACGAGTGGTCGGCGCAAGCCCACGTGGACCCCATCCCGGTGGCGCGCGCCAAGGGCGTGCACTTCTGGACGCCCGAGGGCAAGCGCTACATCGACTTCAACAGCCAGCTCATGTGCGTGAACGTCGGCCACGGCCACGAGAAGGTGATCCGGGCCATTCAGGAGCAGGCGGCATCGCTGGCGTACGCGAACCCGTTCATGGCCACGGAGGTGCGCGCCAGGCTGGGCGCACGGCTGGCGGCCATCACGCCGGGCGACATCGACGTCTTCTTCTTCACCAACGGCGGCGCGGAAGCGACCGAGAACGCCATTCGCATCGCCCGCATGGCCACCGGGCGCCACAAGATCCTCGTGCGCTACCGCTCCTATCATGGCGCGACAGCCGGGGCCATCACGGCCACGGGCGATCCGCGGCGGTGGGCCGCCGAGCCTGGCCTGCCCGGCTTCGTGCGCATCCCGGACTTCTACCACGGGCTGCAGCGCGGCTTCGACACGGCGGAGCAGGCGCTCGCCGCCATCGAGGAAATCGTCATGCTCGAAGGTCCGCAGCACATCGCGGCCATCCTCGTCGAGACCGTCGTCGGCACCAACGGCATCCTCGTGCCGCCGGACGGCTACATGCAGGGCCTGCGCGCCCTCTGCGACCGCCACGGCATCCTGCTCATCTGCGACGAGGTGATGTCGGGGTTCGGGCGCACGGGCACCTGGTTCGCCGTGGACCACTGGGGCATCGTCCCCGACATGATCACGATGGCCAAGGGGCTGACGAGCGCGTACGTCCCGCTCGGCGCCGTCGGGCTGCGGCGCGCGATCGCCGACCAGTTCACGGACAAGGTGTTCTTCGGCGGCCTCACCTACAACAGCCATCCCATGGGCTGCGCGGCGGCCCTCGCGAACCTGGACGTCTACGAGGAGGAGGGCCTGCTCGAGAACGCGCGGCGAATGGGCGACGTCATGCGCGGCCTGATGCGCGATCTCGAGGCGCGGCACCCGTCGGTCGGCGCGACCCGCAGCATCGGCCTCTTCGGCATCGTCGAGCTGCAGCGCGATCGAACGACGAGGGAGCCGCTCGCGCCGTACAACGGGACGTCGCCCGAAATGCAGGCGCTCGGAAGGTTCTTCCGCCAGGAGGGGCTCTACACGTTCGTCCGGTGGAACACGTTCTTCACCAACCCGCCTCTCTCAATCACCGAGGCGGAGCTGCGGGAGGCCTTCGACATCATCGACCGCGGGCTGGCCCTCACGGACCAGGCGGTCAGGTAGACTGACGACATGGTCCGCACGGTCGTGGTGTCCGCCGCCGCCCTCGCGCTGCTGGCGCTGCAGCCCTCGACGCCCGAGAGGCTGCACGCCTCCGAGCCGTCGAGCCTCCGCGCCTCCATCCCGCCCGCCCTCCAACCCTCCACCCCTCCGAGCCTCGAGCCCTCCGGCGAGCGCGCGTTCCTGTCGCGCGTCCGCCGGCTCACGGTGGAAGGCCGGCGCGCGGGCGAGGGCTACTGGTCGCCGGACGGCCGGCGGCTGGTGTTCCAGAGCGAGCGCGAGCCGGGGAACCCCTTCTACCAGATCTACGTGCTCGACTTCGCGACGGGCGAGACCAGGCGCATCTCGCCGGGCCATGGCAAGACGACCTGCGCGTTCTTCCGGCCCGGCACCGACGAAATCCTCTACGCGTCCACGCACCACGACCCGAAGTCGAAGGACTACCAGAAGGATGAGCTCGACTTCCGCGCCTCGGGCAAGGAGCGCCGCTACGCCTGGGACTACGACCCCGAGATGGAGATCTACGTCTACTCGGAGCAGACCGGCGAGTCGCGGCGGCTGACGAACGCCCGCGGCTACGACGCCGAGGCGGCCTACTCTCCCGACGGGCAGTGGATCGTGTTCTCGTCGATGCGCGACGCCTACAACCGGACGCTCACGCCCGACGAGCAGAAGCAGCTCGAGGTCGATCCCAGCTTCTTCGCCGAGATCTACATCATGCGCGCCGACGGGTCGGGCGCGCGGCGCCTCACGACCAACACCGGCTACGATGGCGGCCCCTTCTTCTCGCCCGATGGCCGGCGCATCGTCTGGCGCAAGTTCGACGACCAGGGCCTCATCGCGGACATCTGGACGATGAACCCGGACGGCAGCGACAAGCGGCAGGTCACCGACTTCAAGGCCATGAGCTGGGCGCCCTACATCCACCCCTCGGGCGAGTACGTCCTGTTCGCGTCCAACAAGCTCGGGTTCGAGAACTTCGAGGTCTATATGGTGGACCTGGCCGGCGCCAAGGAGCCGGTGCGGGTCACCTACTCGGACGGGTTCGACGGCCTGCCGGTGCCCTCGCCCGATGGACGGCAGCTGGCCTGGACGTCCAGCCGCGGGGGCAGCCGCGAGGGTCAGATCTACCTGGCGCAGTGGAATCATGACGCGGCGCTCGCGGCCATCAAGGCGGCGCCGCAAAGGAAGTGAAGCAGGGAAAATGGCGAATGGCGAAGAGCGAATGACGAATGGCGAACGGCGAATGACGACGGGGGTGCTGGGCCTCGTCGGGCTCCTCGCCCTGGCACCGGCGCCGGGGCTGCAGGCGCAGGGCCTCCGGACGGCGTCGGCCACGCGCGCGCACGTCGAGACGCTGGCCTCCGAGGCGTTCGGCGGGCGGCAGGCCGGCTCGCCGGGCGAGCGCATGGCCGCCGAGTACATCGCGCAGGAGCTGGCGCGGATCGGCGCGCGGCCCCTCCCCGGACGTTCGGACATGTTCGTCCCCTTCGAGTTCACGGCCGGCAGCAGGGACGGCGGATCGCGCGTCACCGTGACCCGCGAAGGGCAGCCGCCTCAGACCTTCGCGGCGCCGACCGCGGTCCAGGCGCTGTCGTTCTCCGACGATGCGGAGGTGAGCGGCGACGTGGTGTTCGCCGGCTACGGGCTCGTGGTGCCCGACTCGCAGAACTTCGGCTACGACAGCTACGCGACGCTCGACGTCAAGGACAAGGTCGTGCTCGTCCTCCGGTACTTCCCTGAGGACGCCGACCAGAAGACCCGCGGCATCCTGGCGCGGTATGCGGACCTGCGCTACAAGGCGATGGCGGCGCGCCAGCGCGGCGCGCGGGCGATGCTGGTGGTGACCGGCCCACGGTCGCCCAACGCCGGCGAGGTCATTCCGATGAGCTTCGACACGGCGCTCGCCGGCTCCGGCATTCCGGCGGCGAGCATCGATGGCGACGCGGGCACCGCTCTCTTCGCCGGGGCTGGCCGGTCGCTCGAAGCCGCGCAGCAGGAGCTCGACTCCGGCAACCCCCACGTCACCGGCTTTGCCCTGCCGGGCGTCACGGTCTCGGTGAAGACCGCCGTCGTCCGCGAGAAGCAGAGCGGCCGCAATGTCGTCGCCTATCTGCCCGCGACCACGCCGGCCGATCTGAAACCGTGGATCGCGCTCGGCGCGCACTACGATCACCTCGGCCGCGGCAGCCACGGCAACTCGCTCGCCTCCAAGGAGGATGCGGGCAAAATCCACTACGGCGCCGACGACAACGCCTCGGGCACCGCGGCGGTGCTTGCCGTGGCCGAGCGGCTGGCGGGGGAAGCCCGCCCGCGCCACGTGATGCTCGCGTTCTGGTCGGCGGAGGAAATCGGCCTCGTGGGCTCGAACGCGTTCGTCAACCAGCCGCCCGTGCCGGTCGATCAGCTGGCCGCATACCTCAACTTCGACATGGTCGGCCGGATGCAGGACAACAAGCTCACGATTCAGGCCATGGGCACGAGCCCGGTGTGGCCGAAGCTCGTCGAGCAGGCCAACGTCCAGGCCGGCTTCGATCTGGTGCTGCAGGACGATCCGTATCAGCCCACCGACGTCGCCAGCTTCAACCAGGCGGGCGTGCCGTCGCTGACCTTCTTCACCAACACGCACGCCGACTACCACAAGCCGTCCGATACGGCCGACAAGATCAACTACGAGGACCTCGATCGCATCGTCGATCTCGCCGCGTCCCTGGTGCGCCGGCTGGGCGCGCTCGACGAGCCGCCGTCGTTCACGAAGGTCGCCCAGCCGCAGCAGGGCGGGGGGCGCGCCGGCGCGCGGGTCTTCACCGGCACCATCCCCGACTACGCCACCGACGTGAAGGGACTGCTCCTGGGCGGCGTCATCGGCGGCGGGCCGGCGGAGAAGGCCGGGTTGCAGAAGGGCGACGTCATCGTGGAGATCGCGGGGCAATCCATCGCGAACATCTACGACTACACGTACGCGCTGGAGCTGCTGAAGATCGACCAGCCGGTCACCATCGTCTACGTGCGCAACGGCGAGCGGCGCCAGACGACGATGACGCCGACGGCCCGGCGATGAACCGACCGTTCGTGCCCGTGGGCTCGCTGGCGGACTTCCCGGCCGGCGCGGGCCGGATGGTCGTGGTGGAGGGCCGCCACGTCGCGGTGTTCCGCCTCGACGACGGCCTGCACGCCATCGACAACCTGTGCCTGCACCGTGGCGGGCCCCTCTGCGACGGCCCACTCGAGGGCGGGATCGTCACATGTCCGTGGCACGGCTGGAGTTACGACGTGCGCACCGGAACGCTCGTCCAGGACGGCTCGGTCGGGGTATCACGCCATGAGGTCTGCATCGACGGCGACGCCGTGCGGATTCGGCTGACCGACTGACGGGACTTCTGCTAGACTCTTGCGGCCATGAAGACGCTGCTTCTCTCGCTCGTCGCCGTCGTGTTCACCATCGTCCCCGCCGCTGCCCAGACCGCGGACGTGTCCGGCGCGTGGGAGATGACGTTCGAGACCCCCCAGGGACCCCTGCCGGCCAGCATGTCGCTGAAGCAGAAAGGCACCGAGGTCGAGGGTGTCATCAGCAGCCCGCAGGGCGAGATTCCCGTCAAAGGCACCATCGAGGGCAACAACCTGGCCATGAGCATGGACATCAGCGGGCCGAACGGCTCGATGACAATCACGCTCAAGGCCGAAGTCGCCGGCGCCGCCATGAAGGGCGAGGCGGACTACGGGCAGGGAACGGCGCTCTTCTACGGGAAGCGCCCCCAGTAACGGTTCGTTCCGGCCCATGGGCGCTACGGGCGTCGCGTCCCGCGTCCTCGCGGTCGATCACCTCCGCGTCGAGAGCCATCGCCACCTGGTCATGGTGGTGCTGGGGCTGCTGCTCGTGCCGTCGGCCTGGTTCGCCCAGGCCGACGTCGCGTTGTACAGCGGCGACTGGCCACGGCTCCTGCCCCGCTTCCTGACGCGGGCGGTCCTCGTCCTGACGTGCGTTGGCGGCATCGTGGCGATGCGGCAGGTGCGCGCGATCGAGGCGTACTCGCGCGCGGTCTGGATCGTCGCGAGTCTGCTGGCGGCCACCATCGTGGCGCTCAACCTGCAGCGGCCGGAAGGATCGACGCTCCCGATGCGGACGCCGCTCTTCATCCTGCTGCTGCTCTTTGCGGGGCTCCCCAACCGGCTGTGGCGGCAAATCGGGCCGCCGCTCGCGATGACGATGGGTCTCATCGCGCTTCGCGCGACCTGGCTCACCGACCCGATCGACCTGACCAGCGACGTGCTCATGCTGATCGTCGCGAACGCCGTCGGCGTCATGGTGGTGCTCAAGCGCCTGTCGCTCGAGAACGCCGTGGCGGACAGCTGGCGCGCGGAGCACGACGCGCTCGTGCGGGCCGAACAGGCGCTCGCCGAGCTCCGGACCCTGCGGGGGATCATCCCGATCTGCTCCTACTGCAAGCGGGTGCGCAGCGAGGTGGGCGACTGGCAGCAGATCGAGCGGTACGTCCGCGATCACAGCGCGGCGGAGTTCTCGCACGGCATCTGCCCGAGCTGCGTCGAGGAGCAGCGGTTCGGCGCAGACGACGGGCAGCCCGCGACGAACGCCGGTCAGTAGGCCAGGAGGCGCCTGGCGTCGGCCACGATCTGCGCCACGCTTGGCAGGAAGTATTCCTCCAGCGGCGGCGAGTACGGCACCGGCGTGTCGAGCGCGCCGAGGATCCGCACCGGGGCGTCCAGCGACTCGAACGCCTCTTCCTGGATGATCGCCGCCAGGCTCTCCCCGATGCCGCCGGTCCGCGAATCCTCGTGCACGATGAGCACGCGGCTGCAGTGGCGCGCCACGGCGAGGACGGCGGCGCGGTCGAGCGGCGCGAGCGAGCGCAGGTCGAGCACCGACGCCTGGATTCCGTCGGCCGCGAGCGTCTCGGCGGCGCGCAGGCACTCGTGCACGTAGGCGCCGTAGGAGATCATCGCGAGGTCCCCGCCGGCCCGCCGCAGCGCCGCCCGCCCGATGGGCACGGGCGCGGGCGCCTCCTCGTCGAGCACCTGCTTGATGCGCGGATCGCGATAGAGCGCGATGTGCTCGTAGTACAGCACCGGATCGGGATCCGCCACGGCGGCGGCCATCAGGGCGCGCGCGTCGGCGGGCGTCGACGGCACCACGATCTTGAGGCCCGGCGTGCGGTAGAACCAGGGCTCCGTGTTCTGCGAGTGATAGGGTCCGGCGTGCCGCAGCCCGCCCCACGGCATGCGCACCACCATGGGCACCTCGCCGCCCCACCGGTAGCGGATCTTCGCGGCGTTGTTCACCAGCTGATTGAAGCCGGTGGCCACGAAGTCGTTGAACTGCATCTCGCCGATGGGCCGCTGGCCGGCGAGGGCGGCGCCCACGCACACGCCCAGCACCGCGCCCTCGGCGAGCGGCGAGTTCAGGATGCGGTCGCCGAACTCCTCGAGGAGCGGCCGGAGCAGCAGGAACGCGTTGCCGTACTGGCCACCGACGTCCTCGCCGTAGACGAACACCCGCGGATCGGCGCGGAGCGCGTCGCCCACGCCCAGCATGACGGCCTCGAGCAGCGTCCGGCCCCTGCGATCGAACGCCGGGCCCGGCTCGAGCGGCGGCAGCGTCGGGGCGAGATCCTGGGCGAGTCGCCAAGCCGGGTCGAGCACCTCCACGCGCACGCGCGGCGGCTCGTCCTTGAAGACGCCCATCGCGGCCCCCTCGGGCGCCGGCCACGGGGCGTCGATGACCGCCCGCGCCTGCTGCTCCACCAGATCGTCGGCCCAGGCCCGAATGCGCTCCAGCTCGCCGGCGTCGATGACGCCTTCGGCTTCGAGCCGGGCCGCGTACGCGGGAATCGGGTCCTTCTTGGCCCAGTATTCGTACAAGCGCCGATCCGCGTAGCCCGACTCGTGGAGCGCGGGATACGCCCACGTGGGCCTCTCGTCCTTGCCGAGGTACAGCATGTCGTCGTGGTGCGCGTGCCCGCACATGCGCATGGAGACGAGTTCGAGGAGTGCCGGACCGTGGCCCGCGCGCGCCCGCTCGGCCGCCCACGTGAACGCCGCTGCCACCTGGTCGGGATCGGTGCCGTCGAGCGTGATGCCGGGGATGCCGTAGCCGGCAGCCTTGTCGGCGAACACCCGCGCCGCCGAGTTGTCGCGGACCGGGGTCGAGAGCGCCGTCTGGTTGTTCTCCACGCAGAAGACGGCAGGCAGCCGGCGCACGGCGCACAGGTTGATGGCCTCGTGCCACTCGCCGAGCGACGAGCCCCCCTCGCCGATGAAGGAGAGCGCGACGCGGCCCGAGCCTTCGCGCCAGAACGCCATCGCGAGCCCGGCGATGGTCAGCGACCCGATGGCCAGCGGCGCCGCCGCCGGCAGCACCCCCCAGGCCCAGTCGCCGGTGTGCAGGTCCTTGCCGTGCATCGGCGGCCCCGCCTTCGCCATCTGCGCGGAGAGCACCTGGCGCACGGCCTCCTCGTCGTGCCGCATCGCCAGGGCGACGCCCAGGTCGCGGATGACCGGCGCCACGACATCGCCCGCCCACGAGCCGTCGGGCCGCCGAAACTCCGCGCCGCGCCGCAGCCGGATGCCGGCGGCGTAGATGGCCTCCTGGCCGAGCGAGCGGAAGCCCTTGCCCTGGAACGCCATGCCGCCCCAGCGGACCTCGCCGCCCATGAAGAACTGCTTGAGCCGGTTGTCGATGGCGCGCGTGAGCGCCATACCGCGCAGAATCTCGACGCGCTCGGCCGCAGTCAGGGAGGCCGCGATCGCCTCGCGGCGGATGAAGTCGTCGAGGGTCTGAACGATGTCCGCGTACGCCTGCTCGAGGCGGGCGCCGAGCGACACCCCCGGCGTGGGTTCCGCGAAACCCTCGGGCACGGCGCGGCCGGCGAGCCGGCGCGTCAGCTCCTTGCGGAACGTCGGCCGCATCGCGTCGATCTTCGCGGCGTCGCGACCGCGGATGCTCGCGCCGCCCGCGAGGTCGAAGGCGTCGAGCGCCATCGTCAGCGCGAACGGAAAGCGCTCGGCCACGAAGGCGCCGAATCGACTGTGCAGGGCTTCGAGCTTCGAGACGTCCGCCGGGCGCATCCGAATATTGTAGAAGGGAGCCGGCGGAAGTTAGAAGCACAGAAGGGAGTCTCGGCGTGACACGGGTGTCGAACCGGTGGAACGAGCGGCGGTACCGGCTGATCGCGCCGGCCTACGACGCAAGCGCGCGCCTGCTGGCGGCGGCCCGGGCCCACGTGGTCGGCGCGCTCGACGTCGAGGCCGCGGACCGCGTGCTCGTGGCGGGCGCCGGCACCGGCCTCGACCTGCCGCTGCTGCCGCACGCCGCGCGGGTGACGGCCATCGACCTCACGCCGGCGATGCTGGCCCGCGCCCGCCGGCGCGATCCCGGGCGCCGCTTCGCGCTGGCCGACGCCGCGCGCCTGCCGTTTGCCGACGCCAGCTTCGACGTGGTCTTGCTGCACCTCATCGTGGCGGTCATCGGCGAGCCGGAAGCCTGCCTGCGGGAGGCCGCCCGCGTGACGCGCCCCGGCGGCCGCGTCTCGGTCTTCGACAAGTTCGTGCCTGACGGGGCACGCCCCTCGCTCGCGCGGCGGGTCGTCAACGTCGTGGCGAGCCTGTCGTTCTCGGACCTGACGCGCGACTTCGGTCGGCTGCTGGCCGCCTCCGGCGCCCCGCTGGACGTCGTCAGCCGCCGGGGCGTTGCCTTCGGCGATGCGTACGAAGCCATCGTGCTGACGCGGCGGGTCAGCGAGCCGCCGCGCGCGTGAAGCGCAGATCCCACACCCGGTCCTGCGTGACGCCCAGCGACTCGACACGGCCCTCACGCCGGTGGAACGTGACGATGCCGAGCGGGCCGGCGTCGAACCGGTCGGCCGCGTGCGGCCGGAGCGGGATGACCGTGTCGGGGCGCCGCCACGCGACAAGGGCGCCGTCGCGCACCTCGATGACGAGCGTGGTCTCCGCCTCGTCGCTGCGGTAGGTGCCGGCAAACGCCGCCAGGTCCGCTGCCGACGGCGCGTAGGCGGCGTCCGTCGGCATATCCGCCACGGGTCCCCGCATCTCAGCGGGCTGGCGGTCGCGCGGCGCCGCCGGATTCAGACGATCGCCAAGATAGAGGTCGGCGACCGCGTGCGCCAGTGCTGCGGCGTCGGCGTCGGCGGCGTTGCAGAGCACGGCCACCGACACGTGCTGGTCGGGAAAACGCGTGAGGAACGCGCGATAGCCGCCCGTGGCGCCGCTGTGATGCACTTCACGGACACCCTTGTAGACCCCCAGCCTCAGCCCGAGCGCGTAGGTCTGCATCGTCCCGCTGGTGAACGGCACCGTGCGCTGCAGCTCGTCGACGAACGCACGGTCGCCCACCCGCGGCGTCACGAAGTTCTCGTTCCAGATGAGCAGGTCGCCCACGGTCGTCAGGAGGCCCCCGTTGCCGTGCACGTTTTCGAAGGGCATGTCGAGCGTGTACGGCCCCTCGCCGGCCCGCGCGTACGCCTGCGCCCGGCCCTTCACGACGCGCGTGAAGTCGTCGCGCCACGAGGTGTGCGTCATGCCGAGCGGCTCGAAGAGGCGCGTCCGCGTGAACTCGGCGAACGACAGGCCGCTCAGGCGCGCCACGAGGATGGCCGCCAGGTTGTATCCGGAGTTGCTGTACGAGTATCGCGAGCCCGGCGTGAAGTTGAGCGCCCGCTGGCGCGACACGATGTCGAGCACGTGGGCGTGGGTGTGCACGCGCGTGCCGCGTGGCCAGCCGGCGATGGCCGCCAGGTTGCCCCAGTCACGCAGGCCGCTGGTGTGGGTCAGCATGTGGCGCACGGTGAGCGGCACCCCGAAGTCGGGCACCTCGGGAATGTGCTGCCTGACGGGATCGTCGAGCGACAGCTTGCCGTCCCGCGCGAGCAGCAGCACCGCCGCGGCCGTGAACTGCTTGGTCACCGACCCGGCCTCGAAGATCGTCCCGCCCTCGTTGGGGACGTCGTGCTCCAGCTCGGCCATCCCGTACCCGCGCGTGAGCACGGTCCGGCCATCGGCGCCGACGCCCACCGCGCATCCCGGCGTGGTCGTCGTCCAGCGCGCGAAGACAGCGTCGACCCGCGCGTCGGCGGCCGGCTGCGCCATCGCCGCCGCGGCGCCCGCAGCGAGCGACAGCAGAAAAATCACCGACACGGAAGCGAGCCATCTCATGCCGCGCATTGTATGCCCTGAAGCCCGAAGCCCGAGGCCTGAAAAGCCCAGAGCCCGAGCCCAGAGCCCGTACGCTACAGTTCCTCCCCATGCGCCATCCCGCACTTGTCGCCGGCCTGTTGACGGCCACTGTCGCCTGTTCCGCGCCCGCGCCGCCAGAGGCCTTGGTGACGCTGGCCCTCGTCAACGGCCGCGTCTGGACGGGCGCGGCGGCACAGCCGGAGGCGGAAGCCATCGCCATCGCGGGCGACACCATCGTCGCGGTCGGCCGGTCGGCAGACATCCGGGCCCGTGCCGGCGACGCCGAGGTCATCGACCTCGACGGCCAGTTCGTCACGCCAGGGTTCATCGACACCCACGTGCACCTCGTGGACGGCGGCTTCCGGCTGGCGTCGGTGCAGCTCCGCGATGCGCGGACGCGCGAGGAGTTCGTCTCGCGCATCCAGGCCTTCGCGTCCACCGTGCCCGACGGCACGTGGATCACGGGCGGTGACTGGGACCACACCCTGTGGGGCGGCGAGCTGCCCACCCGCCAGTGGATCGACGGGATCACGCCGAAGCACCCGGTGTTCGTGAGCCGGCTCGACGGCCACATGGCGCTCGCCAACACGGCCGCGCTCACGGCGGCCGGCGTCGCCGACAGCGTGCAGGACGTGCCGGGCGGCGAAATCGTCCGCGACGCGCGGCGGCGGCCGACGGGGCTCCTCAAGGACAACGCAATGGGCCTGGTCGAGTCGAAGATACCGCCGCCGGGCGACGAGATGCTGCAGCGCGCCATCGCGGCGGCCCAGCGGTACGTCGCCGAGCAGGGGGTCACGACGGTCCACACCATGGGCAGCTGGCGCGACCTCGACGCGCTGCACCGCGCACGGAGGGCCGGCGCGCTCGGCACGCGCATCTATGCCGCCGTTCCGCTCGACACCTGGGAGCGCCTGGCCGAGGCCGTGTCGGCCCGGACCTACGGGGGCGAGGACGGCCGCGGCGACGCCTGGCTTCGCGTGGGCGGGCTCAAGGGCTTCGTCGACGGATCGCTCGGATCGCACACGGCGGCGTTTCACGAGCCTTTTTCCGACACCCCCGGCGATCGCGGCTTCTACGTCAACGAGCCGGACGCGCTGTACTCGTGGATCTCCGGCGCCGACAAGGCGGGACTGCACGTGATGGTGCACGCCATCGGCGACCGCGCCAACGCAATGCTGCTGGATCTCTTCGAACGCGTGTCGCGCGAGAACGGCGCCCGCGACCGGCGCTTCCGCATCGAGCATGCGCAGCATTTGGCGCCCGCCGACATCCCGCGCTTCGGACTGCTCGGCGTCATCGCCAGCATGCAGCCGTATCACGCAATCGACGACGGGCGCTGGGCCGAGCGGGTGATCGGCCCCCAGCGGATCCTGACAACCTATGCGTTCCGCTCGCTCATCGACGCCAATGCGCGGCTGGCGTTCGGCAGCGACTGGTTCGTGGCGCCGCCCACGCCGCTCGAGGGCATCTACGCCGCCGTGACGCGCCGGACGCTCGACGATGCGAACCCGGATGGGTGGGTGCCGGGACAGAAGATCACGGTGGAGGAGGCGCTCCGCGCCTACACGGCGGAGGGCGCCTTCGCCTCCTACGACGAAACCCGCAAGGGCGTCATCGCCCCGGGCATGCTCGCCGACCTGACGATCATCGACCGCGACCTGCGAACCATCCCGGCCACCGAGATCCGCGACGCCCACGTCACGCGCACCATCGTCGGCGGCCGGGTCGTCTACGAACGCTGATCGTTGATTGGCCGGGCGTTCGGGGCCGGGTAATTCGGGGTCAGAAAGGTGCCAGGCACCGTTTCGGACAAAGTGCCCGGCACCTATACGGAATT
>JBFMCA010000069.1:0-24635 GCA_040754955.1 Acidobacteriota bacterium | reverse complement strand
CGGCGTACGACCCTTCGCCACGCTCGTACGCCAACACCGCCCGCTTCCGGAGCGCCACGTCATATGGATTCGGCATGACGCTATTCAAGTACACTTCGGTCGGCTACTCAACTGGGAACCGGGATTATGGCTGCCCCGGCAGTCTCAACCGCAGCTCCGACAACCGCGGGATCAGGCGTCGAGAGGTACGAGGGTCTGCAGCATCGTCGGCAGCAGCTCGCTGATGGTGGGATGAATGTGCACGGCCCTGGACATGACCGTGTAGGCCGCCTGCGCGTACATCAGGTCGACCATGGCATGCACGATCTCGTCGCCGCCGGCACCGAAGACGACCGCCCCGACCAGGCGGGAGGAATCGGCGTCCACCAACGCACGCATGAAGCCATGGGTCTCGCCCATCTCCCGGGCGCGGCTGACCTTTGTCATCGGCCGGTGCGCGACCAGAATCCGCCGCCCTGACGCCCGGGCCTCAGCCACGGTCATGCCCACCCGGCCGACGGGCGGATCGGTGTACAGCGCGTAGCAGGGGATGCGATCGCTGAGACGCCGCGGGTCGCCGTCGAGCAGGTTGCCCGCGACGACTTCGTAGTCGTGATACGCGGTGTGCGTGAACGCGCCCCGGCCGTTGCAGTCGCCGAGGGCCCAGATGCCGGGCACGTTGGTTCGGCACTGGTCGTCCACGATGATGTAGCCGCGGGCGTCGGTTTCGACGCCAGCGGCCTCCAGGCCGAGGTCATCGGTGTTCGGCCGGCGGCCGACGGCGAGCAGAATGTGGCTTCCCTCGACAATCGGGCCACCGCCCCCGCACGCCACCGACACGGCGACGCCCCGTGACGTCCGGGCGACCCCGATGCAGGTGGCCGAAAGCCGGAACGCGATGCCCTCAGCCTCGAGCACCGACTGCAGCGTGGTCGAGACGTCCTCGTCTTCCCTTGCGATCAGCCGGCTGGCGCGCTCCACGACGGTGACGCGACTGCCGAATCGCCTGTAGACCTGCGCGAACTCCAGCCCGATGTAGCTGCCGCCGATGATGATGAGGTGCTCCGGCAGGTCGTCGCACGCGAGCAGCGTCGAGTTCGTCAGGATCGGAACGTCGGCGATGCCCGGCAGGTCGGGGATGAACGCGCGGCCGCCGACGTTGATGAAGATCTGGTCGGCCTCGAGACGCGCATCGCCGACGGCGACCGTCCGGGAATCGACGAATCGTCCGTGCCCTTCGAACACCGTCAGGCCAGGTGTCTGCCGCATCCACCGCTCGACGCCTTCGTTCGACTGCCGGACGATCTCGCGCTGGCGCGTCTTCACGCGCGCCATGTCGACCTTGACGTCGCCGGCCAGCGAGAAGCCGAACTCCGCACCCCGGCGAGCGACCTGAATGGCCCGCGCGCTCGCCACGAGTGTCTTCGTGGGGATGCATCCCGTGTTGACACACGTCCCGCCAAAGCGGTGGCGTTCCACGACGGCGGTGCGGCGGCCGGCCCCGGCCAATCTGGCTGCGAGCGCCGGACCTGCCTGGCCGGTCCCGATGACGATGGCGTCGAACGAGTGGCGCATGGCGCCACTCTACACCACCACCCTTGCGATCCCCGGCGGCGCACACTGGCCGACGGGGGCGGGGTGCGATTCGTGAGGACCGCCCGGCGCTCTCGCCGGCGGTTCCGCGATGCGGTTCAGGCGCTGCCGGGTCCGGCAACAGCTCGGAGCCAGATTCTCGTGGCGCGGCCCCTGGCGCAACGTCACACGTCGGGGTCCGCGCCCGGGGTGTTCGGCTGGCGAGTGCTCCCCCCCGGGGAGCTGGCAGCCGGCAGTCAACAGCCGGGCGGCTGGCTGTGCAGCACCTCGAGGAACGCGGTGAACCGCCCAAGGATCCGGCGGAGTCTCGATCCGCCGAGCGGGGGAGCCTGGGGCGTGTCAGGTTCGTCGGGAGCAGGCGCCACTGGGCGAGGCGCACGGGTCATTGCCCGGTGCCTCCGCCCAGGATCGTGGTGTCCGGGAAGAACGAATGCCATGAGAACCAGTACGAGACGTGAGCGGCGAGCGGCTCGAGCGCGGCGACCCCCGCTCCGCCGCCGACTGCCTGCCCCGTCAGGCCATCCCACTCGAGGCCCTCGGCATCGCTGAGTCGTGGCCGCCCGTTCACCAGTCGGGCGTCGACGAAGCGGCGGTCACCCGCGAGAAAGGCGCGCGCCCCGACGCCGTCGCCGCTTCCGACCATCACGAGCGAACGGCCTTCCACGGTGGTCTGCACGAACGTGCGTTCGGCCAGCCGCTCGAGCGGGATCGCATACGGGCGGCCGTTCACCCGGACTCCGAGAACCCGCACCTTGGCGTCCAGCGCGCCTCCGCTTCGCAGCCGTCCCGTCACACCGACGGCCCGGCTGGCGTGATACCGGGCGTACTGGTCTCCGCCGCTCGTGCCCCGGGGCGGTGCCAGCACGCGTGTGGCCGGATAGAGGGCTCGCCATTGCCGCCAGCTCATCATGTCGGCCGGCAGCTGGACCAGCCGGGAGCCTCGCTTCGGCCCATGGATCGCCACGCCATCGGCCTGCGACCACCACGACTCACTCTGGCGGTCGTACATGATGAGGTTCTCGCGCCACAACATGCCGGAAACCCCGAAGCTCAGCGTCTCCCCGTCGACCGTGCGGGCATACACGATGCCCGTATAGCACAGCGGTCACCAGGTCACCGCGAAGGCCTGCGTCCCGATCTGGTCGTTGACGATCTCGTGGCCGTTCAGCAGCCACGTGGGGTACGCGCGTGGCTGACCATCGAGCACGATGCCGATGACCGGCTCCTCGGGATCGACGAAGTCGGCCTGATCGGCCGGAACGAACGCCGGTCGATCGATGGCCGGAATCGCGTCCTTGGGCAGCCCCCGGAGGACCGGATCGCCGCCGATGGTCACTTGCTCCTGCCACTGCAGCTGGGCGCCCAGTCCCGCCGCGAGCATCAGCCCCATCCAGAATCGCACGCCGCGTCCTCCCTCCGCCCGCCGGGCGGTCCCACGGAGGGACACGCGGCGGGTATCTATAGGTCTCGACACCTGGCCGGTCGTTACAGACCGGTATCTGGCCGCGCGTCACGGGTGGCCGACCGAGATCCGCGCTGCGTCGGCCAACCGCGCCGGCGCCGCGTCGCCGAAGCCCGGCATCGAGACGCCGGCCGAGGGGTGTTCGAGACCGGTAACGCTCGCCCCGTCCCCGAGACTCTACGGGGGAAGCGCCCTGCCGAGGTGAGCATGTACTCGAATCGCCTGCGCCGATACCTGCGTGCCGTGCGCGTCGTGGTGGCAACAGCCGCGGCCGCGACAGTGCCCGTCCTGGTCGCTGCACAGACGCCGTTCGTTCCCTACTTCGGCAAGAATGCCATTCGGTACGATACCTTCGACTGGCACATCTACCAGACGGACCACTTCGAGATTTACTACTACACCGAGATCGAGCCTCATCTGGAGCGCATCGCCGGGTACGCCGAGAGCGCCTACGATCACGTCAGCGCCGAGCTCAAGCACGACCTGGCGTTCAAGGTGCCCCTCATCCTCTTCAGCACCAGCTCCGAGTTCTGGCAGCAGAACGTGACCCCCGGCGCGGCCCAGGAGGGCGTCGGCGCCTTCGCGGAGCCCAGCCGCAATCGCATCGTCATGCCCATGGACGAGCCGGCGGACCTGCTGTATCGCCTCATCACGCACGAGCTGACGCACGTGTTCCAGTTCGACATCATTCCGGCGGGCCTGGTCGGGCCCGGCATGCCGCTCTGGATCATGGAGGGGATGGCAGATTACCTGACGGGCTACTGGCGGCCGCTCGATCTCATGACGGTCCGCGATGCGGCCGTCGCCGACATCGTGCCGCGGATGAGCGAGATGCAGGGGTACGGCGGGTTCAGCAATCCGAGGCTCATCTACAATCTCGGCCACGCGGCGTTCGAGTTCATGGAGAGCCGGTGGGGCAAGGAGGGCGTACGCCAGTACGTGTTCGCGCTCCGGCGCTCCGTCCTCGGCGGCAGCGACAACGCGTTCACGGAGGCGTTTCAGCTCGCGCCGGAGGAGTGGGACCGGCAGTTCGAGCGGTACCTCCGCGAGCGCTTCAAGCCGTTCCGCGACAAGGAGCGGCCCGGCGACTATGGCCGGAACCTGGCGCCCGACCCGCGCAAGGGCCAGTTCAGCAACGTCCTGTCCATCGAGCCCTCGCCGTCCGGCGACCTGATTGCGGCGGTCACGGCCAACCATCGTGACCGGGAGCTCGACATCGTGCTGATTTCCACCCGGACCGGCGAGATCATCCGGAACCTCACGAAAGGATTCGACCAGCGGCTCGGGTTCGAGTACATCGCGGCGCCAGGCGGCCGCTGGAACAGCGTGCCGTGGATGTCCTGGGACCCCGGCGGGGACCGGCTTGCGTACTTCGTGCGGACGGAGAAGGACCGGTCGCTGGTCGTGCAGAACGTCGTGAGCCGATCGATCGAGCGCCTCATCCCGCTCCGCGAGATCGACGCCCCGGAATCCCCCGACTTCTCACCCGACGGGCGGCGCATCGCGTTCTCCGGCATGCAGGGCGGCGATGCCAACATCTTCGTCCTGAACCTCGAGGACGGGGCCATCCGGGCGCTGACGACGGACGGGTTCGCGCAGTACGCCCCCACGTGGTCGCCGGATGGGCGCTTTCTCGTCTACCTCGCTCGTGTCAGCGGCAACGACAAGCTCTTCCGCATCGACGCCGACGGATCGAACGCCCGCCAGATCACCTTCGGCACCCACGACGACGGGGGCGCGCAGTTCCTGACGGCCACGACGCTCGTCTTCCCGTCCACAGCCGTGAACCCCCTCGTGCCCATCGATCCGGACCTGGCCCGCAACGGTCAGATCTACAACCTGTGGACGCTCGATCTCGAGACGCGCGAGCTGCGCCAGCTCACCGACGCGGTGACGGGCAACCTCTCGCCCGTGGTCGTCCGCGACGGCCCGACGGCGCGAGTGGCGTTTGTGAGCTACCTCAAAGGCGACTACGGGCTGCATCTACTGGAGCGGCAGGAGCCCGTGGCAGCCGCGACAGCCGACGACTTCGGCGCCCCGGGCCCGATTGTCGACTTCCAGGCGCCCATGCCGCACACGCTGGTGCAGGACAACGCCAGGCGGAAGGGACGCTTCGAGAAGATGTACCTCGAGGGGCGTCCGCCGGTGGCGCTCGGTATCACGAGCGGTGGTGATCTCTTTGGGGGCACGGCCCTCACGTTTACGGACGTGCTGGGCGACCAGCAGTTCAGCCTGGTCGCGACGTCGGTCTCGCAGTACCGGTCGATCTCCGCGTCCTGGCTGAACCTCGAGAAGCGGCTCACCTGGGCCGTGCAGGGCTACTCGCAGACGCAGTTCTTCTTCGGCCAGGCCGGGGGCGTCTTCTTCGACCCCGCGTTCAGCGGGCTCATCAGCCGCGATCTGGCGACCGCGACGCGGACGGTCCAGGGAGCGACGGCGTTTGCCATCTATCCGCTGAATCGCTACCGCCGCATCGAGCTGTTCGCCGGCATCAGTCACTACCGCGAGCGGTTCGAGGACCCCAGCCTCGAGGCGTTCTCGCAGGACTTCCAGCAGCAGCAGTTCGGCCGGCAGCTGTTCAACAACGGCACGTCGGTCCCGTTCGGCGCGGCGTTCGTGCAGGAAACGACGGTGTTCCGGGAGTTCGGCCCGCTCAGCGGGAGTACCATGCGGCTGGGCTACGAGGTGGCGCCGAAGATGGGCAGCACGCTGTCGCGCCAGACCTTCGACGCCGACGTCCGGAAGTACCTGCGGCTGGGTGCGACCGGCGTCTTCGCCGTGCGGGCGCGGGGCTTCGCGAGCCGCGGCGACAACCCCGGCTTCCTGTATTTCGGCGGCAACTCCGAGCTCCGCGGGTACGACTATCTCTCCTTCGTCGGCCAGAACGCCTTCTTCCTGAACGCCGAGCTGCGCTTCCCGCTGATCGACGCGATGGCCACGCCCATCGGCGTGCTCGGCGGCATCCGGGCCGCGTTCTTCGCCGGCGTGGGCGGTGCGTGGTGGGACGGGCAGCCGTTCAAGTTCTGGGACAGCTCCACGACGGTCGCTCGGCCCGTGACGGGATTCGACCGCAACCTCGAGGCGACGTTCGGCGACCCGGTGCTCATCCGTGGATTCCGCCTCCAGGACGGGCGTGGCTCCTACGGCGTCAGCCTGCAGACATTTGCGCTCGGATACCCCATTCACCTCGATTGGTCGTGGCGCACGCTCTTCAACCGCGCGTGGGAGGACGTCGTGTTCGCGCAGAGCGGGGGCAGCGCGGCGTTCAGGAAGCCCAAGTTCTCGCTCTGGATCGGCTACGACTTCTGAGCCCCTGTCAGGGCCGGGCGCCACGGACCGGGCCCGATCACGTGCCTGACGGATCGGGTCGGTCTCGCCCCGGCTTCCGCGCGCCTCGCCACCGCGCGGTCCGGGCCATCCGCGCCGTGCGGATCCCCTGTCCCATCCAGACGGTCACCATAGCCGCCCGACGGCTGAGAGTGATACCCTGTCCGGCAGCGCCGGATGGATACCGCCGAACACGCCTTTGTCGATCGCCTGCTCGCGGGCGACGAGGGGGCTTTCGAAGAACTCGTCGCCACGTATCAAAACCGGCTGCTGCGGCTCGCGCGCGTGTACTGTCGCACCGATGCGCTGGCGGCCGACGTCGTCCAGGAAACCTGGCTCGCCGTCATTCGCGGCCTGTCGCGGTTCGAGCGTCGCTCGTCGCTGCGGGCCTGGCTCTTCCAGATTGTGGCCAACCGGGCGAGAACGCACGCCACCCGCGAGGGGCGCTGGGTCACGGCCTCGGACCTTGGCGCCGACAATGCCGCGGCGGGCGACGGCGGCAGCGACTGGTTCGATGCCAACGGGGCGTGGCGGCAGCCGCCGGCGGAGTGGCCGGAGGCAGGACCGGAGGGACTGCTGCTCCGTGCCGAACTGCGGACGGCGCTCCTCGAGGCGATCGACACGCTCCCGGAGATGCAGCGGGCCGTCGTCACGCTGCGCGACCTGGAGGGCATGGAGGCGCAAGAGGCGTGTAACATCCTCGGCATCTCCGAGACCAACCAGCGAGTCCTTCTTCATCGTGGCCGCACGAGGCTTCGCACGGCGCTGGCCGAGCTCGTCGCCCGGTCGGGCCCCTAGCCTAGCTCGAGTGGAAGCGCAACCATGCTGAATTGCCGAGACGTGACCGAGCGTGTCACCGACTACCTCGAGCGGGATCTGTCCTGGTGGGAGCGGCTGTGGTTTCGTCTGCACCTGGCGATGTGCGCCGCCTGCCGCCGCTACGTCGCCCAGATGCGGACGACCACCCAGTTGCTCCGTCAGCTGGGCGAACGGCCGGCGGATCCGCCTGCGGTCGATCCCGCGATTCGCGAGGCGTTTCGGGCCGGTCGACAGTCCGCACCGCCGCGGTGAATGTCGCCAGGCCCGCGTAGCGCGCAGGTGTTTGCGGCGCGGCCTCGCCGCGGACCGGCGGCACCGATCGTCGTTCGGTGGGGCCAGCCCCGATCTTCACCGGCGAGCGCACGGCGGAGGACCTCGGCGTCGTTGACGCCCTCGGCTGGGCGGTCCAGCCGTGCCGTGCGCGTCGCGCTTCGGCCGTGTAACAGTTCCGGACCGTGCGGGACCTCCCGGATGCGTAGGCGCCGCCGTGCCGGTGTCGCTCGCGTCGCCACATGCCCGCATCATCCCCCCACAGGGCGGCACTGGCCGCCGCCTCGACAGCCGTAGACCCAGCCGAGGACGAAGCCGTAGCTCAGATGCGCGCACAGGCTGGCCGCCGCGGCGCCGAGGCCCAGACGCCACGACAGGAATCCCGGCCGAACGAGGCCGAGGGCGGCGTCGGCCGGCCCCAGCAGGCCCAGGACCGGCACGGCAACGCTCTGCGCGAACGCCCAGAGCGCCAACCCGTACAGCAGACCGGACACGCCCGGACCGGCCGCCAGTCGCGGCTCGACCTGCGTCACGTACAGCCACGCGAACCCGAGGCCGACCACCAGGTGCACGCCAAGCCCGACGGCCGCGACGCGCACCGGATCGGAGACGAACAGCCGCGCCACCCAGATCGACAGATCGACCTGGGGGAGGCCGACTGCTGGCAGCAGGTACATCACGGTGGTGATGGCGAGGACGGCCAGGAAGCCGCTGGCCCAGGCGACGGCCGTGTCCTGGGTGAAGGTGGCCGGGCGCGGAATGACGACGCTGTTGGTGCGCATGAGACCCTCCGTGCGAGCATGGTCTCGTTGCGCGCCTGGTACGTTACGGGTTCGCTGTCACCGCAGGAGTCGCCGCGCGCGACAGGGTTCGCCGCGCGCCCCAGAGCAGGAGGAGCGTTTCATGGCCTGGATTGACACGATCTCGCCCGAGGCGGCCGACGGTGAGCTCGCCGCGACCTACGCCCGCATCGCGGGCGCGCGCGGAGGGGTGGCCGATATTCATCGCGTGCAGTCGCTCAACCCGCGAGTGCTGGCCGCGCACTTCGAGCACTACAAGGCCATCATGTTCCAGCCGTCCCCATTGTCGCGCACCGTGCGCGAGGCGCTGGCCGTTGCCGTGTCGCGGGCCAACGGCTGCGAGTACTGCGTGGGTCACCATGCGACCGCGCTGGCGCGGCTGCCCGCCGAGGAGATCGATCCGCGGCTGGAGGCCTGGGCTGTGCGGCTCGCCCGATCTCCCGAGCGCAGCTCCCGAGCCGATATCGACGAGCTGCGTCAGCTGGGGCTGTCCGATCGGGCCATCCTCGATGCGATCCTGACCGTGGCGTATTTCAGCTTCGTCAACCGGCTCGTCCTCGCCACCGGCCTGGCGCTGGAGCCCGGCTACGAGGAGACGTGCCGGCCGGAGTAACGTCCCCTTGGGAGCCGGCCGCAGACCGGCCCTCGCCGCCGACCGGAACGTTCTCCGGCGACGATGTCCGGCGGCGCACCCGGCCGGTGGAGCTATCCCTCTTCCTGATGACGGCGGCCTTCGTCGTGTCCAAGGCGGCGCGCGACGCGTTGTACTTCAGCGTCGGCGGCCTGCACGACCTGCCGCTGGCCTACCTGGGGATGGCGGGGCTCGCGCTCCCGGTCGCACTCGCGACGCTTGCCGCGATGAGGATCGTCGGCGCCGGTCGCGTCCGCGTGCTGGCACCGGCGGCCTGCGCCGTCGGGTTGGCCGCGCTGTCCGTCGTGGTTCGTCCGGGCGGCGGGCTGGTCATGACGGCGGTGTTCCTGGCCATCCCGCTGGCCTTTGGAGTACTGCTGTCTCTGGCATGGCTGCTCACCGCCGATCTGCTGGCCGGTGCGCCCGCCGAGGCGCTGCCGACGGCCTACGCGCGGGTCGGCGCGGCGTCGCTGGCCGGCGGCGTCGCCGGTGCTCTCCTTGCGCGCCTGACATCTGCGATGCTGGCGCCGAGCCACTTCTTTCTGGCCGCCGCCGCCGCACTGATGGCGGTAGCCGTGCTGTTGGCGTGGACGGAGCGGACCTACCCCTCCCGATGCGTGCCCGCGGCCGGGGCCGCACGGGGATCGGCCATGCCGCTTGCGGTGTTCGCCCACCCCAGGGTCCGCCTCATCGCCCTGATGGCGATGTCCGCCGCGCTGGCTGGCGTGCTCATCGAGTTCCTGTTCTATGCCGCCGCCAGCCGCCGCGCCGGCGGCGGGGCGTCGGCGATTGCGATCTTCGCCGACCTCTACCTCGGAGTGAACCTGATCGCGTTGCTGACGCAACTGGCGGTGATGCCGCCGCTGCAGCGGGCCCTCGGCGCGGGCGGCGTCCTGTTGATCCTGCCAGCCGTGGTCGGAGCCCTGGCGCCCGCCGCGTTCCTGGTGGCGGCCCTGCGTTCGGTGCTGCGGGTGGCCGAGGGTGGCCTCAAGGCGTCGGTGCATCGCGTGGCCTGGGAGCAGGTGTTCGCGTTCGTCGAACCGGTGCACCGTTCGCCCGCGAAGCTGCTGGCCGACGGGACGGCGACCCGCATGGGCGAAGCCCTGGCGGCGCTCGTCATCCTGACGGGCATGCGTGCCGGAGGCGGTACGGCCACCGCCGAAACCTGGGCATCCGCGCTCCTGGTCGTCTGCGGGCTCGCCTGGGTGGCGGCGACCCTCCGCTGGCGTCGACAGCAGGCCGACGACAGCGCGCGGGCCGTGGCGCTCCGCGTGCCGGACGGGTGACCCGTGGTGGCGACCCTCGGCGAGGGTCTCGAGTGAACCGCCGGCCTTCAGCGGAGGATGCCGATGAGCCCTGCGCGCCCGAGGTTACGCCGAGGGCTGCGCGTGGGACGTCGCGCGGGACGCGTCGCCGCCGGTCGCCGCCAGGCGGCGCTCCAATGCGGCACGCACCCGCGTGCGACCGCGATGCAGGAGCACGCGCTGATGGACCGTGCTGATGCCGAGGATCGCGCACGCGGCGGCGGCGTCCACCCCTTCAATGTCTCTCAGCACGACGACGGCCCGTTGGCGATCCGGCAAGGACTCGACGGCGGCCTCGACGATGTCCGCCAGCTCTCGCGTCATGGCACGATACTCGGCGCTCTCGACGCGCCAGTCGGAGACCGGTTTCGCCCATCGTCCGCGGGGGGACCAGTGGTCGTCCACGGGCGCCACCTCGTCGTCCGCTCCCGTGAGCGCCGTCGACAGGGGTACGAGGCGGCTGTCGCCGACGGCTCGCGTGCGAGCCCGGTTCGCCAGAATCGTGAAGAGCCATGTCTTGAACGAGGACCGTCCTTCGAAGGCCGGAAGCCCCCGCACGACCGCCAGCCAGGTGTCCTGGACGACTTCCTCCGCTGACGCCGCCGTTCTGACCCACGTCAGCGCGACCTTGCGGAGCGACCGCTGATACTGTGCCACGACCTCTTCGAACAGCGCCTCGTCCCCGGCCTTGAGGCGCGCAACCAGCTCGGTGTCGGGCGGGAGGGGCACACCGAATCTGCTACGCGCGGTGCCGCCTCCGCGTTACGCCGTCCCGTGACCACCCGGATGTAACGCCCGGCCGGGTCGCGTGACTACGTCGACATGGGCCGACCGCCTGGTGACCGCTGTCACTCCTCGCCGGTCGATCGCGCGGCCGGCCCGCTCGGCCATGCCGGAAACCTGGCGCATCCGGCGGACCAGTCCACCGCATCTGGGTATTCCCGGTGTGGTGGGCTGGTCACCGAGTCGGCTGTGTTGACTTGCGTCGAAGTGGAGGTTTGAGATGGCACGCGTGGCATTCTTGGCGCTCCTTCTGCACGTGGCGGCCCTCGCGACACCGGCTGTCGCGCAGATCGAGCAGGGGCGTCTGCAGGGCACGGTGACCGATGCCCAGCAGGCGAGCCTGCCGGGGGTGACTGTCACCGCCCGATCCCCGGCGCTCATCGGCGAGCAGACGACCGTGACCGAAGTCGACGGTCGCTATCGCTTTCCCTCGCTCCCCCCGGGACGCTACAGCCTGACCTTCGAGCTCGCGGGCTTTCAGACGGTACGGCGAGAGAACATCGTGCTGGCCCTCGGCCAGATTCTGAACGTCGACCTCTCGCTGCAGGTTGCAACCCTGCAGGAGACGGTGACCGTGACCGGCGATGCGCCGGTGGTCGATGTGACGTCCACCAAGGTCGGCGCGGAGTTCAACGCAGAGGCGCTCAAGTCGATTCCATCCGCCACCGACATCTGGGCGACGTTGTCGCAGTCGCCGGGCGTTCGCATGCTCGGGTTCGACGTCGGCGGTTCCCACAAGAGCCAGCAGGTCGGCTACGAGAGCTTCGGGGTGCGGAACCAGAACCGGGTCGTCACCGACGGCGTCGACACCACGGAAGGGACGGGCGGCGCCGGCATCTATCAGGACTTCTTCGCCCACGAGGAGATGACCGTGAGCGCAGCCGGGGGTGACGTCACCATGATGACGCCGGGTTCCGCGGTCTTCTCCACGATCAAGAGCGGCGGAAACGAGTTCCGCTCGCTCAACAACATCACGTGGGAGGACGAGAGCTTCGTGGGCGACAACCTCGATGAGGACAACCGCCGGCGTGGTGACACCGGGCAGCCGAACCTGCAGTTCTGGGAGGGCCACACCGACATCGGGGGCCCGATTCGCCGCGATCGGGTGTGGTTCTACGGCGCGTACAACCACTTCAAGATCGACAAGGCCATCTCGGGCGTGTCGCGGGCGTTCACCGACCTCGGAGAGTTCGACAACGTCACGGGCAAGGTGACGGCCAAGCTCAGCAGCCGCGACACCGCCATGGGGTACTTCCAGTGGGGCCAGAAGCTCAAGCCGCGCCGCGGGCTCTCGAACACCGTCGGCCCGGACACCATCCTGGCCCAGGACAGCGAATCCTGGATGTACAACGGCCAGTACCAGCGCGTCTGGAGCAACCGGCTCTTCTCGGACGTCAAGGTCGGCCTGTTCGGATTCGGCTGGCCGATGCGGCCCGCCGTGCCGTTTGAGACGAACCCGCCGCGAGAGGACACCGGCACGGGCATCCAGACCGGCGCCGGCTGGCTGGCAGGCAGCGCCGGCGGTCCGTTCACGTTCGACCGGAACAAGCCGCAGGTGTCGGCGACGGCCACCTACTTTCTCCCCGGCAAGCTGGGCTCGCACGATTTCAAAGCGGGATTCGAGTGGCAGGACGACCAGTCGCAGTTCGGGAACAACGGGTCCTCGGGGCCCATCCTGTATCGCGATCTCAACGGCGCCGTAGACCTGGTCCGGCTCACCGACCTCGGGTCCTTCGACGATTTCGGGCGGAGCTGGACCGGTGCCGACGATCGCAACGAGCGGTACACGCTCTTCGTCCAGGACAAGTGGAGCCCGAACAACCGGCTGACGCTCACGCTTGGCGTGCGCTACGATCGGCAGCGTCCGCACTACCAGGACTCGGTGCGGAACCCGATCCTGAGCGACATCTTCCCCGCCACCACGGTTCCGGGGCGATCGCTGCTCACGAGCAACAAGGTGGCACCCCGCCTCGGCGTCAGCGTCGTGCCGGATGCGGGGAAGTCGGTCATCAAGGCGTTCTACGGCCGGTTCTATTTCAACTTCGCCGATCGGTTGTCCAACGTGAACCCCGGGGGCACCAACACGCGCGACTACCGCTTCAACGATCTGAACGGGAACCGCCTGTACGACGGCCCCCAGGAGCTCGGTGCGCTCGTCGCGTCCGCGGGCGGATCGAGCACCACGCTCGATCCGGATCTCGAGACGCCGTACACCGACGAGTTCAACGTGTCCTACGAGCGGCAGTTCTGGGGCGAGTCGTCCGTCCGCGTCGCGTACGTGCGCAAGATGACGCGCAACGAGTTCACGACGATCAACGTCGTCCGTGAAGGGCAGTTCACCGTGCCTCGCGATATTCCGGTGACAATCGCCGACTTCGTGAACGGCACGACGGGCGTGCAGACCTTCCGCGTCTTCGACATCCCCGATGCCCTGCGCGGCCAGGTGCGAAACGTGGTGATGAACATCCCGGAGAGCGCCGGCGGCGGCGACTACGACTACGACACGCTGCAGTTCGCCTTCAACAAGCGATTCAGCCGGAACCTGTTCGTGCAGAGCAGTTTCGACTACCAGTGGCGCGACGAGCTGCGACAGAATGCCGCATCGACCAGCCCCCTGGTGTCCGACCCGCTGGGCATCAACTACTTCCAGAACGTATTCCCAGACGTGTCGAACCGCCAGGAGAGCACGAACTGGCAGGCCCGCGTGCTCGGCCGCTACACCTTCCCGTATGAGATCGGCGTCGCCGGCAACGTGCGCGCGCAGAGCGGTTGGCAGTACGCCCGGCTGATCCGCGTGTCGCTGCCCAACGCGGGCACGCAGACGTTCTTCCAGGAAGACATCGACAACAACCGCTCGGACACCGTCACGCTCGTCGACGTCCGGGTGGACAAGACGTTCGCCCTCGGCGGGCGCTTCCGCGTCAGCGCGATGCTGGACGTCTTCAACCTGTTCAACACGAACGCCGTGTCGAACTTCAACCTGCTCAACGGGTCGCAGTTCAACCGGATCATCGCCTCGCTCGATCCGCGCACCGCCATGCTCGGCGCCAGGTTCGAGTTCTGACCGATCCGAGTCGGGCCGACGGTGCGCACCGCCGTCGGCCCGACCACGGCAACCGTCATCCGGAGCGTCCGTGTCAGTCGGTGGCCATGAGGCGGACGACCTCGAGTCCCATGCGATCGGCGCGGCGAACGATTTCGCCGTCCAGTCCGCGGGTGTGCCACGTGAGCCCGCGCAGCAGACGCCCATCCGCGCTGGGCAGCCCGATCAGGCGGCAATCGCCCGCGGGCCCGATGGCGACCACGGCGTGCCGATCGGCCCCGGAGATCAGCCGCGCCGCCCGGCGCAGCAGCCGTGCCGAGGGGATGCAGGTGGTCGGCGCGAACACGAGGCCCGCGACTCGGCGCCGATCGGCGGCCGCCGCTGCGGCCCCGAGGTCCGCGGCCTCCGCCCAGACATCGAGCGGCAGCACGTCGACCTCGGGCGGCAGGTCGGCGAGAACCTCCGGTGTCATCGCCCGCGGCGCAAGCGCAACGGCCGTTTCCACGTCGCGGAGGCTCCGAACCGTCCCCGCCGCCGCCACATCCGGGACCAGACCCTCGCTCGGATGTGGCTCCGCGCCGCGCACGGCCCGAGCGCTGGGCGCCGGAACCAGCACCGCCATCGTCGCGGGTCGGTCGTACTCGGCTGAGAGCCGCGCGGGGTCGGCCCCGGCGCTGTATCGCGCGAGGAGCGACAGGTTGCGGCAGCTGCGGGCGACCCAGCCGTCCCGCGTCCATCGGCGCGCGGACGTGACCATCGGAGACCGGCTGCGCCATGGAGACCCCACCCGCCGCAGGCGACGGACGAGATCGACGTCCTCCATGAGCGGCAGAGGGGCAAAGCCTCCGACCCTCCGGAAGACGTCGCGTCGGACGAAGATGCCCTGGTCGCCATAGGGCAGCGCACAGGCCGCAACGCGTAGCCGCACGCCGGCCTCGATCGCCCGCGCGCGCCAGTCGGCGCTGTCCAGCGCCAGGCGGAAGCAGCCCCAGGTGGCGCCATGCGCGTCGGCGTGGTCGAGAATCTCCCGATCCCACCCCTCGGGCAGCACCGAGTCCACGTGCAGGAACAACAGCCAGCGACCAACCGCCCCGGCCGCCGCCGCCTCCATTTGCGCGGCGCGCCCCAGGCTCGTGTCCGTCCAGCGCACCGCCCCGTGGTGGTCGCGCAGCCGGGCGAACGCCGGGGCTTCGTGGTGCGGCGTCGCCACGCGTATTTCGACATCGCGGCCAACGTCACGCAGGGCGCACAGCGTGCGATGCAGGAGATGTGCGTCCCGCGCCAACGCAGGGACAATGACGGAGATGTGCATGCGAGACAGGGCCTCTCGGCGCCGATCCGACAGTCCCCGCCGAGGCGGCGCCCGGTCCCTGAAGTCCGGCCCGACGCGGCCGACGTTACAGTGCGCGGGTTCTCCGCCGCGCCTCCGGCCAGATCAGAGCGTCATCAGGAACCGGAGGAGCGCCGCGCGCTGGGCGCCTGTGAGCCGGTCGAAGCGTCCCCGCGCGACGTCCGCCTCGCCCGCATGGCGGCGGATGGCGTCTTCCACCGTCGGCGCCGAGCCGTCGTGCAGCAGCGGCCGGCGGAACCGCAGGCCCCAGAGCGCCGGCGTGCGGATCTCGTTCGGCTCCGCCGCCTCCTGCCGGATGCCGTCGCCCGTCCCGATGTCGTGCAGCAGCAGATCGGAGAAGAGCGGCACCGGTCGCCGGTTGAGCCGGGGGCTCGCGTGCGAACCCGTCGTGAGCGACGGCACGTGGCACGTCGCGCAGCCGATGGCGCCGAAGATGTCCTCGCCCTCGCGGCTCTGCGCGTCGCCGGGCGCGCGATCGATTGGCGCGAGAAACCGCATGAAGCTGGCGAAGTTGTCGATACCCCGCCGCCGCGTGCGCGGATCCGCGACGTCCTCCGGATCCGGGATGGGATCGCACCGGCGCATGCGGACCGCGTCGATGCCGATCGCCAGCTCCTCGGGGAACAGGTCGTTCGTGATCCCCATCTCGTTCCGGTAGGCATCGGCGCCGAACGCCAGGAGCGTGGCGTGCTGCGCCTTCCACCCGAAGCGGCCGACGCGCCGCTCACCCGTGCCGCGGTCGACGACGATGGCCGGCCGGCCGCGCACGCCGTCGCGGCCGCGCGCCTGGGCCTCGGCCAGCGCCAGGAGGGTCTCGTCCGGAATCGCCTCGACCAGGCCCGCGCCGAACACCGGAATCGGCACGCGGCGCGCGATGACGTCGGCCTCGGGCGGAATCACCGGCTGGCAGGCATGTCCAGGAATGGAGAACAGGTGGAACAGCGTCTCGCCGGAGGGATCGACCGCGGCCGTGTCGCCGTCTGGCAGCCGGCGCACCGCGCGCACCTCGGCCACCGGGCTGATGCCGCCCACGGCCGGCACGTTGTGGCACGCGCCGCAGCTCGCGCCGTTGAACGCCGGCCCGAGCCCCTCCTCCGCCGTCTCCACCTCGAGGAAATCGTCGAGGCCGAGCCGGAACTCCTCGAACTCCGCCGGCGAGAGACCGGGCAGCGGGTCGCCGGGCAACACGGGCCGCTGCGCGACAGCCGCCGTCGCCGCGACCCACACCACGGCGCCCAGTGAGAGGCAGGCGCGCGCGACCGTCACGGGCGTTCCGATGCCGGCGCGGCGACGACAATCTCGCCGCGCATGAACGAGTGGCCCGCGCCGCAGAGCTTCGAGCACTCGAAGGTGTACGTGCCCGCCTCGGTGGGCGTGAAGGTGACCGCGACCGCACCGCGGCTCCGCTTCGGGATCTCCACGTTGATGTCCGTGCCGAGAATGCGGAAGCCGTGGGCCGTGTCGTCGCTCGTGAGGCTGATGGTGAGCGGGGTGCCCACCGTGGCGCGGATCTCCGATGGCGTGAAGCTGAACCGCTCGGCTGCCACATGCACGGTGACCGGCGCGGGGGCGGACGACTGGCCGCCGGCGACGAGCGCGCCGGCTGTGGCCGCGACGAGCACGAGGGCACCGAACGCCAGGGGAAGGACACGCATGACGAAACGCCCTCGTCCACTTGAAGCAGTGCTACTCACAACAGGCCTCCGACAGCGATTCCCCGGGCGCGACAGCGGCGCGCCCGGCCGTGAAGGGGGAGCAACTCACCACTAGAACCACCATCCCAGGCCGATATTGAACGAGCGCGGCGCCTTGAAGACCGAGCTCTGGTTGCGCTCCATCACGTAATCGACCTTGATGGCGATGTCGGGCTCCGGCCAGTAGGTCGCGCCCACCACCCAGACGTCGCGGTCGAAGGCCCTGAGCGGCACGTAGCCAGCGGGCATCTGCCGCTGTGTGTCCACGTTCTCGTAGCGCACGAAGGCGCCGATGTCGCCGACGCGCGCGCCGGAGACAACGCGGTAGCCGGCCTCGAGGTAGCTGCCGAGTATCGTGCGCGCGATGTTGGGGTTGACGCCGGTCGTGCGCGCCACGGCGTCGTTCAGATCGCCGGCGCCGTCGATGGCCACGCGCGCCACCTGCGCGCGGCCCTCGAAGCGGTTGCGCGCGTAGCGGACGTCGGCTTCGACGAGCGTGACTGGCACGTCGAAGCGTGGCCGGAACTCGAAGCCCGACTTGCCCGACCAGGCGCTGGCGCCCGCCGTCAGCCCACGGAGGCCGACGTACTCCAGCCGGCCGGTGAGCGCCACGCGCCCCGCGTTGGCCTCGCTGCCTTTCTGCCGGCCGCCGCGGATGCCTTCCTCCGCGCTGAACTCCGCCGCGTTGAGCGGCGACATCACGTACGCCCGGTACCGCCAGCCGCGGCCGATCTCGCCGTGCACGCCCGCGCCCACGTCGAACCACGTCGAGGGCACCACGATGGTGTCCACCAGCGGGCGCTCGACGCCGTAATACACGGGAGGCTCGTGGCGCTCGTTGATGATGCCGACCGGGACGAGCAGCATGCCCGCGCGGACGTTGAACGACCGCGCCAGCAGGAAGTCCACATACGCCTGCTCCAGCTCCAGCTCGCCGGCCTCCTCGAGCCCCTCGACGAAGCCGTGCTCCAGCTCCAGCTCGCTGACAAAGCGGATGCGGTCCGAGAACTGGTGCGTGACGAGCAGCACGAAGCGGTGGAAGTCGAGCCGCCCGTCGGCGTCGGTCGGCTTGTTGTAGTGGACGTCCATGTAGCCCGAGAGGCCCGTGGCGGGCGCCTCGCGCGGCGCGGCGGCGCCGGTCTGCGCGCGGGCTGCCGACGCCGGCGGGAGCAGCAGGGCAGCGACCAGCATCGCGGCGCGTATCGGACGATGGAAACCAGAATTTTGATAATTCAAAACTCTGATATTTGATACCCAAATCCGTCCTGGCGTCAAGGGGCGATCCCGCCGTTGCACGCTCACGGCGCCGCCGGCTTGCACGCAGCGTGGCGGTGCCGGTATCGTGAGCGCGCCTCATGCTCGACGCGCTCGGCCACGATCTCGTCGCCGCCTGTCGCCACGTGTGGCGTGCCCGGGGGTTCTTCAGCCTGGCCGTCGTCACCCTCGCCCTCGGCATCGGCGCCAACGCGGCGATGTTCAGCCTCCTGAACGCCATCGTCCTCCGGCCGCTGCCCATCCCGGAGCCGGAGCGGCTGGTCGCCATCTCGCCGCGAAGCCCTCAGGATCAGATTCGCGCCGCGCCGGTGCCGATCGTGGCGGAATTCACCGGGGAGGACAGCCCGCTCGAGCACACGTGCGCCTACAGCGGCGGCGCCGCCACCGGGGTGGAGGCCAACGGCACGCCGACCTACGCGTCGATCGTGAGCATCACGGGGGCCTGCTTCGACGCCTTCGGCGTGTATCCGGCGCTCGGGCGCGCGATTCGGCTCGAGGATGGGCCGCTCGTCGGGCCGGGCAATCCGGTCGTGGTGATCGGGCACCGCTTCTGGATGCGGATGTTCAACGGCGATCCGGCGGCGATTGGCCGGACCGTTCGCGCCGAAGGCGCCGAGCTCACCATCATCGGGGTCCTGCCGGAGCGCTTCGTGGCGCTCAACATCGACAGCGGGATGGACCTGCTGACGCCGTTCGGCGCGATCAGCCCTGCGCCGCCGGGACGCTCGGCGATGAGCGTGTTCGTCCTCGGCCGGCTCAAGCCGGGGGTGACGTTCGAGGAGGCGCGCGAGCGCATCCTGGCGCGCTGGCCCGCGGCGCTCGAAGCGTCGATTCCGCCGGCGGTGGTCGGCGCCGAACGCGAGAACCTCCTGGCGCTCCGCGCGCGCGTGGAGCCGATGAGCCACGGGATCTCGTTTCTCCGCAACGACTACGCCGCGTCGGTATCGGTCGCGGTCGGCCTGACGGCGGTCCTGCTGCTGCTCGTGTGCGTGAATCTGGGCGGGGTGCTGCTCGCGCGTCTCGTGTCGCGGGGACATGAGGTCGCCATGCGGCTGGCGCTCGGCGGCAGCCAGGGCCGCATCGCCGGGCAGGTGTTTCTCGAGAGCCTGCTCGTCGCCGGACTCGGCGTGCTGCTCGCCATCCCCCTCGCGTATGCCATCGTGGGCTCGGTCACGCGGCTCATGCCCGCGGGCCCGGTCGATCGCATCATCTCCTTCACGCCGGATCCGACGGTGTTTGCCGTGACCGCGCTCGCCGGCGTCGTCGCGGCGCTCCTGATGAGCGGCCTGCCCGTGTGGCTCGTCGCGCGGCGGCAGACGATGGTGGCGATGGGGGCGCCGCGGACGATTGCGCAGGCGACGGGCGTGTGGACGCGGGCGCTCCTGGTCGGCCAGGTGGCGCTCTCGCTGGTGCTGCTGGTGGGCGCGGGGCTGCTCGTGCGCTCGATGGCGCGGCTGGCCGCCGCGCCGCAGGGCGTGCGGACCGACGGGCTCTACCTGGTGCAGCCGCTGCCCGTGCCCAACGCGTACCGGACGCTCGACGCCGCCGCGTACTACCCGGCGCTCGTCGCACGCGTGGCCGCCATTCCCGGCGTGCGATCCGTGGCGCTGGCGCGCGTCTTTCCGCGCATGACCATCGAGGCGCCGCTCGAGCCGGTGGCGTTCGAGGGCGAACCGCACCGTGACGCGTGGGCCGCGATCGAGGTGGCGTCGCCCGGCTACTTCGAGACGATCGGCGTGCCCTTCATCGCCGGGCGCGGGTTCACCTGGACCGACACCGAGGCCTCTGGCAGGGTTGCCATCGTCAGCGAGGGGCTGGCCCGCGCGCTGGCACCTGACGGCGCGGTGATCGGCCGCCGCATCGGCTTCGGCGGCGATCCCCGGCACCAGCAGGTGGAGATCGTCGGCGTGGTCCGGGATCACTCACTCGGCAACCCGCGCCAGCCGGCGGTGCCCGTGTTCTACCGGCCGACGCTGCAGGCGGGCCGGTCGGCGGCGGGATCGAGTCTCGTCCTGACGGCCGATGCCGGCGTGGCCGGGGTCGCGGGTCCGCTGCGCGAGGCCGTCGCGGCCGGCGGCGCCGAATACGTCCACGAAGTGGTGTCGGTCGACGCGATGTTCGCGCGCGCGGCGTCGAGCGAGCGCATCAGCGCGTGGCTGGCCGGCGCGATTGCCGCGCTGGCGGGGCTCCTCGCTTTTCTCGGCATCTTCGGTCTGCTCGCCTATGCGGTCTCGCGCCGCACGCGCGAGATCGGCGTGCGCGTCGCCGTCGGCGCGGCCAGCGTCGATATCATCGCCCTCGTGCTGCGTGAGGGACTGCTCATCGCCGCGGCCGGTCTGGCGCTGGGTGTGCCGCTGGCCGTCGCGGCCGGCCGCCTGCTCGAAGCGGTCCTCTTCGGCGTGTCGGCCTTCGACGCGGCCACTTACGCGGTCGCGTCAGGTCTGCTGCTGGGGCTCGCGGCTCTCGCCGGCCTCGTGCCCGCCCGCCGCGCCACGCGCGTGGACGCCGCCACGGCGCTCAGGAGCGAATGACAGGGGTGGAGACTTGGAGGCTTGGAGCGGTGGCGGCCAAAGCCCAGAGGCCAGAGCCCAGAGCCTGTGATATTGCGAATGCCGAATGGCGAATGGCGAAAGGTGAGCCGGCCTGCTGGCCAGAGCGCTGCTGGCGTCTGGTCAGACGATGGCGAGGACGAGCGACGACCAGCGGTGGTCGTTCCCGGCGGTCTGGCCCATGATGGCAGGAATCGACGGCTGATCGCGGACGGCCGAGGGCGTAGGTCAGGAGTTTGCTCGTGAACGCGTGCACGTCGTGCGCGCGGTTGGCCAGGATGAACGCGAGGAGTCTGGCGGGGCCGGGCGGCGCGCGCTCGTTGAGATCGCGGTGACCTCGAGCGGTGGTAGGCGTCAGCCGACGCCTGGTCGGTGATGAACGCGCTCGTCGCCGCCGTCGTCGTGGCGACGCCTGCCGCGTAGAGCATGACCGCGAGGAACAGCGCCGCCGGACGCGCGGCGACGGAGACGAGCAGCACCCCGGCGGCCGCCACCGTCATGCCCGACACGATGACGCCGAGCCGGCCGGCGCGATCCGACAGGCGCCCGACGAGCGGCCGGACGGCGAGCACCGTCAGCGTCCACGCCCCCAACAGCCAGCCTAGCTCGGCTCCGCCCATCCCGACGATGTCGGCCCCGAAGAGCGGCAGGAAGGTGTTCAGCGCGCCGGTGACCACGAACTGCGCGGCCTGCGCTGCGCTCGTGACGAGCACGAGCCGATCGCGCCCGACCTCGCGGACGCCCTGCCACGCGTCGGCCCAGCGGGCGCCGGCGCGCCTGACGGCAGGAGCCGCCGGCCAGCGGAAGACGATGGCGGGCGCGGCGAGCCCGATGAACCCGGCGGTGAGAAACGCGAGATCGAAGCGGCCGGTGGCGACCAGATAGCCCGCGAGCACCGGGCCGAGGGCCTGGCCCGCGCCCTGGGCCGTCGCGTACGTGCTGAGCCAGGCACCCCGGCGATGCGCGGGCGCCGCATCCGAGAGCGTGGCGGAGGCGACCGGGTTGAAGAGGGCCGTATCTTCTACATGCACGTGCACGGCAGGGGGACGCCGGCGGATCTGGCGACGCGCCTGAAGCCGGCCGTGGACCTCATCGACCAGGCCATCCGGCGCGCGCCGGCGGCGCCCGCCACGGCCCCGGCCGGCCCGGTGGACGGGGCGGCCGTCTCGCAGATCATCGGTCATCCTGGAGAGCCGAACGGCCCGGTCTACAAGATCACGATTGGCCGGCCCGACCTCGACGTGCGCGAGCACGGCGCTGCCATCAATGCGCGCATGGGGCTCAACACGTGGGCGGCGTTTGCGGGCACCGACGGCGATGCGATGGTGGCCGGCGACGTGGCCATGCTGGAGCACGAGGTGACGGCCGTGCTCGAGACGCTTCGCGCGTACGGCCTGCAGGTGGTGGCCATCCACCACCACATGACGGGCGTCACGCCCGGCGTAATCTTCCTCCACTACTACGGCACGGGGCCGGCCGTCGCGCTCGCGCGCGGCGTGCGCGCCGCGGTGGACCTCACCGGGCGCCCCGCGCCGTAGTCGGCCGAAGCCGCGAACCAGGGATCCACCGGTCACCCCCGGGCGCGTTACCCCTGGCGCCGGAAGCGCGTCACGAGGCGCGCGCGCAGGATCCGGGCATCGCGCGTGAGCAGGGGCGCGTTGAGGACGCGGCAGGTGGCCACGATGAGCCGGTCCGCGGGATCGCGGTGGAACGTGTCTGGCAGGTCGGCCACCTCGGCGGCGATCTCCGGCGAGACGGGGACGATGCGCACCGAGCGGCGGTGCGCGGCCGCCTCGAGCCAGTCGCGGAGCGGGATGTTGAAGGCGAGCCGACCTCGCTCGACGAGCATCGCCACTTCCCACAGGCTGATGTCGGCCACCCACGGGCGCTCGTCGAACGGCAGCGCGTCGAGGTACTCGACCGTGCCGCGGGGCAGCCGGCGGTCCTGATCGATCCACCAGATCCACGCGTGGGTGTCGAGCACCGGGACGGTCACCGGAGCGCCTCGATGTCCGTGTCCTCGACGACGGAGGCGAGCGGGTCGCCCGACCAGCGCGCGGCGCCCCGGACGGCGAGCCAGGGCCGCTCGTCGGCATCGCCGGCCGGCACGAGCGACGCCACGACGCGACCGCGCTTGGTGATGACGATGGGCTCGCCGCGCTCGCGGACGCGGTCGATGGCCGCGAGGCACTTGGCCTTGAACTCGGTGGCGGTCATCTTCATATGACCAGTGTATCTGACCGGTCATACGGCGTCGAGCGCTCCCGGCGGGCCCGGCGGCCGGGCCGGCCGGGGAGGCCGCGGCCCGCTCCAGTACAATCGATCCCGCATGAGAGACGCCGTCATCGTCGCCAGCAGCCGCACGCCCCTCGCCAAGTCGCACCGCGGATCGTTCAACATGACGCGGCCCGACGATCTCGCCGCGCACTGCATCGCGGACGTGCTCAGAAAGGCCCCCGCGCTCGACCCCGCCGAGGTTGACGAGGTCATCCTCGGCTGCGGCCAGCCCCACGGCCCGCAGGGACACAACGTGGCGCGGGTGGCGGCGCTGCGCGCGGGGCTGCCGGTCACCACCGCCGGGCTCACGGTCAACCGCTTCTGCAACTCGGGGCTCCAGGCCATCATCCAGGCCGCGCACATGGTGCGCGAAGAGGGCGTCGACGCGGTCATCGGCGGGGGCGTCGAGTCCATCACGCTCGTACAGCGGGACAAGTCGCCGAACCCGTGGGTGGCGGAGAAGTACCCCGGCCTCTACATGGTGATGGGCGAGACAGCCGAGGTCGTCGCCAAGCGCTACAGGATTTCCCGCGGGGCGCAGGACGAGTACGCGCTGGTCAGCCAGCAGCGCGTCGCCGCGGCGCAGCAGGACGGCTTCTTCCGTCACGAGCTGGCGCCCATCACCGTGACGCGCGCCACGCTCGACAGGAAGTCGGGCGAGAAGACGGGGGAGGAGGTGGTGCTGGTCGACCGCGACGAGTGCAACCGCCCCGACACCACCCTCGCGGGCCTTGCCCAGCTGCCGCCGGTCTTCGACACGACGAGCGGGCAGGGTTCGGTCACGGCCGGCAACTCGTCGCAGCTCTCCGACGGCGCGTCGGCGACGCTTGTGATGTCCGCCGCGCGCGCCGCGGCGCTCAACCTGGCGCCGCTCCTCGTCGTGCGCGGCTACGCCGTAGCCGGCTGCGAGCCCGACGAGATGGGCATCGGCCCCGTGTTCGCCGTCCCGAAGCTCCTCAAGCAGCAGGGGCTGACGGTGGACGACATCGACGTGTGGGAGCTCAACGAGGCCTTCGCGTCCCAGGTCGTGTACTGCCGCGATCGGCTCGGCCTCCCCATGGATCGCCTGAACGTGAACGGCGGGTCCATTGCCATCGGCCACCCGTTCGGCATGACGGGCTCGCGCCTGGTCGGCACGCTCGCCTACGAGATGCAGCGCCGCACGGCGCGCTACGGCGTGGTCACGATGTGCGTCGGCGGAGGGCAGGGGGCGGCGGCGCTGTTCGAGAAGGCGTGAAGGCCCGAGAAAATCCGCCTGGCTGCCCGGCCGAAGGGGCTGCCCACGGCCGAGACCGACCCGGGCCAGCGCGCCCTCAGGCCGGTGGTGGAGCCGCTGTGGCTCCACCTCGGCGTGCTTGGCATGCCGGGTTTCACGGCGTGGGTTGGGCTGCAGCTCGTGGAGGTCGCGGGCGCCGATCGCGTCTTCGGGCCTAAAATGGGGGTCGGGCCTATTTTTACGCAACGCGTAAAAATAGGCC
>JBFMCA010000068.1:0-24823 GCA_040754955.1 Acidobacteriota bacterium | reverse complement strand
CGGCCGCCGGGACCGGGTACGACTCCGCGGCGACGGGCAGCTCGACGGTGAACACGGCCCCGCCGGTGTCGCGGTTGCGGCCGGAGATCTGGCCGCCGTGCTCGCGCACGATGCCGTAGCACACCGAGAGTCCAAGGCCCGCACCGTCGCGCGGGCCGCGCGTGGTGAAGAAGGGGTCGAACACCCGCGAGAGGTCCTCGGTGCGGACGCCGCTCCCGTTGTCGCTCACCTCGATGACAATGCGCTCCGGCCGCGACTCCTGCCGGGTCGAGATGAGAATCTCGCCCGGCACCTGCGGCGCGACGCGCACCGACAGCACCTGGCCCTGCCGCCGCGCCTCGATGGCGGCCTGGGCGTTGTCGATGAGATGCCGCATCACCTCTTCGAAGCGCATGCCGTCCAGATAGATGAGCGGCAACCGGTCGGCCAGGCTCAGCTTGATGGTGATGCCCACCAGCCTCGCGTACTTCTCGCGCTTGAGCACCGCGTCCTTGACCAGGCGGTTCACCTGGTGCCAGCTCCGCGCGGGCGCCTCCTTGCCCGCGAAGGTCATGAGGTTGCGCACGATGCCGGCGGCGCGGTTCGCGTTGTCGCGAATCGCCTGCAGCTCTTCGGATTTCGCGTCGGTCGGGTTGGCAGCCACCATCAGCTCGGCGTAACCGAGCACGCCCTGGAGCGGGTTGTTCAGCTCGTGCGCCACGCCGGAGACGAGCTGGCCCACCGCCGCCAGCTTCTCGCTCTGCGCCAGCTGCTCGCGCGTGCTCACCAGCTCCTGCCCCGCCTTGAGCAGCGCGCGCCGCGACAGGAACTCGCGGACGACGACGACGATGCCGAACGGAATCATCATGGCCAGCGCCAGCCGCGTGCGCAGGATCTCCACGCCGGGCGAGACGGTCAGCACGCGCCGGGCGATTTCGTCGGTGGTGGGAATCAGCACGAGGAGCGCCACGGCAATGAGCGACACCAGCGGCATGCGCGTGGTGGCCGGCCCGGCCTCCTGCGGCGTGAACAGCTCGCGGTCACGCGCCGCCGCGGCCGCGACGGCCATCACCGCAAACGGCGCCATCCAGCCGAGGTCGTACAGCTGACCAGGCACGTAGGTGCCGAAGTACTCCACCAGGTCGTACACGAGTCCGCCCAGGAAGGACACCGCCAGCCCCAGGCTGAACAGCCCGAGCACGTGCCGCCAGCCTTCATCGGTGGCCGTCCGCCACAGCCACGCCGCCCACACGGCCAGCACCAAGCTGCGCGCGTTGAAGAGCTGCGTGATGTTTGCCGCGTAGGCCTCCTCCGTCCCGCCAGTCACGGCTATGGAGGCGACGAAGTAGATGTAGACGAAGGCCGCGAAGAGGGCGATGAGGACGATGTCGAGGACGACGATGTCGAACAGCCACTTGGGCCGCTCGCGCTCGGGCCGGCCGTAGAGCGCCGCGGCGAGGGGGACGGACGAGGCGAAGAAGATGGGGTCGCTCGGCGCGATCTCCGGCACGCCGCCGCGGAACACATCGTAGTAGGTCCAGACCGCCTGCCCAACGGTCCAGACCGCGGCGTGCACCGCGCACAGGTTCCAGAAGACGCGTGTCTGCCCCTGGCTCGACCGGGCGACGTGCACGGCCAGCGCCGCAAAACCGATGGGCGGCACGAGCTGCGCCAGGTTGCCGAGCGCCGCGCTCGGTTCGCCCGCAACGGTGGACACCACCACCGACAGCGCCGCGTAGGCGGCCAGGTAGGCCCCTCCCGCCAGGGCGACCATTCGAGCCAGCTGCGGCCTGGATTCGACCGTCGGCGCGGTCATCGGACGTTCAGTATAGATGCGTTCAATCGGCGAGCGACCAGCCGTCGTCGCGCCGGCGCGCCAGGCCGTCTTCGTCGAGCTTGACGAGATGCGCGAGGACGCTCTCGGACGCCATGCCCGCGAGCAGCTCGGGGACGGTGTCGCCGTAGACCCGAGCGGTGATGGCATCCACGGACGTGAGGCCTGCTTCGAGCGCGGCGAGCACTTGCAGCTCGCGCCGGCGGCGGTGCTCCAGGTAGTGGTGGAGAATGGCCGGCGGATCGTCGATGGCCGGACCGTGGGCCGGCAGCAGCCGGGCTGGCTCGAGCGCCAGGAGGCGGCGGAGCGACTCCAGGTACTGGCGCAGGCTCCCGCCCGCCGTGGCGGGGACGACGACCGTGGACCCGCGCACGACGAGGTCCCCGACAAACGCGGTCCGCGTGGCCGCGTGCCACAGCGCCACGTGGTCGGGCGAGTGCCCGGGCGTGTGCAGCACCTCGAGCACGTCGTCGCCGGCCGCCACGAGCTGGCCGTCGGACATCGCGGCCCACGACACACCCACGCGGCCGTCGCGCTCCGGCCACGGCCACTTGGCGAACGTCGTGTCCGGCCACCGGCGGGCCACGGCCGGCGCGCCCGACACGTGGTCGCTGTGCCCGTGCGTGACGACGACGGCACGCGGCCCGTCGGCGCGCGCCTCCGCAAGGCGGTCCAGGTGCGGCTCGGCCCCGACGCCGGCGTCGATGAGCAACGGATGAGCGCCATCGATGAGGTACGTCCAGTTGCCCGCGCCGGTCATGGGCCCTGGGTTGGCGGCATGGATGGGGACGATCTTCAATAGAACACCCTCAGCCGCGCGAAGACGAAGTCGCGGCTCGCAAACCGGCTCAGCGCATCGTCGCCAGCGCCGGAAAACACGCCGCCCGCCAGCTCCAGCTGGACGCCGTCGCGCAGGGTGAGCGTGCCCGACGCGCGGGCGAACGCGCTCCCGTCGACGGGATTGTAGACGCCCAGCACGCGGAGCGCGCGCGTCTCGCGCGCAAACGACCGATCGACGACGCCGACGAGGGATACCTCGCGCCGATCCGCGTCCCAGTCACGCGTGCCGACGACGTTCGCCGCGAGGCGATACGCGCCGGCGCGCCGGTCCACGCCCGCGCCCGCCTGGAACGACCGGCCCGCGATGAGCGCCGCCTCGCCGCGAAGGCCCCATTGCCCACGGACGGTCTCGAAGTCGGCGCCCACCATGGTCTGACGCCGATGGCTCGCGGGCAGCACGAACGCGAGCGTCGGTGATGCGCCCGCGACCGCTGGGACGAACGGAATGGGGTCGGGTGTCGGAAACGCCTCGAACCCTCGATAGGCGCTCACCGCCCAGTCGACGCGGCCCGAGGTGACCTGCACGCGACCGCCGCCGCTGACGTTCTGCCACGCGGTCGCGGGCTCGCGCGCGACGAGGTTCGGCGGCGCCGCGTTGAGCGGTGCCGTCGCTTCGTCCAGCTCGTCGAACGTCCCGGGGCGGAACACCGGCGCGAAGATGCCCTCCATCGTGACGTCGTCTGACGGAAACCACCGCGCGCGCACGAGCGGCAGGGGCCGCCGCCCCTCGGCGCGTCCCTCGAAGAAGAAGCGCGTCAGGTCCAGCGGGCTGACCACGTCGGTTGGCTGGAACTCGTCGAGGCGCCCCCAGACGATGCGCGTGTAGCCGACGCGCAGATCGGCGGCCGGCCACGACAGCTCGGCGTGCAGCTCCTCGGGCCGCACAAGCGCCGAATCCGTGACGCCCGCCGCCGGGACGCCCGACGCCGCGAGCGCGTGGAACACCGCGGGATGGCGGCGGACCAGGCCTTCGACGAACCCTGACGCGGTGAGACGCAGTGGCCCCCGCTCGACCCGCCCGTTCACGAAGAGCCGCGCGCGCAGCTCGGCAAACGGCTCGGCCGGCGCGCCCTCGACGACGCGGACTGCCGGGAAGGCGTCGACCACGAGCGCCGCGTAGCCGTCGAGGCTCTGGGCCGCCGCCGGACGCGGCGCGGCCACCATTGTCAGCGCGGCCAGCAGGCCCCCGACGATCAGCCCGGCCGTCGTCATGGCGTCAGCGCGGGCTCGGGCGTCCGCGCGTGCGCGGCGAACAGCCGCGGCAGCCGCGCAATGAGCGCGGGCACCAGGAACACTTCCGCCAGGAACGCCAGCGCCATCGTCACGGCGAGCAGCCCGCCGAACCACGCGCTCGGCCGGTACTCGGAGGCGAGCAGCACCGAGAAGCCGAGCGCGTTGACGAGCGTGGTCGTCAGCGCAGCGCGGCCTTCGTGCATCGACGCCAGCTCCACGGCCTCGGCCGTGGACCGGCCCGCCGCCGTCTCGCGCCGGAATCGCCCGATGAAGTGGATGGTGTCGTCGTCCACGATGCCCAGCGTGATGCTCGCCAGCATGACCGTCGCCACGTTGAGCGAGATGTCCATCCACCCCATGAGACCGAGCACGACGATGACGGGGAAGACGTTGGCGGCGATGCCGAGGAGGCCGAAGCGCCAGGAGCGGAACACGATGAAGATGACGCCGAAGACGGTCACGAACGCCGTGCCGAAGCTCGAGAGCTGCGACGTGACGAGGTAGTGGTCGAGCGCCGCGAAGATGCGGCCCGAACCGGTCACCGTGGGCGTGATGGGGCTGCCGGCAAAGGCGATGGCGGCGAGGCGATCGGCCTCCTCGATCTGCGCGAAGACCAGGTCGGAGCTCATCGACGCCAGCTTCACGGCGATGTGGGCGCGCGAGTAGTCGCTGGCCGCGACGCGGGCGAGCTCCGCGCGGCCGAGGTCCGACAGCCCGAAGACGAACAGCTCCTGAGCGATGAGATCGGCGTCGGCGGGCACGACGTAGGCCGCGGGGTCGCCGTCGCGCAGCTGCTGGTTGACGCGCTTCACGTAGTCGGCCACGGAGGTGACCTTGCGCACGTACGGGAGCGCCTCGAGCTGGCGCGAGAGGCGCTCGATGCGGCCGAGCGCGTCGGGCGTCTGGAGCGTGTCGGGCGGGCCCTCGAGCAGGATGTTGAAGCTGTAGATGCCGGCCAGCTCGCGGTCCATGATGGCGGCCGACTGCGACAGCGGATGCGTGGGGGCGAAGAAGTTGATGTGGTTGGTGTCCACACGCAGCCGGGACATCCCCGCGAAGGACGCGGCCACGACGAACGCCGCGGCCGCCAGCACGAGCGGCGCGTGTCCGAACGAGAAGCGCCCCACCCGCTGCAGCGGCCGGAGCAGCCAGGCCTCCTGGGGCGGCGGCTGCGGCTTCGGATCCACGAACGTGAGCATCGTCGGCACGAGGGTGATCGACAGGGCGAAGTCGATCATCACGCCGATGGCCGCGCCGATGCCGAAGGTCTTGACGGCCACGACGTCGCTGGTGGCCAGCGAGAGCATGCCCAGGGCGGTCGTGCCGCTGGCGCCGAGGAGCGGCGCGAACAGGTTCCGCACCGACGAGACGAACGCCTCTTCGGCGCTCGCGCCGGCCCGCCGCTCGTGGTCGAAGTGCTGCACGATGTGCACGTCGTCGGCCACGGCCAGTACGACGACGAGCGGCGTGAGCATGCTCGTCAGGACGTTGAACGAGAGACCGAGCAGCGTGTAGATGCCGAGCGTCCACACCACGCTGACGCCGACGGCCGCCAGGATGAGCACCGTCGTCCGCACGGAGCGGAACATGACGTAGAGCGAGAAGGCCGTCAGGAGCAGGATGGGGAGCAGGAGCGTTTCGACGTTGGCGCGCGTGACGCGGTCGTAGGTCTCCGAGATCTCCAGGCTGCCGTTGACGTAGGCCTCGAAGCCGGGCGGGAGCCTGGCCCGCACGAGCGACTGGATGCGGTCGATGGTCTGGCCGCGGACCTGCTCGATCCGGTCCTCGTCGAACGACACGATGAGCGCGGTGACGTTGCCGTCGGCCGAGACGAGGTCGCCCCGCATGAGCGGATCGGCGAGCGCGTCCGCGCGCACGGCTTCGGCCTCCGCCTGCGTGTCGGTACGCCGCTCCAGGAGCGGCGTCACCTCGATGCCGCCGTCGTCGTCTTCGGTCGCGGGGAGCGGCCGCACGACGTTGGCGGTGGCGAGGCTGTGGACGCGCTCGACGAGCGGCACGCCCTCGATGTCGCGCGTCACCTCGTCGATGAAGGCCAGCCCCTCGGGCGTGAAGATGCCCGCGGCGCGGATGGCGACAATCAGCGTCCGCGTGCCGCCGAACTCGTCGCGGAAGCGCTCGTAGGTCTGGTAGACGGGGTCGTCCGGCGAAATCCACGCGCTCAGGTCGTTGTCGAGGCGGGTGAAGTCCACCAGCGGCGCCAGGGCCAGGGCGCCGGCGACGACGAAGGCGGAGATGGCGAGGCGCCAGCGGTAGATGACCCGCGCAATCCTCGCCGGCCGGCTCACCGCCCCTGCTCCAGCGCCCGTCGGGAGAAGTCCGCCTCGGACAGCCCGACGTTATAGCGCGCGGCGGTCACGGCGAGCTCCGTGCGCGTGCGCTGCACCTCGTTGCGCATGGAGACGTCCATGGCCGTCCAGATGCCGTCGACGCGCTCGAGCCGGCCGACCTCGTAGCGCTTCTCGCGCTCGTTGCGGCGATTGAACACGTCGGCGGCCACCACGACGAGGATGTCCTGCCGGACGATGGAGACGGCTCGCGGGTAGGTCGCCTGCGGGTCCTTCGCGCGCGATTCCAGGCGCCACACCGGATACGCGCGCCCGTCGGGACCCGTCCAGGTGGCGTCACCGGGCGCGAACGCATAGGTATACTCGGCGAGGTCCCGGCCGCCGATGTCCTCGTAGCTCAGGTCGCTTCCGACGAAGCTCTCCTGCTTCTCCGCCCCGGCGATGCGCCGGACGCGGCCCAGCGCCGGCAGGAAGAGAAACCGCTCATCGTCGGCGCCGGGATGCTCGATGACGAGGAACCCCGTGCCGCGGATGTCGCCGGGCGACGTGAAACGAACGAGGGTCCGGTCGCCCTGGCCGGCGGCGCCGCGCAGGCTGGCGATGACGAGCGCGCGCTCGCGCGCGCGTCCCTGCCGGTCGACGAGCCGCATGGTCATTTCGACGCGCGAATCGCGCCCGGTGTCCCGGGCCTCGATGCGCCGCGCGACCTCGTCGGCCGTCGGAGACTGGGCGGAGGCGGCGTCGCGACTGAACGCGCCGGAGACGGCGAGCAGCAGGCACACGAGGCCCGCGAACAGCAGTGGCATGGGTGTCGTGCCGGGAGGCCCCGCCGGGGCCTCGTCACACGCCTCAGGTGCCGCCGTAGCCGATCGTCACCTGACCCTGATCGACGATGACGGGCACCTGGCGCGCGCCGTTGGAGAACTCCAGCATGCGGCGCATGGCGTCGGCGTCTTTCTTGACGTTCAGGTACTGCACCGCGACGTTGCGCTTCCGGTACTCCTCGAGCGCGGCCTGGGTGTAGGGGCAGGCGTCCTTCCCGAAGATGAGGACGGTCTCTTGCGCCATGGATCCAGTGTATCGAAATCCGTGCCGCTCGGCTCAGCGGGGGCTGGCGGCGGCCTCCAGAGGCACGACGCGCCAGTCACCGAAGGCGAGCTCGCGGGTGGCGAACTGCCAGACGACCACGCGCGTGGCGCGGAGGCGGTCGGCGTCGAGGGCGAGGTCGCGCGCGAGGGCGGCGCGGGTGGCGAAGGCGGCTTGGTCGTTCTGCACGAGGCGGTCGACGGGGCGTTGCAGCTCGAAGGCGAGCTGCTCCACAAAGCCCGCCGACGCGCCCCAGCCCATTGTGGGCAGCGCGTAGATGTTGCTGAAGCTGTCGCCGAGCACGAGGACGTCGGCGCCGCGCACGGGCCGGAACGGATCGCCCTCGGCGTCGACGACGAAGCGCAGCTCGACCCGCTCGGGCGGGAACAGCGTCTGGCCCGGCGGCAGGTCCATCATGGCCACGATGTCGCCGGTGTGCCGCGCCTCGCGCGGCTGAGACGCGTAGCGGGCGGCGGGCGCGTCGGCGAGCGGCACGCGGTTGCGGAGGAAGGCCGCGAGCGCCGCGGCGACACGGGTCATGGCCTCGGGCCGCCAGTGCGTGTCGGTGGCCAGGTACTGCGGCGTGCCCGCGCGCGCGGCCTCGGCCAGCATCGGCGCGGGGTCGAAGACGAGGACACCCTCGCGCGCCAGATCGGCCATCAGCGCCGCGAACGACACGTTCTGCACCGGCGCGGTCACATCGCCCGAGCCGGCCAGACGCTCGGGGTGCACCGTCGGCTTCACCGGCGTGGGCACGAGAACGAGCGCGATGCCGCGCGCCGCCAGGTCGCGCTGGAACCGGAGAATGGCCGGCCGCGGATCGGGCGCGGGCGGCGTCTCGAACTCCGCGGCGTCCGCCCGGCGACGTGCCATCCGCCGCGCGTCCAGGAAGCCGGGGCCGGTTACCAACTCGACGTCCGGCCGGTAATAGAGCCAGCGGTCGCGCCCGACATACACGCGCTCGTTGCCCGCGCCCAGCCAGCCGCTGAGCGCCGCCTGCGTCCAGGGCCTCAGCAGCCGTCCCACCGGCGAGTCGTCCTCGAGGGCGCGCTCGAACGCCGCGAACGCCGCGAGCGCCGCGCGGTTGGCCGCAACGGTGACGGCCCATGCGTCCGGGTCCGCGCCGAGGGCCTCTACCCGCGCGGACATCTCGCCCGGCAGCGCCGCCAGCCGCGACCACGCGCCCGGCCCGGCCGGATCGCCGCGGCCGCCCCACCACTCCACGAGCGGCAGCAGCGCCAGCATGGCGAGGAACCACGCCACGAGCGCGCGCGCCACCGCGGGAGTCACGGTGGTCTGGCCCACCTCGACGAGCGCGATCTGCTCGCGATCGAGCGGCGACACGGGCGAGACGGGCTGGCCGGGAATCGCCATCAGAAGATGAAGTAGATGAACGGGTTGAACGCCTGTGTGGTCAGCATCACGGTGGCGCCGACGAACGCGGCGGCCACGAGCACGGCCTTCCCCGGCGTGAGCGTGCGCGACCAGTCCCATGTCTGGGGGCACGTCCACGTCACCACCGCCGCCGCCGTGAACGTCGCGAGGTAGTACGGCTGATACACGAGGCCGCCGATGAGGGCGGCCCCGGCGTGCGCGTCACCCAGCCCCGCCATGGCGCCGAGGTACCGCACGGCCGACGGCAGGTCGGGCGCGCGGAAGAACACCCATGTCCCGAGCACGATGACGAACGTGGCGGCCACGCGCAGCGCAGGCGGCAGCGCCGCGTACGGCGCCGTCTTCCCCATCGCGCGCTCGGCGGCCAGCACCGTGCCGTGGAGGGCGCCCCACACCAGGAAGTTCCACGACGCGCCGTGCCACAACCCGCCGAGCACCATGACGATGATGAGGTTGACGTAGGTGCGGATCGGCCCCTTCCGGTTGCCGCCGAGCGGCACGTAGAGGTAGTCGCGCAGCCACGTCGAGAGCGAGATGTGCCAGCGCCGCCAGAAGTCGGTCATCGACTGGGCCAGGTACGGCGAGTCGAAGTTCTTCGGGAACACGAAGCCGAGCATCAGGCCGAGCCCGATGGCCATGTCGGAGTAGCCGCTGAAGTCGAAGTAGATCTGGAAGGCGTACGCCGTGACCCCGTACCACGCGTCGAGCGGCGCGAGTGTGCCGGCCTCGAACGTCACGTCGGCGATCTTGCCGCACGGGTTGGCCAGCAGCACCTTCTTGGCCAGGCCCACCGAGAAGAACGCCACGCCTCGCGCGAACTTGGTCACCGTGTGCGTGCGCGATCGAAGCTGGTCGGCCACCTCCGAGAAGCGGATGATCGGACCGGCCACGAGCTGCGGGAACATGGAGACGTAGCACGCGAAGTCGACGAAGTCGCGGATGGGCGGCGTGCGCCGGCGGTAGACGTCCCATGTGTAGCTCATCGACTGGAACGTGTAGAAGCTGATGCCGAGCGGCAGCGTCACCGTGAAGGCGACGTCGAGCCGGAGCGCGTCGAGCCCCGTCGCCGCGGCCAGCGCGTTCAGGTTCTCGACGCCGAAGTTGAAGTACTTGAAGAAGCCGAGCAGGCTCAGGTTGGCCGCGATGGAGACGCCGAGCGCGGCGCGCGACCGCTCCGGCCGCGCCGCCATGACCAGCCCGCACACGTAGTCCACCACCGTCGACGCCAGCAGCAGCGGCACGAACAGCGGGTTCGCCCAGCCGTAGAAGAGGTAGCTGAGCACCGTGAGGATGACGTGCCGCCCGCGCCGCGGGAGCGCGTAGTACAGCAGCAGCGCCGCCGGCAGGAAGTAGAAGAGGAAGAGGTACGAGCTGAAGACCATGCGCGGCCCGGCGTCGCGCGTCAGGCGCCGGCGGTCACTGCCCGACCTCGTAGTAGATCGGCACGGCCGGCACCTCGGGTCCCTGAATCAGCCGCTCACCCTCGAGCTCGGGATGCGCGTCGTAGCGCTCGACGACCAGCCGGTAGACCTGCCCGACCTGCGTCGGCGTCGCCGGCAGGATGCGCGCGTCGCGGATGGCCCACTGCGCCACCCACAGCCGCCCGCCGTCGAAGGCCCCTTCGACGATGCGATCGACGTCGTAGCCGTTGACGACCAGCGCGTGGCGATAGGGCGCGATGGACTCGGGGGACGGGATGGCGCCGACGCTGGCCAGCCGGGCCTCCACGACGAGCCGCCCGACCGGTGCGTCCTCGTCGCGCGTGGCGGGGCCGAGGCGCCCGCTCGCGCGCATCGGATACGGGCTCGCTGCGCGATCGATCCAGACGTCCGGATACGAATCGCCGGCGGCGTTCCGCGTGACGCGCGCCCACGCCTCGATGCGCGTGAAGTCGTCGCTGAAGCGTCCGAGCCAGATCTCCGACTGCGCGCCGCCGGACCGCACCTGGTTGGCGCCGCCCTGGTCGTACGGACCGGAGATGGTCATGAAGCGCGGATGCGGCGTCCACCGCGGGTGGTACACCTCGGGGTTGTCGAAGCCCGGCGCGCGGTTGATGGGCACGGTCCAGCGCCGATCGCGCGTGACGTCCACCATGAGCAGATTGCGATGCGCGCCGTCGAAGTACCAGAAGAGCGGCGCGCCCGGATCGTGGAGCGCCGTCCAGCAGCCCTCGCCCAGCCGGTGCCACGTGCCGGCGCCGAGATCGGCCACGCCGGCGTCGGGCCACGGGAAGAGTCCGCCCGCGAGCCGGCCGTCGGGCGAGAGCTGGAACGTATCGAACGTCACGCGCCCGTTCCGCCACACGACGTTCCGCCGCGAGGGGTCGTCGAGCCGCACGCGGGTCACGGTTCCGTAGGCGTACTGGCGGTGCTCCGTGCCGATGTAGAGCCACTCTCCGCCGTCGACCGGGTCCTGCCACACGGCCAGCGCGAAGCCGGCCTCGAGCCGGCGATGGCCGCTGCCGTCGAAGTTGAGGATGTAGATGGCCGGATCGGGCAGGTCTGGATGCGTCGAGTAGACGATGCGGTTGCCCCTGGGCGTCAGCAGCGGCTTGACGTAGCTGCCGCGCTCGGCGCGAATCACCCGCTCGCCCTTCCCATCGTCGGTGTCGAAGCCCATCAGGACAAGGCGGTCGCCGAGCGCGTAGGGGTCGGTGCCGTCGTGCTGCACCCACACGACGCGGGTGTGAGCCCCGGTCAGCGCGAACACCTCGGCCGAGGCGCCCTCGCGGGCGGCCGTCTCCGCGCAGCCGGCGGCGGCCGTCGCCAGCGTCGCGAGGAGCGCTGTTGCGCGCATCAGAGGTCGAACCATCACCATCTCGATTGTAGGACGCTCACGCCCGGCGGCGGGCCGTCACCTCGATCTCGATCTTCATGCGCGGGTCGGCCAGCCCGACGGCCATCATCGTGGCGGCCGGCCGCGACTGGCCGAACGCTTCGCGAAGCGCGGGCCAGCACGCCGGGAAATCGGCGGCGTCTGGCAGCAGGTAGCGCACGCGGACAACGTCCGCGAAGCTCGCGCCGGCCTCCGCCAGCACGGCCGCGATGTTCCGCAGGCACTGCTCGGTCTGCACCACCACGTCGTCCTCGATCGTCATCGTCGAGTAGTCGAAGCCGGTGGTGCCCGATACGAAAATCCAGTCGCCGTCGATGACAGCGCGGGAGTAGCCGATGTCGCGCTCGAAGGTGGAGCCGGAGGAGAGGAGGCGGCGGGTCATGCCCCAAGTGTGGCACGACGACGGCCTTGTCAGGCCCCGTCCTAATGTGGTCTCTTTCCCCCACCGGAGGCTTCAGATGGTCGCCAGACTCGCTCTCGTCGTCTGCCTCGCCGCCGCCGTTCCCGTCTCGGCCGACGTCGTCCGCATCGAAGTGACCTCGCGGGCCGACGTGCTCGGCGGCAGAGCCTTCGGCGCCGCCGGCGCCTTCGAGACGCTGGTCGGGAAGATCCACTTCGCGGTGGACCCGGACCACCGTGTCAACCGGATCATCACCGACATCGGCCTCGCGCCGCGGAACGCCGGCGGCAAAGTCGAGTTCGCGTCCGATTTCTACCTGATCAAGCCGAAGGACCCGGCGCGCGGCAACGGGACGCTCCTCTACGAGGTGTCGAACCGCGGCGGGAAGGGCATGCTCGGGTTCTTCAACTTCGCCGAAGGGAGCCTGGCGCCGCAGAGCGAGGCGCACTTCGGCGACGGCTTCCTGCTGGAGCAGGGGTTCACGCTGCTCTGGGTCGGCTGGCAGTTCGACGTGCCGGAACGGGACGGGCTGGTGCGGGTGTTCGCGCCCATCGCGCGCGCCGCGGACGGGCAGACGATCCGCGGCCTCGTGCGGAGCGACTTCGTCGTCATCGAGACGGCGCGCGAGGCCTCGTTGGCGGACAGGAATCACCAGGCGTACCGCGTGGCGAGCACCGACGACCCCGCCATTGCGCTGACCGTGCGCGATTCGGTCGAGGGCGAGCGCCGGGTGATCCCGCGCGACCAGTGGCGCTTCGGCGACGACGGCCGCAGCGTCCGCATGGCGAGCGGGTTCCAGCCCGGGAAGATCTACGAGGTGGTGTACCCCTCGGAAGACCCGGCCGTGGCCGGCGTCGGGCCCGCCGCGATTCGGGACACGGTGTCGCGGCTGAAGCATGCGGGCGCAGCGGAGCTGGGCCTGCCGGCGGGCGCCCTCCGGCGCGCGGTCGCGTTCGGCATCTCCCAGAGCGGGCGCTTCCTGCGCACGTTCCTGTACTACGGCTTCAACGAGGACGAGGCGGGCCGCATCGTGTTCGACGGCGTGATGCCGCACGTGGCGGGGGCCGGGCGCGGCAGCTTCAACCACCGCTTCGCGCAGCCGTCCCGCGACGGCCACCCGTACCTGAACTTCTTCTACCCCACCGACATCTTCCCGTTCACCGACGAGACGCAGCAGGACCCGGTGACTGGCATGACCGACGGGCTGCTGACGCACGCGCTGAAGCCGGAGCACCGGCCGAAGATCTTCCACACCAACACGTCGTACGAGTACTGGGGCCGCGCCGCATCGCTCATCCACACGTCGGTGGACGGCCGGGCGGACGTCGAGCTCCCGGCGAACGTGCGAGGGTATCTGCTGGCAGCGGGCCAGCACGGCGTGGCGGCGTTCCCGCCGACGCGCACCATCGGCCAGCAGCTCAACAACCCGCTCGACTTCCGCTGGGCCATGCGCGCGCTGCTGGTGTCGATGCACCGCTGGGTGACCGACGGCACGGCGCCGCCCGCGAGCGCGCTGCCGCGCGTGGCCGACGGCACGCTGGTGGCGCCCGACGCGCTGGCGTTCCCGCGGCTGCCGTCGGTGAACGTCGCGACGACGCCGCACAAGGCGTACCGGCTGGATTACGGGCCGCGGTTCCGCACGGAGGGTATCGTCACGAAGGAGCCGCCGGAGCGCGGACCGGCGTTTGCCATCCTCGTGCCGCAGGTGGACGCCGACGGCAACGAACTGGCCGGCATTCGGCTGCCTGAGCTGTCGGTGCCGGTAGCCACCTACACCGGCTGGAACCTGTTCAACGAGCGCTCGGGCCCGACGCATGTGGTGTCGAGCATGCAGGGCTCGTTCATCCCGCTGGCGCGGACGCGCGCCGACCGGGAGCGCGCCGGCGATCCGCGGAAGTCGCTCGAGGAGCGCTACGCGGGGCGCGACGAGTATCTCGCGCGCATCCGGCAGGCGGCGGCGGAGCTGGCCGGGCGGGGGTATCTGCTGACGGCCGACATCCCGCGCATCGTCGAGCAGGCGCGCCTGCGGTGGGAGTACGTGGCGGGACAGCCGACGTCCCGCTAAGCCCGGGTGCTCCGCGTCGACGATCGCAGAAACTGAAAATAGGCCCGACCCCGGGATGGCACGGATGGCAGAAAGTGAAAATAGGCCCGACCCCGAAAAGAGGCTTGTCATGGCACACCGCTGGTTGATCGCACACGCCGGAGCGCTGGTCCTGGCCGTCACCGCGTCCGCCGGCCTCGACGCGCAGCGCGCCGAGACGCCGCGCGGGCGGGCGCTCACCCTGGAGGATTACTACCGCGTCCAGACCGTCGGCGGCACCGACGTCTCGCCCGACGGCCGGTGGGTGAAGTTCACGTTGGCGACACGCCTCGAGGAGACGAACGGCACGCGCACCGAGACCTACGTCGTGCCCACCGACGGCGGCGCGCCGCCGCGGCGCGTGGTGCACTACGGCACCGACGTCACCGATGCACAGTGGACGCGCGACGGGCGGCTGGCGTACTCGCAGGGCGGCGAGCGCTGGAGCATCGATCCGGCACACCCCGGCGCCGCGCCGGCGCGCGCGACGACGGTGCCAGCCGGCGGCGTGCTCAGCCCCGACGGGCAGTGGGTGGCGCTCGCGAAGGAGCGCCCGCAGCCCAAGACCGGCGCGCCGGCCCGGAGCGCGTTCGAGCGGCGGCACGAGGAGCGCTTCAAGGGTGTCCAGTTCGACTGGAAGGACTTCCAGCGCGACGGCGCGCCGTTCCCCGCGCCTGATCTGCGCGCGCGGCCGTCGGCCGATCTGGTGATCCAGCCGGTCGGCGGCGGTGACGCAAAGACGCTCGTCGCCGACGACCTTCGTCCCGCGAACATCGTGTGGCACCCAACGGGCCGCCTGCTCGCGTTCACGGCCGATCCCGACTGGCGCGACGAGCTGAAGTACGAGAGCCCCGATCTCTACACCGTCACCATCGACGGCGCCGTCACGCGCCTCACCGCCGACGGGTACGTGCACAGCGAGCCGGGCTTCTCCCCCGACGGCACGTATCTGTCGTACGTGCGGACGTTCGGCACCGACATGATCATCGACCAGAAGCTGGATCATGGCGGGCCGCGCGACCTGTTCGTCCGTCGTGTCGGCGAGACGGCGGAGCCGGTCAACCTGACGGCGAGCTGGGACCTCGAGCCGCGCGATCCGCGGTGGGCGCCGGACGGCCGCCACGTCTACTTCACGGCCGAAACCGGCGGCGAGGTGCACCTCTTCCGCGCGTCGGTGCCGGCGGGCCGGGTCGAGCAGGTGACGAAGGGCCCCCGCCGGCTGCTGGGCCTCACCATCGATCGCAGCTTCACGCGCATCGCGTACGCCGTCGGCGTGCACGACGCGCCCCCGGACGTGTACACGGCCGCCATCGACGGTACCGGCGAACGCCGGCTCACCGAGCTCCATGCCACGCTCACCGGCGAGGTGGCGTTCAGCCGGGCCGAGCGGCTCCGCTGGCCGAGCTACGACGGGACGGAGATTGAGGGGTGGCTGCTCCTCCCCTACGGCTTCGACCCCGCGCGCCGGTATCCGCTCATCGTCGTCAGCCACGGCGGGCCGCACTCGGCCACCGGCTACAGCTTCGACTTCAAGAAGCAGTTCTTCGCCGCCAACGGCTACTTCGTGCTCGACACCAACTTCCGGAGCTCCACGGGCTACGGCGACCGCTTCAAGTGGGCTACCTGGGGTGCGTGGGGCACGAAGGACGGCGAGGACGTGGTGTCGGGCGTGGACTACGTGCTGGCGCGCTACCCCATCGATCCGGCGCGGGTCGGCCACATCGGCCACTCCTACGGCGGCTTCATGACCAACTGGCTCATCACGCAGTACCCGGATCGCTTCGCGGCCGCCGTCAGCGGCGCGGGCATCAGCAACTGGGTGAGCGACTACGGTACGGCCGACATCTACCGGACGAAGGAAACGGAGTTCTTCGGCACGCCGTGGGACGAGGCCGCGCGCGACCGGATGATCCGCCAGTCGCCGCTGACCTACGCGGGGCGCGTGAAGACGCCGACGCTGTTCGTCCACGGCGAGGTGGATCAGCGGGTGCCGTACGAGGAAGGCGAGCAGATGTACTTCGCGCTCAGGCGGCGCGGCATTCCGGCGCGGATGATCCAGTACGCCGACCAGCCGCACAGCATCGGCGGGCACTGGAACAACGTGCACCGGATGATGCACGAGCTGGGCTGGTGGGAACGGTGGCTCAAGAGCGCCCCGGCGGCGCCGACGTCGAGCGGCCGGCGCGAGCGGTAGCGACGGGCGTCACGGGAACCGCGTCACGAAGGACATCACCACATCGGTAGCGCTTCGGATGCGGCTGACCGCCACATCTGTCTGCAGCCGATTCCAGAACGTCATGCCGAAGCCGACGGTGAGGCCGACGTCGGTTCGCGGCGGCACGCGGTTGAAGCGGAACTCCAGGTTTTCGTGGCGGGGGGTCGCGGGTCGCGGCGTGAAGCGCAGCGCATGGCTGGGGTCGGTGAAGCCGCCTGCGCGGAACGCCAAGACGTGCCTGGGCGTGCTCACGCGGTACTCTGCGCCCAGGTGCAGCTCGGTCACGTCTCGGATTGAGAAGTCGTCTCGACTCAGTCCATCGGCGGGGGTCATGAAATCGATGACCTGGAAGCGATCAGTGATCCGCGACGAGTACCGCACGTACTGGGCATCGGCCACAATGACCAGGGCCGGCGTCGGCATGACCGACACGCCGCCAATCCACCGGTCGGGTATCACGTAGTCAGTCTGCCGGAGCTCGCCGGTCCGATCGCGCTGCCGATCCACGCCGGCCACCGTCGGGCACCGGCCCAGGGGTACGGTGCTGTCCGCGAAGCACCCGAAAAGTGTCGTCGTCATCTCGTGCGTGACCCGGCTGTGATACGCCAGGCCAACGGTGACGGCAGCGGCGGCGCGGACCAGCGCGCCCGCCGACCACTTGAACCCCGCGCCCATCGCACGAGTGTCGGTCCCGTTCTTTGGTCTGTCGGGCCAGCCCGAACGCGCGCTCACGTCGAGATCGAGCACGTTGAGCGCGGCTGCCCCGCCGATGGCGAGGCGTCGATGGACGATGAGCGAGCCCGCGGTACCGTAGTTACCGGCCCGGATGGCGATGCGCCCGAAGGTCCCGTCCTCCGTGAACGCGACCTGGCCGGGCACGGTGCCGGGGGGGATATCGCGCGCGCCGATCTCGAAGCGCTCCACGTGATGCTGCGTGTTGTTGTGGAAGGCGGCGAGCGTAGCGCGCCCGAGCGGCAGGACGTAGCTCACGAACGACGGCGTCCACACCTGCTCGCCGAACGCCAACGTCGTCAGGTCGCTGGGGCCCACGAAGCGGTGATGCCGAATCGCCGTCGTCGTCACCTCGAAGGCGAGCTCCCGCTCCTCGAGATTCGACAGCCCGGCCGGATTGCTATCCGCGGCCGTCGCGTCGTCGGCCAGCCCGATGAAGCTCCGCCCCATCCCTACTGCGCGGGCCCCCGGGGTCACGAAGCGGAAGTCGAGGTCTTCGTACGCACGCTCGTTGGTCTGCGCGCCGGCGGCCAGGGGCGCGGCGGCCACGGCCGCAAGGGCGCACGCAGCGAGCAGCGCCTCTCTCATCGGCGCCCCTCCGGCTCGAGACCTTGGAGGAGCCCGAGCGGCAGGTACGGGTCGTAAAAGGACAGCCAGACGCCCCGGTAGAAATCGCGGCACTCGGGGAGCGGGTCTTCGGCGGCGACGGCCATGAGGCAGCTACGTGCCTCGGCGAAGCGCTCGGTGCGGCCGGCTGGCTCCGCGAGACCGGCGGCGATAAGGTCCATCGCGTGCGCGTAGCGGGCTTTGCCCGAGAAGCGCCGGAACTCCCGGATGTCGCTCGGGCGACACGCGGGCTTGGGCGCCGGCGACGGCCCGACGGGCGACGGCGCGTAGGCCTTCGGGCACGCGACCTCGGGTCGCACGGCGCGACCGGACGTCAGGCGTCTCGAGCGGGCCAGCCACGCGCCGCTCCCGCGGCCGGCCTGACCTGCAGCCAGCGTGTAGTGAGCCCACAAGTTGCAGTAGTTCACCTCGGTGGGGTCTGCGAGGTAGGCGTTCAGCACGTACGCCGTATACGTGGCCTCGAGCGCTGCTGCCGTGCAGGGGTGCGCCCCCGCCAGCGCCGCTTGGAAGGCAATGCGTATGTAAGCTCGGGACACCGCGGTTCGAAAGATCGGGTCGTGATCGAGCGCCTCCGCGTTAGTGGTAAGGATTGCGGGGAACGCGAAGGTGCTGCCCTCGGCTGCCTGGGCGGTCGTGGCCACACCAAGGCGTCTGAACAGCGCCAGCAGCACCGGCTCACCCGTCGACCGGCGAACGGTGGCCCCTGTGGTCCGGCGGCGCTCGACCCGCAGCAACGCGTAGCCCGCCCCCCGTGGCGGTTGCGCCGACAGCGTAAGGTACGGCTCGCCGCCATGAGCGGTGAAGCGTACCGTGCCCGCCGAGGCGTTCTGCCAAACGGTGACCGGACGACCGCGCAGCGCGTCATGAAACTCCGCGTCGACGTAGCCGTGGTCGTCCGCGGGCAGCACGGCGAGATCGATGGCACCGCCCGCCAGCGACTCCGCGAGCGCGGACGGCCCCGACAGCTCGCGCGCCGTCACCGGTAGATCGACTTCGGATCCGACGAGCCCCTCGATCGCCGCGCGGACCGATCCCCGGATGTAGCCCAGACGGACCACCTTGCGATCGCGCCGCCACGCGCGCGGAGCGACGGTGGCGGCCTCGCCGTCCGCGCGGAGCGCAACGACCGCGATGGGCTGCGACGTCAGTTCGCCCTTCCAAATGGCGAGGCCCGGTCGCGCCGCGAGGGCGCGCATGGCGGCCGCCTGATCGAGGATGGCGACACCGACGGGTCCCCCGCCCGTCGCCAGCCAGTCCACCAGTTTCGACTGCGCGGCCCGCTGTCCGGCATCGGTCGGATCACACTGCACCTGGTTCAGCGTCCAGCCGGTCGCAGTCGACAGCACCCGCCACAGCTCGGCGGCGGCCTGACTCCCGCACGTCACGCGCCCGATGCGAGGCTGCGGCTCCTGGCCCGCCGCGGATGCCGACACCAGGCACGCAAGGATCACGGCGGCGCTACCGGACGGCCTGGGCATGGAACCTCGACAGGTCGACCTCGAACGACCGCGTGAACGAGCCGCGCGTGGTGACCGTCACCATGACGGAGGCGCGCGCTTCACCAGCATGCGCGAACGCGAACCGGTCGAACTCGAGGGCGTAGAGGACCCGCACATGTGTGAGCGGCCGCGCGGCGTCGCGGAGCACGATGCAGTCCCTGGTCAAGAAATCGCGGTCTCTCCAGGTCTCCCGATCGACAGCAGCGTCTGAGAAGCGGACGGCGGCCGCCGACGCCCTCGTGGACTCCGCCCCGGTGCAATCGACGCCGCCGAGCGCGAGCGTCACCTGCGGCGCCGCAGACGCCGGGTAGCCGAGGAACAGGTCGAGGCGCTCGAACGCAGCCCCGTTCGTGAAGGCCCCGCACTCGTCGGCGCGCCTGGGCTCGCCGCCTCCCTGGGACACAACGCCTGCAAGAGGCCGACCGTCGGGATGACTGCGGTGGAGGGTTCGACAGACGTACGCAGAGGGATCGTCGATGGTCCCGTCGAAGGAGGTGTTCACATATGCGGCGGGCGCGGCCGCCCAGCCGATGGCCGCGAGCGCCGCGGCCACCCCCTGCAGCCACGACAGCCGCGGCGAGTGCGCGCGCGCCGCCAGCCATCGCGTCACATGCGCCGTGGCGGCGCTCCTGTCCGGTCGACGCCCTCTGAGCACGCCGCGCCACAGCGCGAACACGAGGATGACCGTCCCGACAATCAGGCCGGCGCGCTGCCAGCTCGCCCAGATGAGCGAGAGCAGGCTCCAGAGGCTGCCGAATGGCGCCGTGTAGGCGTGCATCGCCCCGACGGCGACGAGGAACAGCACGACGAAGAGCGCCACGTTGATCTTCAGGCGAGGGTCTGGAAATCCCGTCATCGCGTCACCTCGGGTCGGGCGAACGTACCGACGATGGCGCCTCGGTCATCAACCCTGGCCAGGCCGTGAGGCGGGTTGTTCGCGCCATCCACGAAGACCACGCTTGCGTGGACCTGATCGTTCCAGCGCACCGAGCGGCGCCGGTTCTTGATGAGGTCGTACTTGGGCGCAGGGGACGGCAGCGCGGTCGGAATCGTCTGGCCGCGCGCGTTGTCCACAGCCGCCGCGTCTATGGGCAGGCCGTACGCCCGCGCCCGCTCGAACATCCAGACCAAGGCAATGCTCGACAGGCCTGGGTTCAGGTTCCCGCCGCCGACGTCCGAGTGCACGCCCCTGAACCAGACCTCGAAGAGGCGGCCCTCCTGGTCGGCATCATCGACCGTTGCGCTCAACCGGTGGAGGTGAAAGGTCTGGCGCCGCTCGTCGAGCGCAAGCGCGTGGCAGCACTTCTGCACGGTGTCAGGGAGATCGAGATCCCACCCGATGTTCACGTCGACGTTGGGCACGCCAAAGGAGGGCACGGTGTCCCACAGCCCGAGAAACCGGACGACGGGCGCCGGGTTGATCGCCGTGGCCACGCGGTTGACGAAGTGCAGGGCGAGCGCGGCGCCTCGGCTGAAGCCCACCACGTCGATGGTGTCGTCGCCCGCTTCGAGGTTGTCGAGAAGCTGCGTGAACATCTCGTCGACGCGGGTCCGTCCGCCGGCGCCCGTCATGCCGCCGATGAGCGCGCCGAGAAAGCTCAGCCGTGTCCCGACGCCCTCCTTGTAGGTCCGCGTCCCTTCGTACGCGTCGTGGAAGCGCCGGACGTTGGTATCGCGATCGGCGCCGGGCTTGTCGAGATTCCACGTGCCGTCGAAGGCGTAGAGCGCCATCAGCGACCTCCACCTAACAGACGACCGTCTAGGATGAATTGCCACTCCGCAGGCGGCCACGGTGTGCAACCCGCCCAGACCGGCGTGGTCACCGGGCGCGTCGCTGACCCCGCCGGATTTCGCCCCGGATGTCGCCGTTCGGGGGCATAATCCCCCACGGGGAGGGCTCCCATGACCGAACCCAAGGCTGATCAACAGCGGTGCGCGCACGAAAGCTGCCACTGCCTGGTGCCGGCCGGCGAGAAGTACTGCAGTGACTACTGCAGGAAGGCGCCGGAAGTGGAGCTGCACTGCAACTGCCCGTGCGTCGAGTGCCGTAAGAAACGGTGAGGAGACAACCGATGCGCACGCGTCTGCTGATCCTCGTGCTGATCGCGGCAATGTCCCCCGGTGCCGTCCTGGCCGCCGGTCAGAGCGCCGGGGCCCAACCCGCCGCCGCCGACCCGGCGCCGCCCAGCTACACCGAGGAGACGGCCTGGCTCTGCCGGCCGGGCCGCGACGACGCGTGCGCCATCGATCTGACGACCACCGTCGTTCAGGCCGACGGGACGCTCACCCGCGAAACGTGGGCCGCCGACCCCAAGGCGCCCATCGACTGCTTCTACGTCTACCCGACGGTGTCGACCGACGCAGGCCTCAACAGCGACATGACGCCCGACGCCGCCGAGCGGAACGTCATCGCGCAGCAGTTTGCCCGCTTCGCGTCGAAGTGCCGGCCCTTCGCGCCCATGTACCGGCAGGTCACGCTGGCCGGGCTCCGCCAGCGGTTGGCCGGCGGCGGGGGCGGCGACTTCGACCTCGGCGGCGGCATCGCCTACGCGGACGTGCGGGCGGCGTGGCAGGACTACCTGGCGCGCGACAACCAGGGGCGCGGCGTGGTGCTCATCGGGCACTCGCAGGGAGCATTCATCCTGACCCAGCTCATCCGCAACGAGATCGACGGCAAGCCCGTCCAACAGCGCCTGGTGTCGGCGATGCTGCTCGGCGCGACGGTGCCCGTGGCGCGGGGCCGGGACGTCGGCGGCGCCTTCCAGCACATCCCGGTCTGCCGCCAGCGGACGCAGACCGGCTGCGTCGTGAGCTTCGCGTCGTTCCGCTCCACGATTCCGCCCCCGGCAAACACGCTGTTCGGCCGCGCGGCGGACGCGGCGCACGTCGCGATCTGCACGAATCCGGTGACGCTCAACGGCGACAGCGGCCCGCTGCGCGCGTACCTCTCGGCCACGGGCCGGACCATCGCCTCGTCCACCAGCCCGCAGCCCTGGGCGGCCGGGACAACCATCGACACGCCGTTTGTGAGCGTGCCGGGCCTGCTGACGGCCCGCTGCGCCACCAACGAGCACGCGACCTACCTGGAAGTCACGGTGCACGGCGACCCGGCCGACCCTCGCGCCGACGACATCACCGGCGATCTGGGCCTGCCCGGGAAGCCGCTCCCCAACTGGGGGCTGCACCTCATCGACGTCAACCTGACGATGGGGAATCTGCTGGATTTGGTGGAGCGGCAGGGCCGCGCCTGGGCCCTCCGGCGTCCTTGACAACCCCCGAGCGGGGTGCCAGCATCTTCGGCCACCGGAGGATCCATGCGTCACGCGATCGGCGGTTTCGTCGCCGGCCTCGTCGGGAGTGCGGTCATCGTGTTCATCGGGTTCGGGGCGCGCCCCGACGCCGTCCAGCCGGGGACGCCGGCGATTCCGCGCACGGCGTCGGGGAAGCCCGATCTGAACGGCATCTGGCAGACGCTGAACACGGCGAACTGGGACCTCCAGGCGCACACGGCGCGCGCGGCGCTGATGCTCAGGCCCGGCCCCGTCGCCCCCGTGCCGGCCAGGGAAGTCGTGGCCTTCGGCGCGGTCGGCGCCGTCCCTGCGGGCGTCGGCGTCGTCGAGGGCGACGAGATTCCGTACCAGCCGTGGGCGCTCGAGCAGAAGAAGAAGAACCAGGAGAACTGGGTCACGCTGGACCCCGAGGTGAAGTGCTACCTGCCGGGCGTGCCGCGCGCCACCTACATGCCGTTCCCCTTCCAGATTTTCCAGAGCGAGAGCGCGTTCTTCATCGCGTACGAGTACGCGAGCGCCGTGCGCAACGTGTACCTGCGCAATCCGGGACCGCCGGAAGTGGATTCGTGGATGGGCCAGTCCGTGGGCCGCTGGGACGGCGATACGTTCGTCGTCGAAGCCAACGGCTTCAACGACCAGTCGTGGTTCGATCGCTCGGGCAACTTTCACAGCGAGCAGCTGACGGTCGTCGAGCGGTACACCATGACGGGGCGCGACCACATCCAGTACGAGGCGACCATCACCGACCCGAAGGTGTTCACGCGGCCGTGGACGATCCGCATGCCGCTCTACCGGCACGTGAACGCCGACGCGCGGCTGGGCCAGTTCAAGTGCGTGGAGTTCGTCGAAGAGCTGATGTTCGGTCACCTGCGGAAGACGCCGCTTCAGTAGAGGCAGCCATGACACGCCGGCAGAGTGCGTCGTTGTCGTTGTCGGTCGCCGCCATGGTACTGGCGGTGTCGTCGCTCGTGCCGGCGGCCGGCCAGGCGCCGCTCCGCGAAGGCGGATCGACGTGGACCGTGCCGCGGACGCCGGAGGGGCATCCGGATCTCCAGGGCACGTGGAACAACGCGACCATCACGCCCATCGATCGGCCGGCGGGCGCGCCGGCCGTGCTGACGGCGGAGCAGGTGGCGCGCATGGAGAAAGGCGTGGCCGACCGCGTAGAGCGGCTGGCCCAGCCGAGCGATCCCAACCGCCCCGCGCCCCCGCAGGGCGGCGACGGCTCCACCGGCGCCGCCGGGAACGTGGGCGGCTACAACAACTTCTGGATCGACGCCGGCGATCGGGTCGCGGTGGTCAACGGCGAGTACCGCAGCTCGCTCATCGTGGATCCGCCCGACGGACGGACGCCGCCGCTGACCGACGCGGCCCGCGCGCGCGTGGCGGAGCGGATGGCGTGGATCAAGTCGCGCGGGGGCGAGTACGACCACCCCGAGTTCCGGCCGCTCGCCGAGCGGTGCCTGATGTCGTTCGGGTCGAACGCCGGGCCGCCGATGCTGCCGAACTACTTCTACAACAACAACTACCAGATCGTGCAGACGAAGGACCATGTGATGATCCTCGTCGAGATGGTGCACGACGTCCGCATCATCCGTTTGCACGCGTCGAGCCACCCGCCGCCGCACATCAGGCCGTGGATGGGCGACTCCATCGGGCGGTGGGAGGGCGACACGCTGGTGGTGGAGACCACGAACTTCCACCCCCTGCAGGTGTTCCGGAACGCCTCGCCGAAGATGAAGGTCATCGAGCGCTTCCAGCGGACGGGTCCGGACACGCTGCTCTACCGGTTCACGATCGAGGACCCGGATACGTGGACCAGGCCATGGAGCGGCGAGGTGCCGTTCAACCGGACCGACGACCTCATCTATGAGTACGCGTGCCACGAGGGCAACTACGCCCTGTCGAACGTGCTGAGCGGAGCGCGGGCCCAGGAACGGGAAGCGGCCAGGAAGCAGCCGCAGTAGACTGTCACTGAGGAGTACGACCCATGCGAACGACCCTGTCACTCATCTGTGCGGGCCTGTTGACGGCCGCGCTGACGGTGCCCGTCTCGGGCCACCACGCGTTCGGCGCCGAGTTCGACCCGAACGCGCCCGTCCGCCTGCAGGGCAAGATCGTGAAGCTCGAGTGGGTCAACCCCCACGCGTGGATTCACATCGAGGTTGCCAGGCCCGACGGCGCCAAGGAAGTGTGGGCCGTCGAGGGCGGCACGCCGAACACGCTCCTCCGGCGGGGCCTGACGCGGGACAGCCTGACCATTGGGACGGAGATCATCGTCGACGGCTACCAGACGAAGGACCACTCGCTGAAGCGGGCCAACGGCCGCGACGTGACGTTCACCGACGGCCGGAAGATCTTCATGGGGTCGTCGGGCACGGGCGCCCCGCGCGACGGCCGCGACCCGACCGAGCCGCCGCTCAAGAAGCCCGGCGGCGGCGGCCGCTGAGAAATTCGGGGTCGGGCCTA
>JBFMCA010000067.1:0-24946 GCA_040754955.1 Acidobacteriota bacterium | reverse complement strand
CCACCGGGGTCTTCACGGCCGGACGCTTCGGCGCCGTCTTGGTCGGCTCCACCATCTCGGGCTCGCGCGCCGCCGGCGGCCGCACCGCCCGCACCGGGGCCTTCGGCTCGACCGGCACCTCCTGCTGCACCGGACGTCCGCCAAGCGTGGTCATCCCGCCCGCCCGCGGCCCCGGCGCGCCGCCGAGGCTGATCGTCATCACCACCTCGGGCTCGGCGTCGGCGACGTGCCCGAGCCAGCCCGCCGGCAGGAGCGCGACCACGGCCACGAGGACGACGTGGGCCACAGCCGAAATCCCGACCATCCGGTCCAGCCCGGCTGGAGCCGGCGCCCGCGCGGACAGCACCTGCGACACCGCATCCATCGCCTAGCGCGCCGCCCCGCGCTGCTCGGCCACCAGGCCCACCCGCTCGACGCCGCCGTCCTTGAGATGGTCCATCACCTCGAGCAGCTCCTGCAGCTGGACGCCGCCGTCGCCGCGGAGGAACACTTCCTTCTGATCGCGCCCGGTCATCGCCTGCCGCATGCGCTCGGCCAGCACCTCCACCGCGACGGCCTCGTCGTCGATGTAGACGCGGCGGTCCTGTCGGTAGGAGAGCGGGACGGTGACGTAGGTCCGCTCTTCGGCCATCTTCTGCGTCTGGCGGGCCACCGGGAGGTTCACCTCCACGCCGCGCTGCAGCATCGGCGCCGCCACCATGAAGATGATGAGGAGCACGAGCATGACGTCGACGAGCGGGATGACGTTGATCTCCGACAGCGCCGACTTGGCCCGCCGGCCGCGGCGGCCGCGCCCCTCGCCGGCGTCGGGCTGCGGCATGACCTTCGGCATTAGGTGAAGTTCCTCTCGCAGATGTTCAGGAACTCGAGCGAGAAGTCGTCCATCTCCGACGCGTAGATCTTCACCTTCGACGTGAGGTGATTGTAGAAGTAGACGGCCGGGATGGCCGCAAAGAGCCCCAGCGCGGTGGCGATGAGCGCTTCGGCAATGCCGGGCGCAACGACGGCCAGATCGGTCGAGCCCTGGACCCCGATGTTCTGAAAGGCCGTCATGATCCCCCACACCGTGCCGAACAGGCCGATGAACGGCGTGATAGCCGCCGTCGTCGCCAGGAACGTCACGCGCTGCTCGAGCCGGTTCACCTCGACGTTCGACGCGCGCAGCAGCGCGCGATCGACCGCGGCCAGGCTCTTGAGGGTTGGACGCGCGCCGGCCGCGGGCGGACTGCTGCCGCCCCCGCCCGGCGCCTTGAGCTGCGCGTTCAGCTCGGCGTAGCCGGCCTGGAAGATGCCGACGAGTGGGCTCTCGCCGAGCGACTTGCACACGGCCTGCACTTCGGAGAACTTCGTGCTGCGCCGGAAGACGTCGAGGAAGGTGGACGTCTGCCGCTCCATGCGGCGGAAGCTCCATTCCTTGTAGAGAATGATCGCCCAGGAGGCGACCGAGAAGAGGAGCAGTACGACCAGCACGGCCTTCGCCGCAGGGCTGGCGCCCGCGATGAGCTCGACGATGTCTCCCGCAGCCCGCTGGGCGGGCATGGCACTGCCGTCGAGTTGCAGCAGTGCCAGGACAGACGACCCTGGCGTTGGCAACCAAGCCTCCGTAAACGCGCGTTCAATTGGGGGTGCGCTGCTGGGAGAGCGCGGAATCGTGCAACGGTAGCACGATCGCCGAAATACTGTCAAACCCATGATACGATTGCAGTTCCGTCCATCGCCGTTCAACTGGGCCCGGGAAGCGCCGCCGCGATGATCCGCTACCTCGCCATCCGGAATCTGGCGGTTATCGAGTCGGCCGCCGTCGAGTTTGAACAAGCGTTCAATGTTCTAACCGGCGAGACCGGCGCCGGCAAGTCGATTCTCGTCGAAGCGGTCGGGCTGCTGCTTGGCGGCCGTGCCTCGCAGGACCTGCTGCGCACGGGCGCCGACGTCGCGACGGTGGAGGCCATCTTCGAAGCCGACGGCGCCGAGATCGTGGTGCGGCGCGAGCTCACGGCGCAGGGCCGGAGCCGCGCGTTCATCAACGGCGCCCTCGCCACGGCCTCGGCGCTCAAGGACCTCTCGAACCGGCTCGTGGAACTCCACGGCCAGCATGAGCACCAGCAGCTGCTCGATCCCGACCAGCACCTGGGCGTGCTCGACGCCTGGGCGGGCCTCGAGGCCCGGGTCGAGGAGGCGGCGGAGGCGTATCGATCGGTGCGGACGCTGCGCGAGGCGCTCGACCGGTTGCGGATGGACGATCGGGAGCGGGCGGCGCGCCTCGAGCTCGTCGAGTTCCAGCTCCACGAGCTCGAGCAGGCCCGGCTCGGGGCGCCCGACGAGGACGAGACGCTGGCGCACGAGCGCCAGATTCTGCGGAGCGCCGACACCATCCGTCAGCTCTCGGCCGAGGCGTATGCCGAGCTGTACGATGCCGAGCAGTCGGTGCTCGCGGGCCTTGGACATGTCTGGAAACGCGTGGGCGAGCTGGCCGCTATCGACCCCGCGTTCGGGCCGTACCTGGACGCGCGGGACGCCATCCGGGCCCAGCTCGACGATCTGGCATTCGCGCTCCGGGACACGGCCGAGCGCGTGGACCTGACGCCGGGACGCCTCCAGGCGGTCGAAGATCGCCTGGCGCTCGTCGAGCGGCTGAAGCGCAAGCACGGCCCGACGCTGCCGGACGTGCTGGCCAGGCGGGACGCCCTGCGCGCCGAGCGGGCCGCGCTCACCGGCGGCTCGGCGAGCGCGTCGGAGCTCGAGGCGCAGCTGGCCGAGCGCTCCGCGCGGTACCTGCGTGTGGCCGGGGCGCTCTCGGAAAGCCGCCGCGCGGCGGCGCCACGCTTCGCGCGGGCGCTCGAGGCGGAGCTGGCCGAGCTGGCCATGGGGCGGACGGCCTTCGAGGTCCGGCTGGCGTCCGATCCCGGTACGGAGCGCTGGGGCGAGCGCGGCTACGACCGCGGCGAGTTCTACCTCTCCCCGAACCCCGGCGAGGACCTCCGGCCGCTGGCGCGCATCGTGTCGGGGGGCGAGCTCTCGCGGGTCATGCTGGCGCTCAAGACGCTGGCCGCGGGCCACCAGCCGGATCGCACGCTCATCTTCGACGAGGTCGACGCGGGCATCGGCGGGCGGGTGGCCACGGTGGTGGGGGAGAAGCTCCGCCGCCTTGGGGAGCGGTTCCAGGTGCTGTGCATCACCCACCTGCCGCAGATTGCCGCCGCCGGGTCGACGCACTTCCTGATCGAGAAGGCCGTGCAGGGGCGGCGCACCGTGACGTCGGTGACGCGGCTCGACGATGAGGCGCGGGTCGAGGAGCTGGCCCGCATGATGGGCGGGGCCGACGCGGGCGCGCAGGCGCGGGCCTCGGCCCGTGAACTCCTTGGGGCGGCGAAGGCGAAAGCGGCGCCGGGGGCGAAAGCGAAAGGCGAAAGTCCGAAGGGGCGAAAGTGAAGTACTTCATCGAAACCTACGGCTGCCAGATGAACGTCCACGACTCGGAGCGGATGGCGGGGCTGCTCGAGCAGAGCGGCTACGATCCGGCCGACTCGGAGGCAGATGCGGACCTGGTGGTCATCAACACGTGCAGCGTGCGCGAGAAAGCGGAGGAGAAGCTCTACCACCGGCTCGATGACCTGGCGTTCCTCGCGCGGTCGGCTGGGCGCCCGGCGCCGCTCGTCGCCGTCACCGGCTGCGTGGCGCAGCAGGAAGGCGAGGCGCTCAGGGCACGCTCGCCGCTCATCGACGTCGTGGTCGGCACCCAGCGCGTCCGGCAGCTCCCGATGCTCGTGGCGCAGGCGCGCGCCGCGGCGTCGACCGGCCGGCGGGGAGACCTGCTGGTGGACGTGTCCACGCCGTATGACGAGCCCTCGTTTCCGCTGGGCCTGGCCCGGCGGGCCGATCCGGTGAAGGCGTATGTGACCATCATCGAGGGCTGCAACGACTTCTGCGCCTTCTGCGTCGTGCCGTATACGCGCGGCCACGAGCGCATGCGGGCCAAGGCCGAGATCCTCGACGAGGTCCGCCAGGCAGTGGACGAGGGCAAGCGGGAGATCCAGCTGCTCGGGCAGATCGTGAACCACTACCAGGCGCCCGACGATCCGCGGTGCGACTTCGCGGGCCTGCTGGAGGCGGTACATGAGGTGCCGGGGGTGGCGCGCATCCGGTTTGCGAGCCCCCATCCGCGCCACGCGTCGGAGCGGCTGATTGCCGCCATCCGCGATCTCCCGCGGGTGGCGCGGCACCTGCACCTGCCGGTGCAGTCGGGGTCGACGCGGGTGCTGCAGCGGATGCGGCGGCGGCACACACGGGAGGAGTACCTGGCGCTCGTCGATCGGGCCCGGCAGGCTATCCCGAACCTGCAGCTCTCGACCGATATGATCGTCGGGTTCCCGGGGGAGACGCCGGCGGATTTCGACGAGACGCTGTCGCTCGTCGAGCAGGTGGGCTACCACGGGATCTTCTCGTTCAAGTACTCGGTGCGGCCGAACACGCTGGCCGCCAGGCGGCTGCCGGACGACGTGCCGGAGGATGAGAAGACGCGGCGGATTGTCACGCTGCAGCGGATGCAGCAGCGCATCCAGCTCGCGCTGCACGAGCGGCTGGTCGGGACGACGGTCGAGGTGCTGGTGGACGCGGCGAGCCGCCGGCGGAGCTGGGAGCTGCAGGGCCGGACGTCGGGGAACACGGTGGTGAACTTCCCGGGGCCGGCCGAGTGGGTTGGGCGTATGCTGCGGGTACGGGTGGATCAGGCCGGCCCGAACAGCGTGCGGGGCACCGCGGCGACCGACGGGGCGGCCGGCGAGCGCGGCGGGATGGACACGCCCCGTGGCGGGCGGCCAGCGGAAGGGGAGACGCCATGCTGATCGAGATGACCATCAAGGGGCTCATGGTCGACCCGGTCACGAACATGCCCATCGTGGTCCTGCGGGATCAGGACGGGCAGCGGGTGCTGCCGATCTGGGTGGGCATCTTCGAGGCCAACGCCATCGCGCTGCAGATCGAGAACGTGGCGACGCCGCGGCCGATGACGCACGACCTGCTGCGGAACGTCATCCAGGATCTCCGGGCCGAGGTGGAGAAGGTCATCGTGTGCGACCTCAAGGAGAACACCTTCTACGCGCTGATCCACCTGCGGACGGCGGGCGGGCCGGTGGCCATCGACGCGCGGCCGAGCGACGCGATTGCGCTGGCGCTCCGGACCCGCGCGCCCATCCTCGTCGAGGAGCGCGTGATCGACTCGGCCAAGACCGTGGACTTCACGCCGGACCGGCAGGACGCCGACAAGCTCCAGCAGTGGCTCGAATCGCTCGACCCGGACGACCTCGGAAAGTACAAGATGTGACGTCGGCCGGCCGACAAACACACTAACGCCTTCGGCCCTCAACACTTACCGATGTCGGCGCCTGGAAATCCCCCGGGGGCCGGCCGTCCCTTCCTTGACCGTCCGCCGGCTCCCTCCGTAGAATGCCGGCACCACTCTCGATGATCCTCGCGATCGCCAACCAGAAAGGCGGCGTCGGCAAGACGACCACCGCCATCAACCTCGCCGCCGGCCTGGCGCTGCGCGGCCGCCCGACGCTCCTGGTCGACCTCGACCCGCAGGCCAACAGCTCCATGTCCTACGTCGACCTCCGCGAGGTCGACCGCAGCATGTACGACGTGTTCGTCGAGCCCGACGTCCACCTCGAGGACATCATCCGGCCCACGCCCCTCGAGCACCTCAGCGTCGCCCCCGCCCGCATCGCGCTGGCCAAGCTCGAGGCGCGGATGACCGGGGAGCTCGACGCCCCGTTCAAGCTCAAGGACGAGCTCGGCCGCATCGCCGGCCGCTTCCGCCACGTCGTCATCGACTGCCCGCCGGCCCTCGGCCTGCTGACCGTCAACGCCCTGGTCGCGGCCACGCACCTCCTCATCCCGATCCAGTCGTCCTACTTCGCCCTCGAGGGCACCGACGACCTGCTCGAGACCATCGAGAAAGTCCGCCAGCGGCCCAACCCCGAGCTCCGCATCCTCGGCGTCGTCATCACCATGCACGACCGCCGCACCGCCCTCGGGCGCGACATCCGCGAACAGATCGAGAAGGTCTTCGGCGACAAGGTGTTCCGCACCGTGATCAGCAAGAACGTCCGCCTGGAGGAAAGCCCGGCCTACCGGGAGTCCATCTTCACGTTCGCGCCCGATTCCACGGGCGCCGCCGAGTACTACCGTCTCTGCGAGGAGGTGATCGACCGTGGCTAAGCGAGGCTTGCCCGATACGCTCCGGATGCGCCACGACGCCCACTACGTCGAAACCCTGGCGGCCTCCGCCGCCCGGCCCGTGGGCCGCATGGTGCCCATCGACCTGGTCGATCCCAACCCCGACCAGCCCCGCCAGGCCATGGGGGACCTGTCGGAGCTCGTCGCCTCGGTCCGCGAGAAGGGCATCATCGAGCCCCTGGTCGTCCGCCAACGCGGCCCGCGCTACCAGATCATCGCCGGCGAGCGCCGCTATCACGCCGCCGTCCAGGCCGGGCTCACCGAGCTGCCGGCGGTCGTTCGCGACGTCGATGACACCGAGATGCTGGAGCTCGCCCTCGTCGAGAACATCCAGCGCAAGGACCTGACCGCCTTTGAAGAAGCCGAGGCCATCCAGAGCCTGGGCCAGCGCTGCGGCTACACCCACGAAGACCTGGCCAAGCGGCTGGGGAAGTCGCGGACGTCCGTCACCGAGTCCCTGTCTCTCACCGCCATCCCGAGCGAGGTCCGCAAGGTCTGCCGGCTCGCCAACATCACCTCGAAGTCCGTCCTGCTCCAGATCGCCCGACAGGGCGACCCGCAGAAGATGCTGCAGCTGCTGGAAAAGATCGCCGCCTCCGGCGTGACCACCCGCGAGCAGCTGCGCAAGGACACCCAGAAGCCGAAGCCCGGACGGCCCAAGGCGTTCGTCTTCGCCTACAAGCCCGAGAACAAGAGCTTCAACCTGCGGCTCCAGTTCAACAAGCGCAACGCCTCGAAGCAGGAAGTCATCGAGGCCCTAGAGGCCATTCTCGAAGAGCTGCGGGGGGAGTAGACGCGGGCAATTCGGCTTTGGCCGGCCCCAAGAGCCCAAAGCCGACAGCCTAGAGCGCCTGGGGCCAGAAGCCCAGCCTCAAGTTTCCCAAAAGTTAACATAATATATATTATCAGACTCACTGGAAATACCCAGAAAATCCCCGCTGTTGATGGACTGCGGACGTCCCCACGGTCGTTCCCCCCAAAACAGTCCCCGGCCGGTCCCGGCCGGTCCAGACCTCGCGAACGTGCCTCAACGCCCAGCCCCCCGTAGCCCCAGGCCCAAGCCCGTATAATTCATGGCGTGCGCCTCCTCGACCGCTACGTGATCCGCGAGGTCCTCACGCCGTTCGCGATCGCACTGCTGGTCTTCACCTTCATCCTCATCATCCCGTTCATCATCGAGCTCGCCGAGACGATGATCGCCAAGGGCGTCCCCTGGCCGACGCTCCTGCAGCTGATGGCCACGCTGGTGCCGCAGGCCCTGGGGCTGACCATCCCGATGTCGCTGCTCACCGGACTCCTCATCGCCCTCGGCCGGCTCTCCGGCGACCGCGAGGTCGTGGCGATGATGGCCTGCGGCGTGAGCCACTACCGGCTGCTCCGGCCGGTCGCCGTCCTCGCGGTGCTGGCCTGGGGGTTCACGTCCTGGGTCATGCTGCAGGCCATCCCCGACGCCAACCAGGCCTACCGCGAGATCACCACGAGACTGGTCGCCGACCGGGCCGAGGGCGAGGTGCGCCCGCGGGTGTTCTTCGAGGACTTCCCGAACCTGGTTCTCTACGTGCGGGAGGTGCCTGCCAGCGGCGGCTGGGAAAACGTCGTGGCGGCCGACACCTCCAACGTGGCCCAGCCCGTCATCTTCCTGGCGCGCAAGGGACGGATGCTGGTGGACCGCCAGGCCCGGTCCATCCAGATGGTCCTCGAGGACGGGACGCGCCACACGGCGTCGCTCGCCCAGCCGGGCGACTACGAGGTGGTCCGGTTCCGCAGCATGGTCGTCAACCTCGACCCCGAGAGCGTGTTTCCGCGCACGGGGCCGGCACGGGGCGACCGCGAGCTCAGCATCGCCGAGCTCCAGGCGCGGATTGCCGAGTTCGAGGCCCAGGGCGTGTCGCCGCACAACCAGGTGATGGAGATCCACAAGAAGTTCTCCATTCCGGTCGCGTGCCTGGTGTTCGCCGTCCTCGGCCTCGCGCTGGGCGTCAGCAACCGCAGGGACGGCAAGCTCGCCAGCTTCGTCCTGGGCATCGCCGTCATCTTCGTCTACTACGTGATCATGTTCACGGCCCAGGCCATGACGAAGGGGCACCTGGTGCCGGCCTGGCTGGCCATGTGGCTGCCCAACATCGTCCTGGGCGGCGCCGGCGTCTGGCTGCTGGTGGTCCGCGCCCGGTCGGCCGACCAGCCCATCCGGATCGCGCTGCCGCCGGCCCTGGCCCGTCTCGCCGGATGGCTCCGGCGCGCCGAGCCGTCGGAGGCGGGCGGCGGCCCGCCGGCCCGGCGTGCCGGCGCGTCCGCCACGCCGCGGGGCAACGCGGGGCGCGTGGTCATCGTCCTCCGCGTGCCGCACTTCGACTTCCCCCGTCCGGGGCTGCTCGATGCCTACGTGGTTGGCCAGTACGTGCGCATCCTCGGCATGGCCTTTGTCGGCATGGCGGGGTTGTTCTACATTTCCACGTTCATCGACCTCTCCGACAAGTGGTTCAAGGGCCAGGTCACGCTTGCGATGCTGCTCGAGTACCTGGTGTGGGCCACGCCTCAGTTTGCGTACTACATCCTGGCCATCGCGGTCCTCCTGGCGGCGCTCGTGACGATCGGCGTCCTCACCAAGTCGAGCGAGCTCATCGTCATGCGGGCCTGCGGCATCAGCCTCTACCGCACGGCTGCGCCCATCCTGGTGTTTGCCGTGGCCGCCAGCGGCGTGCTCTTCGCGCTCGAGGAGCGGGTCCTCGCCTTCGCCAACCGGCGGGCCGAGGCGCTCAGACATGTCATCCGGGGCGGCTCGCCGCAGACCTTCGACGTCCTCAACCGGAAGTGGCTGGTCGGCCGGGCGGGCGAGGTATACCACTACCAGTTCTACGATCCGAACCAGGCGTCGCTCCACGGCCTCTCGGTGTTCCAGTTCCACCCTGAGACGCACGCGGTGATCCGGCGCCTCTATGCGAGCGAGGCGGTCTTCTCCCCCACCCTCACTGCCGAGCGGCGGCAGCCCACCTGGCGGGCCCGGGGCGGATGGGTCCGGGAGTTCGAGAGGGACACGACCGTGCGGCGGTTCGTGCCCTTCGACGACACGACGCTCACCCTGGAGGCGGCCGACTACTTCGTCACCGAGGCGCCCGAGCCCGACCGCATGAACTACGGCCAGCTCGAGCGGTACATCACCGAGCTCAGGGCCAGCGGCTACAACGTCCTCGAGTACGAAGTGGCGCTCAACCGGAAGCTGGCGTTTCCCTTCGTCACCATCGTGATGACGCTCATCGCCATCCCCTTCGCGGTCACCACCGGGCGCCGCGGCGCGATGTACGGCATCGGCGTCGGCATCGTCCTGGCGCTCGTCTACTGGACGATGATCAGCGTCTTCGCGGCCTTTGGCGCGGCCGGCGTGATGCCGCCTGTGGCGGCGGCCTGGGCGCCGAATCTCGTGTTCGGCGCCGCCGCCGTGTATCTCCTGCTCACGGTGCGCACGTGAGCCGCAGGCCACCCTCGAACGCGCGCGCCCTGGCCGGCGCGCTCATCTTTCTCGTGGCGCTCACCGTCGTCGCGCTCGGGTTCCAGGGGCTCTTCCGCGCCATCGGGGCGCACGGGCATGGCTCCCCGGAAGTGCGGCTCATGCTCGTCCAGCTCGGCGTCGGAGGCGCGCTGCTGGCGACGGGCATCTCGCTTCTCATCTGGGAAGCGAGCGTGCGGTTCGAGCGTCGCGGGCCGAAGACCTGAGCGGGGCGCGCCCCACGCCTCACGGCTCAGGCCGCGCGCTGTCCTGTCCCCCGGGCCACGCCATCGGCCTCACCGACCCGCCAGCCACAGGTCAGGCAGCAGAATCCGGCCAGACGTCCCCGGGCGCGTGTTGAGTGTGTCGACCACGAGCAGCAGCGCGTCGATGCGGTCGGCGGGCAGCGGCTGCGCGCCGGTGCCGTCCATCGGGGCGAAGTCCGCGAAGAGCAGCTCGTAGTCGCGCACGGTCGGGTCGGCGTAGAACGACAGCCCCCACCGGGTGCCGCGGTCCTCGGCCCGCGCGCGGAGCTGCACCCAGAGGCGCATGGGCCGGTCGGCCCTCAGCCGGAGCTGGACGCGGTCGTGGCGCTCGAGCCCGTTTGGGAGCGGGAAGCGCAGCGCGGCGTATTGCCCGGCGGGGCGCCCCCCGGCCAGGGTGAAGTGCCACTCCCCCGCCGGCGTGCCGGCGTCGAGGGCGCCTGCTTCCAGGCGACTCACCGAGCCGGCGCTCGATTCCGGGGTCCACGCCTCGGTGACCACGGCGGTGCGCCGGGCGGCCGGCGGCGGGCTCGCGGCGCGCCGGGCGGCGTCGTGCACGGGCCGCAGGCCTGCATAAATCGGGTTGGTCAGCAGCCAGGGCACCGCGGCGGGGCCGCTGGCGCCGGCCACCCGGACCTCGAGACGATAGGCGGCGGGCTCGGCGCCGACGTCGACCCGCAGGGATGGCTCGGTGGTGTCGTAGATCGGTTCGCCGTCGCGCAGCAGCGTCAGCGAGGCGCCGGGGGGCGCGTTGACACGCGCCTCGAGGACGGCTGTGCCGGCGAGGTCGAGGTACTCGCCCGGACGCGCCAGCCGCGCGCCGCTCGATCCGACGAACTCGGCGTATCCGCCGCGCGCGAGCCCCTCGATGATGGTGAGGACCCGGCCGTTGGCGAGCCCGTCGAGGACGGCGGCGGCATCCTCATCCGCGCGCCCGGTCAGCGGCTGGTCGAGGAGCACGACGTTGCGGAAGACCTCGAACGACGCTTCGTAGCTGGGCACGGCAAAGCGCATGCGCTCTTCGCGCGCGTCGGTCTCTTCGCGGTAGCCCAGCCGGGCGTGCGCGTCGGCGCCGGCCAGGCCGGGCACGCGGCGGAGACGCGCGAGACGGTCCCAGGCGGCCAGCGTGGTCGACGGCCGATCGATGAGGCCCGCCAGCACCTCGACGGGCCGGAACGGATAGGTGAGGAGGAGCGTGCCGAGCTCGGTCCACAGCTCGTCGCGCCACTCCGAATCGGCGTTGAGCCACTCGAGCCCGCCGAAGGGGAGCGTCCAGCCGTCCCATCGGAGCGCGGCCTTCGGCGAGTCCGGGTGGGCCGCGATGCCGAACCCCCCGAGTCGCCGGACGTCCTCGATCACAGCGGCCGGCGTTCCGGCCAGCGGGTACGGCGCCGGGGCGGCGAGGCCAAGCGCCACGTAGTGGCCGCCCGACGTGCTGATCTCGACACCGTCGATCACGAGCACGCCGGCCCGATACGCCGGCGGCTCGGGCGGGCGCGTGCCGTCGCCGTGGTCGGTGACGATGACGAACTGGAGCCCGGCGCGGGCCGCAGCGGCGGCGATCTCGTCGAGGGTGCCGGTGCCGTCGGAGCGAAGGCTGTGAACGTGGTAGGCGCCGGCGGCCATCGCGCGGCCGGGCTCCCAGGCGGGCTGCTCCACGCGCGGCGCGGCCGGCGGCACCCGCCACGCGGCGACCAGGCCCGCCACGCCTGAGGCGGCCACGACCAGCAGTGCCAGGCGCCGCACGTCAGGCTCGCGGGTGGAAGCGCTCGTACAGCGTCTTCATGCGCGCTTCGAGCACGTGGGTGTAGATCTGCGTGGTGGAGAGATCCGCGTGCCCGAGCATGAGTTGAATGGCGCGCAGGTCCGCCCCGCGGTCGAGCAGGTGCGTGGCGAACGAGTGGCGCAGGACGTGCGGACTCACCGCCCGCGCGATGCCGGCGCGGCGCGCGTAGGCGCGCAGCAGCTTCCAGAACCCCACGCGTGTCAGCCCGGCCCCCCTGCCGCGCGCGTTGACGAACAGCCGCGGCGACTGCCGCCGGCCGATGAGCGCGGGACGTCCCTCCCGCGCATAGCGGCCCACCCAGGCGCCGGCCTCGTCCCCAAAGGGGACGATGCGCTGCTTGCGCCCCTTCCCCACCGTCGTGAGATACCCGTCGGCCAGGTTGAGGTCGCTCGCCTTGAGCGCCACGAGCTCCGACACGCGGAGGCCGGTGGCATAGAGCAGCTCGATCATGGCCCGGTCGCGCAGCCCGCGGGGCGTGGCGACGTCGGGCGCGGCGAGCAGCGCCTCGACCTCGTCGGGCGCGAGGACGGTCGGCAGCACGCGCCACGCCTTCGGCGCCTGCAGGTCGTCGGCGGGGCTCGCCTCGGCGTGGCGGTGGACGACCAGGTACCGGTAGAAGCCGCGCAGGCAGGCGACGAGCCGGGCGACGGATCGGGGCGATCGGCCCTCGGCCATCCGCGCGCGCACGAACGCCTCGAGGTCGCCGCGGCCGAGCGCCTCGGGGCGGCGGCCGGACGCGGCGGCGAACGCGGCGAGCGCCGCGAGGTCTCGGCCGTACGCCGCCACCGTGTGCGGCGAGAGGCGCCGTTCCAGGGCCAGGTGGGACAGGTACGCGTCGGCCAGCGCACTCACCGGATCAGCTTACACGCTTTGTGCTAGCATCGGAATTTGCTCGGGCGCCGTTTGGAGGTGCCGTTCCAGATGCCCACACGCTCGAAGTGGCAATCGCTGCCGACCGAAGCCATCAACCCTGCCTCGCTCGACATCGACAAGCTCCCGGCGTCGGCCATCGTCGACCTGATGATCGCGGAAGATCGCAAGGTCGTGGCGGCCGTGCACCGCGAGCGCGATCGGATCGCGCTCGGCGCCGACATGATTGCCAAGGCGCTGCGCAAGCACGGGCGGGTGCTGTTCGTGGGCGCCGGTACGAGCGGCCGCCTCGGCGTGCTCGAGTCCGCCGAGATGCCGCCGACCTTCGGCACCGACGCCGAGATGGTGCAGGCTGTCATGGCCGGCGGCCCGAAGGCCGTGCTCCGCGCCGTCGAGGGCGCGGAGGACAACTACGAAGACGGCGCGCGGCAGATCAGCCGGCTCGAGCCGGGGCGCCACGACGTCATCATCGGCGTGTCGGCGAGCGGCATGACGCCGTTCGTGCGCGGCGCGCTCACGCGCGCCCGCCGCGCCGGCGCGCGCATCATTTTCGTCACGTGCGACCCGCACACCGAGCTCCAGACCTTCGTGGACCTCACGATTGCCCCTGCCGTCGGCCCCGAGATCATCGCGGGGTCCACGCGGCTCAAGGCCGGCACGGCCACCAAGATGGTGCTCAACATGCTCACGACGAGCGCCATGGTGCTCATCGGCAAGACCTACGGCAACCTGATGGTCGACGTGAAGAGCGGGTCGGAGAAGCTCAAGGACCGCGCGCGCCGGATTCTCGAGATGGTCACCGGCGTCGACTCGGAGGAGGCCGATCGCCTGCTGCGCAAGGCGCGCTGGAACGTCAAGGCCGCCATCGTCATGCAGAAGACCGGCCTCTCCTACACCAAGGCGCTGTCGCAGCTCCGCAAGGCGCACGATCTCGTGCGCGACGCCATCGGCGAGGACATCGAGCCGCGGCTCAGGAAAGCGCTGGAGCAGAAGCCGCGCTGAGGCCGGCTGCCGCCTCGCGGTCGAGCATCACCGCCGCCGTTGCGTGGAGCTGCAGGAACGACGCCGGCAGCCACGTGGTGAGCGGCCCCTCCAGCATGCCGCGGACCGCCGCGGCCTTTTCCTCGCCGGTCGCCACGAGCACGATCGTCCGCGCGGCGAGAATCGTCGCCATCCCCATCGACAGCGCCGCGGTCGGCACGCGCGCGATGTCCCCGTCGAACCAGAGCGCGTTGGCCGCGCGGGTCCGCTCCTCGAGCGCCACCCGGTGCGTGCGGGCCTGCAGGCTCGCGCCCGGCTCGTTGAACCCGATGTGTCCGTTCACGCCGATGCCCAGGACGAGGATGTCGATGCCGCCCGCCTCGACGATCGCGGCCTCGTAGCGCCGGCACTCGGCCTCGAGATCGCGGGCGCCGCCGTCGAGAAACCCCACCTGCGCGGGCTCGATGCCCAACGGCCTGAAGAAGCGAGCCTCCATGAACGCCCGGTAGCTCCCGGGGTGCCCCGGCGGAAGCCCGACGAACTCGTCGAGGTTGAACGTCCGCACGCGGCTCCAGTCGACAGAGCCCCGGCGGGTCCGCCGGATGATCGCCTCGTACAGCGCCAGCGGCGTGCGACCGGTCGGCAGCCCGAGCACGGTGTCCGGGCGTCGCGCCACGGCATCGATCACCTCGGTCGCCAGCGCCTCGGCGAGCGCGAGGTCGGAGTCGAAGACCTGGACCGTCACGATGACGACGCCCCGAGCGGCGGCGGGCGCAGGCCCCGGCCGGCCGCCTCGGCAATCGCCAGGCGCACCGCCCCCACGGCCGGTTCGACCGCCAGAGGGGCGACCGTGGACCGGGGTGCCACCTCCCCCAGAAGCGCCGTGAGCCGCACGGCCAGCGAGGGCGCCGCCCGAAAGGCGCCGCCCGCCAGCAAGGTCGGAAACACCGCGCCACGCATGTCGAGCCGTGAGATGACCGACTCGGCGGCTCTGGCGAGTTCGCTGGCGGCCCGGGACAGGATCTCGCCGGCGACCGGATCGCCGGCCTCGACGGCGCCGCTCACGAGCGGCGCCAGCGCGGCGATGGCGTCCCGGCGCAGGCCCCCGTCGTACACGGCTGGCACCAGCTGCGCGGCATCGCGGGCCCCGAAGTGGTCCAGGACTACCGGGGTCAGTCGGGTTGCCGGGCCGCGTCCGTCGAAGGCGCGCATGACGGCCATCAGGGCCTCGCGTCCGATCCAGTACCCGGAGCCCTCGTCGGCCAGCACGTAGCCCCAGCCGCCGGCGCGCGCCGCGCGCCCCGCCGCGTCCACGCCGTAACAGATCGATCCCGTCCCCGAGATGATGACGACGCCCGGCGTGTCGCCGCAGCCCGCGACCAGGGCGACGCGCGCGTCGCTCACGATGAGCGTCGGCACGCGGAAGCCCAGCCGGCGCATGATGCCCGCAACGACCTGGTGGTCGGTTTCGCGATCGGCGCCGGCCATGCCGACGCAGACGGCGGCGACGGGCCCGGGGTGGCTGCCGAGCGCCTGCTCGGTCGCTTCGTGGAGGACTTTCTCCACCTCCAGTTCGCCCTGTGCCTGGAGGTTGGCCCCGCCCGCGCGCCCTTCGCCGTGCACGCGCTCGGCGTCATCGGCAAGGTAACACACGGTCTTGCTGCCGCCGGCGTCGATCCCAAGAACGAGCATCGCTCTCCCTATGTTACATTTACGTGTTTCACGATGATCGGTCGTCGTTCCCCCATGGGGCTGTCGGCGTGCGTCGTCGCGGCCCTGGCCGCGCTGGCGCCGCTCGTCCAGGCGGGCGGCTCTGTCCGGCAGACCTCCGACGTGCGCGCGCTCTGGGTGACGCGCCACAGCCTGGGCTCGCCGCAGGCCGTGGCCGATCTCGTGCGCGCGGCGCGCGGCGCCGGCTTCAACACGCTCCTCGTGCAGGTTCGCGGGCGCGGCGACGCGTACTACTCGAGCGGCCTCGAGCCGCGGGCCGTCGAGCTTGCCGCGCAGCCGGCCTTCGACCCGCTCGGGGACGCCGTTGCGCGCGGGCACGAGGCCGGCATGCAGGTGCACGCCTGGGTCGTCGCCAACCTGGTGTCGAGCGCCGCGGAGCTGCCGGCGGCCCGCGAGCACCTCGTGTACCGGCAGCCGGACTGGCTGATGGTGCCGCGCGCGCTCGCGGCGGAGATGCTGGCCGTCGACTCGCGGAGCCCCGAGTACCTGGGCCGGCTGTCGCGCTGGACGCGCGCCAACAGCGACCAGGTCGAGGGCCTCTACGTCTCGCCCGCGCATCCCGGCGCGGCAACGCACCTCGCCGCGGTCGTCAGCGAGATCGTCGAGCGCTACGACGTCGACGGCGTGCACCTCGACTACATCCGGTATCCGAGCGACGCGTTCGACTACAGCCGGGGCGCGCTGGAGCAGTTCAAGGCGTGGCTGCAGCCGCTGATGACGGCCGAGGAGCGGGCCCATGCCGACGCCCGCGAGGCGCTCGACCCGCTGGCCTATCCGAATCTCTACCCTGGCCGCTGGGGCGCGTTCCGCCGTTCCCGCCTCACGGCGATGGTGATGCGGGTGCGGACGGCGGTGCGGGCGGCCCGTCCCGACGCGCTCCTCAGCGTGGCCGTCGTGCCCGAGATGCGCGTGGCCGAGAGCGCGAAATTCCAGGACTGGCGGACCTGGCTCGATCAGTCGCTCGTCGACATCGTGTGCCCGATGGCGTACACGACCGACGCCGCCGAGTTCCGCGCGCAGATTGCCGAGGCGCAGGGGTTTGCCGCCGGCCGGCCGGTCTGGGCCGGTGTGGGAGCCTACCGGCTGACGCCGGATCAGACCGTGGCTCACATCGACGCCGCCCGCCGCCTTGGGGTGCCCGGCGTCATCCTCTTCTCGTACGACGCGCTCGTCAGTCCGCCCAACAGCGCATCGACGCTCGCCGAGCTCGGCCGCGCCGCGTTCGGAGGCTCGAACTGAACGCGCTCTCGCCGGCCGACTACCTCGTCATCGGCGGCTACCTGGCCGCCATCACCGCCTTCGGATCCTGGTTTGCGCGCTTTCAGAAGACCACACGGGATTACTTCCTGACCGATCGCAGCGTGCCGTGGTGGGCCATCTGCTTCACGATCGTCGCCACCGAAACGAGCACGCTCACCTTCATCGGCATCCCCGCGGCCGCCTATGCCGGCAACATGACGTTCCTCCAGCTGGCCGCGGGGTATGTGATCGGCCGCTTCCTCATCAGCCTGCTCTTCATCCCGGCGTATTTCAGGGGCGAGCTCTTCACGTCGTACGAGCTCCTGCGACGGCGGTTCGGGGCCGGGGTTACGACGCTCTCGGCCGGCATCTTCCTCGTCACGCGGTCGCTCGCCGACGGCATCCGGCTGTTCGCCACGGCGCTCGTCATCGCGGTGGTGACCGGCGTGCCGGTCACCTGGGTGGTCGTCGTGCTGGGCGCGGCCATGATCGTCTACACGGTCCGCGGCGGCGTTTCGGCGGTCATCTGGACCGACGTCGTCCAGATGTTCGTCTACATTGCGGGCGCCGCCGCCGTCGGCTACGCCCTCCTCGCCCGCATCCCCGGTGGCTGGGACGAAGTCGTCCGCGTCGGCGCCGACACCGGACGGTTCACCGTGATCGACGCCGCCTTCGACCTGACGCGTCCCTACACGCTCTGGTCGGGCCTCGTCGGGGGCGTTGCCCTGACGCTCGCGACGCACGGCACCGACCAGTTCCTCGTGCAGCGCCTGCTGTCGGCCCGCAGCGAGCGCGACGCCTCGATGGGGCTCGTGCTCAGCGGCTTCATCGTGTTCGCCCAGTTCGTGGTCTTTCTGCTCATCGGCGTCATGCTCTTCGCGTACTACGCGCAGGCGCCGCTGCCGCGCCCGCTGGGGCGCACCGACGAAGTCCTGCCGCTGTTCGTCGTCACCAGCCTGACCAACGGCCTGGCCGGCTTCATCGTCGCCGCCATCGTCGCCGCGGCGCTCTCGCCGTCCCTCAATGCGATGGCTGCCACCACCGTCAATGACTTCTACCTCCGCTGGGTGAACCCGTCCGCCGATCAACGGACGCAGATGCGCCTGTCGCGGAGGGCCACCGTCTTCTGGGGCGTCGTGCAGGTGGCCATCGCGATCCTCGCGCAGGTCATGGACCGCTCGGTGCTCGACGCCGGCCTCGCCGTTCTCTCGTTTGCGTCGGGGGCGGTGCTCGGCGCATTCCTGGTCGGCACGCTGGCGCCCGGAATCGGCGGGCGCGACACGCTGATCGGGATGGTGGCCGGCCTGGCGGCGATGACCATCGTCTGGGCGTTCACCGCCGTCGCCTTCACGTGGTATGTCTTCATCGGGGCGGCGACGACGGGGGTGGTGGCATGGACGGCTTCGCTCGGGCGCGCGCGGTAGTCGAGCGCGCCATCGCCGACCGGGTGTTCCCCGGGGCTGCGGTGGAGGTGTCCGCGGGTGGCATCACCGCGGCGTGGACGGCCGGGCGCCTCACGTACGACGCCTCGGCGCCCGCGGTCGACGGCTCGACCATCTACGACCTCGCCTCGCTGACCAAGGTGCTCGCCGTCGCGCCGCTGGTGCTCGACGCGGTCGAGGCAGGCCGGCTCGCGCTCGAGGATCGGGTCGCCGCGCGGCTGTCGGCGTGGACCGGCGCCGACCGCGAGACGGTGACCCTCGCGGATCTCCTTGCCCACGCCGCCGGACTGCCGGCCCACCGCCGCTACTTCGAGACGCTCGCAGGCCGCGCCGCCTTCGAGGCCGCCATCTGCGGCGAGCCGCTCGACTACCCGCCCCGCACGCGGTCCGTGTACACCGATCTTGGTTTCATGCTCCTCGGCTTCATCCTCGAGGATACCGGCGGCCGGCCGCTCGATGGCGCCTTCGAGGCGTGGCGTCACCGCGCAATCGGCGTCGAGGAGATCGGCTTCCGCCCGCCGGCCGCCTGGCGGGACCGCATCGCCCCCACCGAGGTCGATCCCTGGCGCGGGCGCCTCCTCCGGGGCGAGGTGCACGACGAGAACTGCGCGGCCCTCGGCGGCGTGGCCGGCCACGCCGGCCTGTTCGGGACGGCCGCGGCGGTGGCCGCCTGCGGGCGCTGGTGGCTGGCGCGCCTGGCGGAGTCGTCCGCGGCCCGCCGGTTTGCCGCGCGCGCGGCCGTGCCGGGCAGCTCGCGCGCCCTCGCCTGGGACACGATGCTCCCGACGTCCTCATGCGGCAGCCGCTTCTCGCCCGCCGCCATCGGTCACACGGGCTTCACGGGCACGTCGCTGTGGCTCGATCCCCCGCGCAACCTCGTTGTCGTGCTGCTCAGCAACCGCGTCCATCCCCTGCGAGACGGCGACGCCATCCGGGCCGTCCGCCGCGCCTTTCACGACGCGGTGGTCGCGGATCTCGCCGCCTGGCCAGGTCCGGCAGCGCCGCCGCTATAATCCGCGCACGTGGCGCTCACGCCGATCGACTGGGTCATCATCGCCGCCTACTTCGCCGGCTCCGCCGGCGTCGGCGTCTGGTTCTCGCGCCGCGGCGGCCGGAGCGTCGCGGACTACTTCCTGAGCGGCCGCAGCCTGCCGTGGTGGTTGGCCGGCACGTCGATGGTGGCCACGACGTTTGCCGCCGACACGCCGCTCGCGGTCGCCGGCCTCGTCGCGCGCGACGGCATCGCTGGCAACTGGATCTGGTGGAGCGGCGCCGCCGGCAGCATGCTCACGGTCTTCTTCTTCGCGCGGCTCTGGCGGCGCGCGGGCATACTGACCGACGTCGAGTTTGCCGAGCTCCGCTACACCGGCCGGCCCGCGGCGTTGCTGCGCGGCTTCCGCGCCCTGTATCTGGGACTGCCCATCAACTGCGTCATCATGGGATGGGTCAACCTGGCGATGGCCAAGATCCTCGCCGTCACGCTGGGCTGGGACGCCCTCACCGCGGTCTTCGTCAGTCTGGCCATCACGGGCGCCTACAGCGCGCTCGCCGGCCTGTGGGGCGTGGTCGTCACCGATTTCCTTCAGTTCGGCTTCGCGATGGCCGGGTCGGTGGCCCTGGCCTACTTTGCGCTCGCCCTGCCGGAGATCGGCGGCCTGTCGGGGCTGAGCGCCCGCGTGCCGGCCGGCTCGCTCGACTTCCTGCCGCGGCTGGACGCGGGCGGTGCGGACCTCGCCGCGACCGCTGCGCTGCCGCTCGCCAGCTTCCTCGCCTACGTGACGGTCCAGTGGTGGGCGAGCTGGTATCCGGGCCAGGAGCCTGGCGGGGGCGGCTACGTCGCCCAGCGCATGATGTCGGCCAGGGACGAGCGCCACTCGTTCTACGCCACGCTCTGGTTCACCGTGGCGCACTACTGCCTGCGGCCCTGGCCGTGGATCCTGACGGGCCTGGCCGCCCTCGTCCTGTACCCGGACCTCGCGGATCGCGAAGCGGGGTACGCGATGGTCATGCGCGATCACCTGCCCATCGGCTGGCGCGGGCTGCTCCTGGGCGCGTTCTTCGCTGCGTACATGTCGACCATCTCCACACAGCTCAACTGGGGCACCTCCTACATCGTCAACGACTGGTACCGCCGGTTCGTGCGGCCTGACGGCGACGAGCGGCACTACGTGTGGGTCTCCCGTGCCACGACGCTGGCGCTCATGGCCCTGAGCGCGATCACCACGCTCTACCTCGAGAGCATCCGCCAGGCGTGGGAGTTCGTGCTCGAGACTGGCGCCGGCATCGGCCTCGTGCTCATCCTGCGATGGTATTGGTGGCGCGTGAACGCCTGGTCGGAGATCGCGGCCATGGTGGCCGCCGCCGTCGGCTATACCGTCGTGAAGCTCGGCACGTCGCTCGTCTTCCCATGGACGCTGCTGACGGTGGTGGCCTGGACAACCGTGTCCTGGGTGGCGGTGACGCTGCTCACGCGGCCCGTGCCCGAGGTGCACCTCGTGGCGTTCTTCCGGCGCACGCGGCCCGATGGCCCGGGATGGGCGCGCATCGCGGCCATCGCCGGGGGGCCCCCGCCCGGGCGGCTCGGACCGCTCGTGCTCGACTGGCTGGCCGGGACGGCGCTCGTCTACGCGATGCTCTTCGGAATCGGCACGCTGCTCGTGGGCTCCGCGGGGGGCGCGCTCCCCTACTTTGCCGTGGCCGGCGCGGCGGTGTGGCTGCTCTCGCGCGATCTCGCGCGGCGAGGCTGGCAGACCATCACCGGCTGACGCGCGTCAGATTCCAGCAGGAGGCGGCGGAGGCGGGGGCGTCACCGGCGGCCGCACCGGCGTGAAGACGCCGCCGCCCGGTCCGCCCGGTGGCGCGCCGGGGCCAAAGACCGGAGGGCGGGCAGGCCCGCCGGGAGCCCCTGGGCCACCGGGCCCGAACGGAGAGCTGCCGGGGCCGAAGGGCGACTGCGTCCCGGGCCCGCCGGGGCCGAAGGTGCCGGGGTTTCCGGGTGGAGCCCCCGGACCGCGAGGTTGCATCGGCCCCCCTGGCCCACCGCCCTGCTGGGTCGCCTGGATCGCGACGAATGCCCACTCGTTGTACTTGGAGCGGCCGTTGTAGATGCGGATGGACGTTTCAGCGCTCTTGGAGACGACGCCCTGAATGCCGACGCTGACGCCGGAGGGGGCGCCGGGCGTGGTGGGGGGGCCGAAGCCTGCGCCGGGCTGCCCGGGTGCGCCGGGTCGGGCGGGCTGGGTGCCGGCCCCGGGCTGCTGTCCTCCCTGGCCGGGCATCTGGCCCCCGACGGGGATGGGCTGGAAATCGTCGTTCGTAATCGGGTCCTTGTACTTCTTGCGCAGGAACTTCTGCTCGACGAGCAGGTCGATGGACGGGGGAAATGCGTTCGCGAACTTGCGCTGGAAGAGCATGACGGCGCGGGCGTACTGCTCGCCGCGCCAGATCAGCTCGGCTTCCTTCTCGCGCTTGATCAACTGGGTCCAGACGGGCAGCGCGGCGCTCATGAGGACGGCCATGACGCTCATCCCCACGAGGAGGGCGGCCATCGCGTAGCCCCGATCGGGCTCGCGCCTGCCTTGACCCTCTAACTGCATGGCTCTATTATCGTTGCTGGTCTCGAACGTGTCACGCCCGATCGCCCTTCTGGCGACGCTCGCCCTGTCCGCGGCTGCCTGTGACAAGGTGCCGCTGCTGGCGCCGACGCAGTCCACGATCACGCTCACCGTCAATACGACGACCGTGCCGGTGAACGGGACGGCCACGGTCATCGCGTCGGTGACCGAGCAGGCCGGCACACCCGCGCAGAACGGGACGGTGGTCACCTTTACGGCGTCGTTCGGGACCATCGAGCCCGCCGAGGCGCGGACCGAGGGCGGCAAGGCCACGGTGACGTTCCGGGCCGGCTCGCAGTCGGGCGTGGCGAAGATCGGGGCGTTCTCGGGGGCGACCCGCGCCACCGAGGTCGAGGTGCGGGTCGGCGGTGCCGCTGCCGAACGCGTCGTGGTGCGGGCCGAGCCCGCCAGCGTGCCGCCCGGGGGCGGCAGCGTGCAGGTCATCGCCATCGTCACCGACGCCAACGGCAACGCGCTCCCGGGCGCGCCGACCGTGTTCTCGGCCGACAACGGGACCCTCGGATCGAACAGCGGGGTCACCGATGCCAACGGCGAGGTCCGCACGACGCTCACGACCAACCGCGAGACGGTCGTGCGCGCCAACGTGGCCGGCAAGGAAGGCCAGCTCACCGTGCGGGTGGGCACGCTGCCGAACATCACCATCAGCGGGCCGAGCACCGCGTCGGCCGTGGGCACGCCCGTCACCTTCACGGTGACGCCGAACGTGGCGACGGGCGCGCCGCCCATCCAGTCGGTCGTTGTGGACTTCGGCGACGGCACGCCCACGACGAATCTCGGCGCCATCAGCGCCGCCACGGGCGTGTCGCACGTGTTCTCCCGCGAGGGCACCTTCACGGTCACGGCCACCGCCACCGACTTCTCGGGCCAGCGCAACAGTGCCTCCACCGTCGTCACGCTGCAGCGGAACCTGCCGGTCGTGTCGATCTCGGCGAACCCCACGAGTGTCACCGCCGGCGCGCCGGTGACCTTCACCATCACGTCGCAGCCCGCGTCGAACGGGCCGCCGCTCTCGACCGTGCGCGTCAACTTCCCTGACGGATCGAGCGTCGCGGTCGCTACCGGGACCCAGTCGCTGTCCCGCACCTTCACCACGCCCGGCACCTACATCGTCCGGGCCGTCGCCACCGACAACGCGGGCACCACGTCGGAGGCGAGCGTCGTCGTCCAGGTGACGCCGGCGGCCACGCCGGATGTGACCATCTCGGTGCCGAGCTACGTGCCGTCGGGCGGCTCGCCGACGACGCCGAACCCGGCCTGCGGCACCAGCACGAACCCGGTGTCGCAGTGCACGGTCATTCTGCCGGCAGGCACGGCGCAAAGCGTGAGCGTGGCGTTCCTCGCGAACGTGACGTTCACGGGCGGCGAAGTGGCCACGACCTACACGTGGACGTTTGGGGACGGCACCTCGTCGACGACGTCGGGGCCGCGGATCGATCACACCTACGTGGCAACGGGCACCTACGCCGTGCGTGTGGCGATCGCAACCTCGCTGAACCGGACCGTCACCGGCGGGTTGTCGCTCATCGTGCAGAGTGTGACGTCAGCGCCGCCGCTGACGATGACGTTCGATTTCACGAGCATGGTCGCAACGAATGCCAACGGGACAACTGCGACGCGCAACTGCACGGGGACGGTGTGCTCGTTTACCGCTGCTACGGCGCCCGTCCGACTGGCGCTCGTTCTTAACGCGGTGACCCCCCTCCTCACGTCACCGGTGGAATCGGTCATCCGCTACGACTGGGCGTTCAGCGACGGCGGTAACCACTCGACCACGGCGCCGCGTACGGACCACCTCTATTCGAGCCTGAGCACGTTCAACCTGACGGTGACGGCCACCACCAATCTGGGCCGCACCGTCCAGATTCCGCTGACCGTGATACTGCAGTAGGAGCGACGCGCTACCAGTCGGCGTAGCGCGTGCCGTCGAGCGCAGTGCGCTCGGAGCCTGACTTGACGTCGTAGACGCCCGGCTCGGACGCGGGGTTGTTCGGGTCGGGCTCGGCCGCAATCGTCTGCCAGGTGTCGGCCGAGTCGGTCATCGGGTCCTTGGGGATCTCCCGCAGGTAGCCCTCGCTCACCAGATCGGCCAGCGCCTGCGGGTACTTGTTCTTGTCGGCGTAGTACTGGTCGATGGCGTCGCGCATCCGGAAGAGGTTCTCCTTGAGCACCGCTTCCTTGGCCGACTGCACGCTGTTGCGGTACTGCACCATGCCGATGCTGGCGAGCAGCACGATGAGCGTCACCACGACGAGGACCTCGATCATGGTGAAGCCGCGCGCGGTGGCCTGTCTGAGCGTGGTCACGAGGGGTTACCAGTCCCGGTAGCGCGTCCCGTCGAGGGCCGTCCCCTCGAAGGTCGTGTAGACATCGAAGACGTTCTGGCCGCCCCACCGCGTGGCGTCAGGGGCGTCCTGGTACGAGCGGAGCCCCCATTCGGTCGTGCCCGTCATCGGGTCTACCGGCACGCGGCGCAGGAACTTGAGCTTGCGGCCCGACGCGTCGTTGGCCACCGGCACGCCGTCCACGAGCGTCTCCAGGTCGGGCGGGTACCCCTCGCTGCCGGGCCGGAGCTCGGTTGGCGGGATGAGACCGGTGTCAGCCGCGTCCTTGAAGCGATCGATGGCGGTCCGCAGCTCGCGCAGCGTCCGGCGCAGCTCCGCCTCGCGCTGGCGCTGCATGGCCACCTTGGCCAGGGGCTGCACGGCCGACGCGAGGATCAGGATGATCGTCGTGACGACGAGGAGCTCGATGAACGTGTAGCCGCGCGCGCTTCGCATGGGTCTCACTTCACCGTGACGGTCGCCGGCGAGAACTGCAGGACGGCCGCGCCGCCGCTAGCCAGGCTGCCCACGCCGCCCGCCGCGACGGTGGCCCTGCCGGCGGCCACGGGTTCGACCAGCACTGCCGCCAGCAGTCCCGAACCCGACGCCCCGATCTGATCGCCGGCCCGCGTCACCACAATCTCCACCCGTCCGGTGGCCGCGTCCACGCGGTCGGTGAACGTGGCGGCGACCCCGCCCTGTCGCATGAACGGACCTTCGGTGACAGCCCGCACGCGTACCACGGCGGGATCGAAGCCGAGCGACACGGTGATGGTGGCGAGCCCCGTGGCGCCGACGACCGAGATGGGAATCGTATAGGGACCGCTGCCGAGCCGCATCTCGGTCGGGACCGACAGCGCGATCTGCGCGGCGCCGGCCGCTCGGGCTGGCGGAGCGGGGGCGGCCGTCGTGGCCCCAGGCGCCGGTGGCGTTCCCGCCGGTGCGGCTCCGGGTTCCACG
>JBFMCA010000066.1:0-25114 GCA_040754955.1 Acidobacteriota bacterium | reverse complement strand
GCGCCGCGCGCCCGCCCCAGGGTGCCTGGGGCCGTTTCCGAGTGGGTCAGTTTTGGGAAACCGAGCAGCCCTGCGATTCGAAACCGAGCGCCGAACAGGAAACCGAGCACGCGCGCGCGTTCGGTTCTGTTCGGCAAGTGGGTCGCGGGCGCGGCGCGGGCTCAGCAGACGAGCCCCTGGACCGCCCGGAGCAGCTCGTCGTCCGTCGGGTGGGTGTAGATGCTGGTCGTCACCACGGACTTGTGGCGCGCGAACTTCTGCGTGAGCCGCAGGTCCTTCGACTGCCGGTAGACGGCGCTGCAGGCGTGGTGGCGCAGCGTGTGAAACCCCACGTGGCGTTCGAAGCCGGCGCGTTCCTGCCAGACCGCGAAGAGGTGCCGGAGCTGGCGCGCCGAGAGCCGCCGTCCGAGGCGGCTCACGAAGACCGGCGTGGTGGGTGTGATGGTCTCGCCCGCGCGCTTGCGCGTCGTGAGGAGCCGCTCGAGCTTGGCGCGCACGGCGTCGGGCAGCAGCACCTCCTGGGCGACGGGCTCCTTCGCAGAACGCTTGAACACGCGCAGGGCGACACGGCGCTTGGCGCGTCCGGCGTCGTCGAACACGTCGCCGACGTCGAGCGCGAGGAGCTCGTGCTCGCGCAGGCCCGTGCCCATCGCGAGGCTGAAGATGACGTGGTCCCGGAAGCCGTCGACGTGCTGGCCGGTGACCTTGAGCAGCGCGCGCTGCTCGGCCTCGGTCAGCGTCTTCACGGGGCGCGAGATGGTGTCGGCGTAGGCGGTCATGGGCGCTCTCCTTGCGACCCATACAGGCTTCCGTTCGCGAGGAAGGCAAGGTCGCTCGCGACGTCCCGGAGGGCGGCATGACGCTCGGGATCGTCAAGCGCACCGAGGAGGAGTTCCAGCAGTGGTTGATGACGGAGCCGGGCTTCGTCGCGGCGCTGATGGCCTACGACGACGAGCCCGTCGTCCTCGAGGCGTACCAGCGCGAGTTCCTCACCAACCGCTCGCGGTTCCGGTGGGTCAACAAGAGCCGCCAGGTCGGCTTCTCGTTCCTCTTCGCGCTCGAGGCGCTCGCCCGGTGCCATCTGCGCTCGAAGCACACGGCGGTCTTCGTCAGCTACAACATGGACGACGCAAAGGAGAAGGTGCTCACCGCGCGCCAGCTCCATGAGGAGCTGCCACTCGCGTACCAGAAGCGGCTCGTCGTCGACTCGAAGACGGAGCTGGCGTTCGAGTCGAACGGCGCGACCAAGCGGCTCTCGCGAATCCTCTCGCACCCGTCGAAGGCGCCGCGCGGAAAGAAGGGCGACGTCTACCTCGACGAGCTCGCGCACTACGTGAACGACCGCGAGGTGTACCGGGGCTCGACGGCGCTCATCCTCCGCAGCAACGGGCAGCTCACAGGGTGCAGCACGCCGCTCGGTCGGCGCGGCATCTTCTGGGAGATCGCCAACGAGGAGCTGCGCAAGTACCCGCACCACACGCGGCAACACGTGCCGTGGTGGCTGTGCCGCTTCTTCACCACCGACGTGAAGGCCGCGTCGCAGCTCGCCCTCGACCTGCCTACGGAGGAGCGCGTCGAGCGCTTCGGGCGGCCCACGCTCATCGAGCAGTTCGACTCGCTGCCCATCGAGGACTTCCAGCAGGAGTTCGAGGGCAAGTTCGTCGACGAGACGTACAGCTTCTTTCCCTACGAGCTGATCCTCCCGTGTACGAACGATGAGCTGGTGCTCTACGACGAGCCCACCAGCGTGCGCCCGCCCGAGGGGCGCATCGTCGCGGGCTTCGACGTCGGTCGCACGCGCGACCGCTCCGAGCTGGCTGTCTTCGAGGAGATCGAGGGCCGCTTCACCGCGCGCATGCTGCGCAGCTTCGAGGGGACGCCGTTCGCCGAGCAGGAGGCCGAGCTCCGGCGCCTGCTGGGCGCGCTCCCCGTCGCGCGGCTCTCCATCGACCGCAGCGGCATCGGCATGAACCTCGCCGAGAACCTGTCGCGCGACTTCCCGCAGGTCGTCGGCGAGAACTTCACCAACGAGGCGAAGGAGCGCTGGGCGACGGACTTCAAGATCCTGCTTCAGCGCCGCGACGTGACGCTGCCCCGCGATCGCGAGCTGGTCGGCCAGGTCCACGCCATCAAGCGGCGCGTGCTCCCCTCGGGCAAGGTGAGCTTCGACGCCGAGCGCAACGCGCGTGGCCACGCCGACAAGTTCTGGGCAGTGGCTCTGGCGTGCCAGAAGGAGCGCACGGCGAGCGGACCGCGCATCGGCGAAGTCAGCGTGCGGATGCTCGGATGACGGAACCCGCGTGCAGGAGCGGGGATCGGCTCGCGTCGACCTGAAACCACAAGATGTGGTTGACATCCGGCCCTACACCACAATACGTTGCCTTTCGTGCTGGTGCCTCTGAGCGCAAGTTCAGCGGCTTAAAAGGGAACCCGGTGAAAATCCGGGACTGCCCCGCAGCGGTAAGTGAGAGCGAAACCCACACGTCGCACTGGTCTTTCGGGACTGGGAAGCGGTGGGCGGTAGGAAACCGGCGAAGGCCGAAACGCTCACGAGTCCGAAGACCTGCCTGCATCTGGTGCCGGAGAGACAGCCGGACCAGTTCGACCTGGAAGCCTCGTGGGAAAGGCGCAAGGTCCGAGCAGGCACCTCGTCGTTGCGCCTGTCCCGGTTCTGACCCGTCCCCGCGCTGTTCTCCAGTCGCCCGAGGGGGCGAAGGTCGGTCCGCGCTGAGGCTCCGTCATCAGCAACGGCTGACTCCTCCTCTCCCGGGTTTTGGCACCCCGAGCGGTCCGGCACCGCTCGAACGAGATGGAGGACCTGATGCTCAACGAGACGACCACCACGAAGGCCAACGGCGCTGCGTCGTTGCGTCCCGCTCGCCCGACCACCACGTCGCGCGACGAAGCGTGCCCGCAGACCACGATGCGGGTGAAGAAGCGCGACGGCTCCACCGAGCCGGTCGACGTGAACAAGATCGTCCGCGCGGTGAACCGCTCTTGCGTCGACCTCTCGGACGTCGACGCGCTGCGCGTCGCCACCAAGACCATCAGCGGCCTCTACGACGGCGCGACGACGCAGGAACTCGACCAGCTCTCCATCCAGACGGCGGCGGGGCTCATCGCCGAGGAGCCCCAGTACGCGAAGCTCGCCGCGCGCCTGCTCGCCACGTACATCGACAAGGAGGTCCGCAACCAGGACATCCACGCGTTCTCGCTGTCAGTGTCGAACGCGCATCGGCTCGGCCTCGTGAACGACCGGCTCCTTGCGTTCGTGACCAAGAACGCGCGCAAGCTGAACGACGCCGTCCTCGCGGAGCGCGATCGCGAGTTCGAGTACTTCGGGCTCCGTACAGTCTACGACCGCTACCTCCTCAAGCACCCGAAGACCCGCCTCGTCATCGAGACGCCGCAGCAGTTCTTCCTCCGCGTGGCGTGCGCGCTCGCGGAGAACGTCAGCGATGCGCTCGAGTTCTACGGCCTGTTCTCGCGGCTCGAGTACCTCCCCAGTTCGCCGACGCTCTTCAACGCGGGCACGCGCCACGAGCAGCTCTCATCCTGCTTCCTGCTCGACTCGCCGCAGGACCGCCTCGAGGACATCTACAACCGCTACTCCGACGTCGCGAAGCTCTCGAAGTTCTCGGGCGGCATCGGCCTCGCGTACCACCGCGTGCGCTCGCGCGGCTCGCTCATCGAGAGCACCAACGGACACTCGAACGGAATCGTGCCGTGGCTCAAGACGCTCGACGCCTCCGTCGCGGCGGTGAACCAGGGCGGCAAGCGCAAGGGCGCCTGCTGCGTGTACCTGGAGTCGTGGCACGCCGACATCGAGGAGTTCCTCGAACTGCGCGACAACACCGGCGACGAGCAGGCTCGCACGAACAACCTGAACCTCGCCAACTGGGTGAGCGACCTGTTCATGCGCCGGGTCGAGGCGAGCGCCGACTGGAGCCTCTTCGACCCCAAGGTCGTCCCGCACCTGCCGGACCTCTACGGCGAGTCCTTCGAGAAGGCGTACGTCGCGGCCGAGGAGGCGGGGCTCGCCGCGAAGACCGTCAAGGCACGCGACCTGTACGCGCGGATGATGCGGACGCTGGCCCAGACTGGGAACGGCTGGATGACGTTCAAGGACAAGTCGAACAGGGCGTGCAACCAGACGGCGAATGGGGGCACCGTTCACCTCTCGAACCTCTGCACCGAGATCCTCGAAGTCACGAGCGAGAGGGAGGCGGCCGTCTGCAACCTCGGCTCGATCAACCTCTCGCGGCACACGAAGCACGACGGCGGTCGCGTGGTCTTCGACTTCGAGAAGCTCGCGGCCACGGTGCGCAGTGCCGTGCGCCAGCTCGATCACGTAATTGACCTGAACTACTACGCCATCCCCGAGACCAAGGCGTCGAACATGCGCTGGCGCCCGGTGGGCCTCGGACTCATGGGACTGCAGGACGTGTTCTTCCAGATGCGCGTCCCGTTCGACTCGGACGTCGCGCGTGAGGTGTCGAAGCGCATCTCCGAGGAGGTGTACTTCCATGCGCTGGTAACCTCGAACGACCTCGCCGTCGAGAAGGGCGCGCACGCCGCGTTCGCCGAGACACGCGCCGCGCGCGGTGAGCTGCAGTTCGACGCCTGGGGCGTGACGCCGACCGACGGTGAGCGCTGGGCGCTGCTCCGCGCGCAGATCCAGAAGTCGGGGCTGCGCAACTCGCTCCTCGTCGCCATCGCGCCGACGGCCACAATCGCGTCCATCGCGGGGGCCTATGAGTGCATCGAGCCGCAGGTCTCCAACCTGTTCAAGCGCGAGACGCTCTCCGGCGACTTCCTCCAGGTGAACCGCTACCTCGTCGCCGATCTGAAGCACCTCGGGCTCTGGAACGAGCACACCCGCAACCGCCTCAAGCTCGCGGAGGGCTCGGTGCAGGCGCTCGCCGAACTGCCCGAAGAGCTGCGCGTCATCTACCGCACGGCGTGGGAGCTGCCGATGCGCTCGCTCATCGACATGGCGGCGGACCGTGGCGCCTTCATCGACCAGAGTCAGTCGCTCAACCTCTTCGTCGAGAGTCCGAACATCGGGCAACTCTCGAGCATGTACTTCTACGCGTGGAAGAAGGGGCTCAAGACCACCTACTACCTGCGCTCGCGCCCCGCAACGCGCATTGCGAAGGCAACGGTGGAGACGCCTTCCCGACCGACGCCCGGCGCCGAGGTGAGCACGAAGCAGGCCGGGTGGACGCCCCCGCCGCCAAGGGCTGCAGAGCCCACGAAGGATGAACGGCGTGCGAAGGAGGAAGCGGCCATCGCGTGCTCGCTCGAGAACCCCGAGAGCTGCGAGGCCTGCCAATGAGCATGGAAACCTTCCCCGACGATCCGTTCGGCAGTTCCTTCGACGCGCCGACAGTGCCGACCGTGGTGCCTCACGCGCCGCAGCTTGTGCTCGCCCCAGTGGCGCCGCCGCACGAGTTCGCCACCGAAACGAAAACGCCGGCCGGGCCGCCCGCACCCGCGCCCGTCGTCACGAAACCCGCGCCCGTGATCGCCGCGGTCGTGGCGGCGCCCGCTCCCAAGCGCGCCACGACCACCGTGGCGGCCTCGCAAGGGAGCAACATGGTCTCGCGCCCCGCGCGCATCCTCGACCCGGGGCTGTGCCTGACGCTACGCCCGATGCTTTACCCGACCTTCTTCGAGATGTACCGGGCGGCCATCAAGAACACGTGGACCGTCGAGGAGGTCGACTTCGCGACGGACGTTGGCGACCTGAACAAGAAGATGCCCGACGCCGAGCGGCACCTCGTGCAGCGGCTCGTCGCCTTCTTCGCGACCGGCGACTCCATCGTCGCCAACAACCTTGTGCTGAACCTCTACAAGCACATCAACGCGCCGGAGGCGCGCATGTACCTGTCGCGGCAGCTCTACGAGGAGGCGCTGCACGTCCAGTTCTACCTGACGCTGCTCGACACCTACGTGCCCGATCCGGCCGAGCGCGCCGCCGCGTTCGCCGCCGTCGAGAACATCCCGTCGATCCAGAAGAAGGCCGCGTTCTGCATGCGGTGGCTCGATCAGACGAGCACCATCGATCGCATCGAAACGCGCGAGCAGAGACGGCAGTTTCTGCTGAACCTCATCTGCTTCTCCGCGTGCATCGAGGGGCTCTTCTTCTTCGGCGCCTTCGCCTACGTGTATTTCCTCCGCAGCAAGGGGCTGCTCCACGGCCTCGCGGCGGGCACCAACTGGGTATTCCGTGACGAGAGCGCGCACATGGCGTTCGCCTTCGAGGTGGTGAACACCGTGCGTCGTGAGGAGCCCGAGCTGTTCGACGCCGAGATGGAGGCCGATGTCGCGGCGATGCTCGACGAGGCCATCGAGTGCGAGACGCAGTTCGCCGAGGATCTCCTCGGCGGCGGCGTCGCAGGGCTCTCCGTGGAGAACGTGCGCCAGTACCTCGAGTTCTGCGCCGACCAACGCCTCGCGACACTCGGGTTGCCGAAGCGCTACCACGCCAAGAACCCGTTCTCCTTCATGGACCTCCAAGACGTCCAGGAGGTCACCAACTTCTTCGAGCGGCGCGTGTCGGCCTACCAGGTGGGCGTCACGGGAGAGGTGGTGCTCGATGCGAGCTTCTGAACCCGACCGTGACCTCCTCGAGCTGCGGAGAACGGCTTGAACCGCGCCCACGACAGCGCACCCCGCGAGAAGCTCGACGCGGGCTGCATCACTGAGTGCCGTCTCATCGAGATGGTCTTCCCCGAGCAGACCAACCACTACGGGACGCTGTTCGGCGGGCAGGCACTGGCGCTGATGGACAAAGCTGCCTTCGTTGTCGCCTCGCGCTACGCGCGGCGCACAGTGGTCACTGCCAGCAGCGAGAAGTGTGACTTCCACGTGCCCGTGCGCCAAGGCCAGCTCGTCGAACTCATCACGCGCATCGTCTCGACGGGCAGGACGTCGATGACGGTGGAAGTTGACCTCTTCTCGGAGGACCTCCTCACCGGCGATCGGCAGCTCGGCACGCGCGGGCGGTTCGTCATGGTCGCCCTCGACGCGCATGGCAAACCCGCCGCCGTGCCTCCCCTCAAGGCGACCACGACATGACCGCACCCTCGAACGCGACGACGGGGCCCGGCCCGGTCAGCGCGGAGCTGCTCGCCGAGCTGCAAAGGTACGTGGTCGCTGAGCCACGGCCGTTCGCCATCGATCTTGCTCGTTCGTCGGGCATGTACCTCGTCACCGTCGAAGGGGAACGGCTCTTCGACTGGACCGGCTACTACGGCGCGAAGCTCATCGCGCACAACCACCCGGCGCTCTACGAGCCCGAGTACGCGCAGCGGCTCCTCGTCGCGGCCAACAACAAGACGGCGAACCCCGACTTCGTCACGCCCGAGTGCGTCGCCTACTACCGCGAGCTGTACTCGCTGGCTCCGCGCTGCATGCGGAACCCCGAGCTCGAGCTCTACGTTGTCAACTCCGGCGCCGAGGCCGTCGAGAACCTGATGAAGTACCTGCTCAACCTTCATCATCACCGACTCCTCGCCGAGGGCAAGCTCCCGAGCGCGCGCCGGTTCGTCTACTTCGAGCAGGCGTTCCACGGGCGCACGGTCTTCGCTCTGAACGTCACACGCGTGAGCCACGATCCGGTGATGACGAAGGACTTCCAGGGGCTTGTCCCGGGAAACGTCCAGGTCCCGTTCCCCGCGCTCGATACCTCGGTTCCAGAGGCCGACAACGCGGGCCGCGTCGAGCAGTGCCTCACGTTGCTGGAGAACGTCTTCCGCCAGCATGGCGACGAGATCGTTGGGGTGATCGTCGAGCCGCTCCAAGGCGCGGGCGGCCATCGCGTCGCGCCCGTCGACTTCTTTCGCAGGCTGTCGACCCTCTGCCACGAGCACAACGTGCAACTCGCGTTCGATGAAGTGCAGACCGCGGGCGGCCCAACAGGCAGCTTTTTCACCATCGACTCCTTCGAGCTGCCGCACCCCCCTCGCGCGGTCGCGGCCGGCAAGAAGCTCGGCAACGGAGTGGTGTACATGCTCCATCCGATGACGGACCGCGGCGTCCTCGACTCGACCTGGGGCGGCGCCCTCGGCGACATGGTCCGTTTCGTCCAGGAGATGAAGATCGTGCGCGAGGAGCACCTGCTCGAGCAGGTCCCTCACAAGGCCGGGCTACTGGTGGAGACGCTACGGCTTCTCGAAGGGAGCTTCCCGTCGCTCCTCCGCAACGTACGCGGCTACGGGCTCTACCAGGGCTTCTCGATGTGCGACGCCCCGACAAAGCAGCGCCTCATCGAGCTGGCGCTCCGCGAGGAGAGGCTGCTCTTGCTCGGGGCCGGTTCGACGAGCATCCGTCTTCGACCGCACTTGCACGTCTCAGAAGACGACATCGCGCGGCTCGGTCGAATACTCGAGCGCCTCTTGACTCGCATCGCGCGTGAGCGCGAGACCGTGCCTTCTTGAAGTGAGGTTCGCATGCTCCCGATGATCTTCCTGCTGCTCTGTGTCGTCCTCCGCCTTGTCCCGCACCCGCCGAACTTCGCTCCGGTCGGCGCAACCGCGGTCTTCGCCGGCCGCACGATGAAACCGTGGAGGGCATTCGCGCTCGTCACAACCGCGATGTTCGCGGGCGACGTCGTGCTGGCGCGGCTCCATGGCTACCCGATCGGGAGCTGGGTGACGCCCTTCGTCTACGGTGGGTTCTTCGTGCAGGCCGGCCTCGGGCGACTCCTCCGCTCGAAGAAAGGGGGCGCCACCGCCGCAGCCGTGGGCGGCTCGGTCGTCTTCTTCGTGCTCTCGAACTTCGGCGTCTGGGTCGCGGGCGGTATGTACCCGAACACGTTCGCCGGGCTCGGTGCCTGCTACGTGGCTGCGCTCCCGTTCTTCGGTGGCACGCTGCTCGGCGACGTCGTGTGGACGATGGCGCTATCGCTCGCGTATAAGCCTCTCGCCGCGCGGCTCGAAGGTCGTGAGCATTGGGTTCCGGTGCCGACGCGCGAGCTCGCGGCGGTGTAGTGGCTACGGAATGCTCTTCGAAGACGCCCCACGCTATCCCCGCCGCATCGTCTGCCTCACTGAGGAGACGACCGAGACGCTCTATCGCCTCGGGCTCGGAGATCTCGTCGTGGGCGTCAGCGGCTACACCGTGCGGCCGAAGGAGGCGCGCCAGAAGCCGCGCGTATCGAGCTTCCTCGACGCCGACTTCGAGAAGATCTTGGAGTTGAAGCCCGACCTCGTGTTTGGCTTCTCCGATCTGCAAGCCACGCTCGGCGCCGAGCTCTGCAAGCGCGGCGTGCCGGTGTACCTGTTCAACCAGCGCTCGCTCGCGGAGATCCTCCAGACGGTGCGCATCATCGGCAGCTTGGTCGGGGCCTCACACGACGCCGAGACGCTCGCCGACGAGCTGCGCACCAATGTCGAGCGCCTGGCAGCCCAGAACGCGACGCTGCCGCGGCGGCCGCGTGTGTTCTTCGAGGAGTGGCACGACCCGCTCATCTCCGGCATCTGCTGGGTGAGCGAGCTGTTCGAGGTGCTCGGTGCCGACGACGTCTGCAGAGAGTCACGCGAGCGGCAGGACGCCAAGGGGCGCATCTTTGCTCCGGAGGACGTCGCCGCGCGCGACCCGGAACTCGTGGTCGCGAGCTGGTGCGGGAAGAAGGCGAAGCGAGACAAGATCATCGCCCGCCCAGAGTGGGACAAGGTCAGGGCGGTCATCGATGACCAGCTCTACGAGGTAAAGAGCGCGGTCATCCTCCAGCCCGGCCCGGCGCTGTTCACCGACGGTGCTGAGCAAGTTGCGCGGATTGTCCGCGCGGCGGCGACGGGCGAGAGGCTCCCTGAGCAACGCCCAGGCGACCTCCGCACCGCCGACGTGAAAGCGCGCTGACCTGTCCCCGCCGCCCGCGCCGGGAGGCTTTGCCCTTCCCGGAGGCGAGGCGCGCGGTCCAGATGCTCGGTACCCAGGTGGACTGCCTCCTCGCAGGCTGGCCAAGCGCCTCGCCTCCTTTGTCCTGCGAGGTCCACCATGCGCCGCACGCTCAAGCTCTTCGTCATCCCGGCTGGCAAGTCCGCTGGCGCCCCGCCCGAGCCCGGGCCTGACGTCGAGCTCGAGGCCGCGAGCGACGACGCCCTCCTCGCCGCCGCGCACGAGGCGATCGCTAAGCGCGGGCTGCGGGCGCGCGCGGTGTCGTTCACGCCCACCGGGCTCGTCGCGTACGCGGAGGCCGCGCGGTGACGACGCCCGCCGCGATCCACGCCGCCGACGAGCGGCTGCAGACCATCCTCAAGGCCCACGTCGTCGGCGCGACGGTGCAAGACCCCGCGAGCCGCCCCGCCGGGGAGGACACCGCCGCCGCGTTCACCTCGGCCGGCGCGCTCATCCCGCCCTACGACCCCGAGACGCTGTGTCTCCTGGTCGAGCACTCCAACTCGCTGCGCCAGAACGTCGACGCCTACGCCACCAACATCGACGGCAACGGCTACCGCTTCGACGCCGTCATCGACTTCGACGCCGAGGACGCGCGCTCGAAGGTGGCCGACGCGATCACGCTCGAGCGCCTCGCCGCCCGCGAAGCGCGCACGCTCCCCGAGGGCATGTCGACGACGCCGAGCGCCGAGGAGGTCTCCGCACGCTTCACCGAGCTGCGCCAGGCCGCGCGCGTCGAGCGGGCAAGGCTCGATGCCTTCTTCGACTTCGCCTGCTTCGACCACAGCTTCGTCGATCTGCGCCGCCGCACGCGCCAGGATCTCGAGGTCACGGGCAACGCCTTCTGGGAGGTGCTTCGCGACGGCAAGGGTGACCTCGCGCGGCTCGTCTACGTGCCGTCGTACACGGTGCGGCTGCTCCCGCTCGATCGCGAGGCGGTGGAGGTCACCGAGCGAGCACGCGTCTCGCCCGTGAGCTTCGACACCGTGCGTTCGCGCCGCCGCATGCGGCGCTACGTGCAGGTGCAATCCACCGAGTGCGTGTACTTCAAGTCGTTCGGCGATCCGCGCGTCGTCTCGCGCTCGACGGGCCGCGTCTTCGACGATATCGCCGCCCTCAAGGCTGCCAAGCCCGACGACGGCTCCGCGACGGAGCTGCTCCACTTCGCCATCCACTCGCCGCGCTCGCCCTACGGCGTGCCGCGCTGGGTGGGCACGCTGCTCTGCGTTCTCGGCTCGCGGCAGATGGAGGAGGTCAACTTCCTCTACTTCGAGAACAAGTCGGTGCCGCCGATGGCGCTCCTCGTGTCGGGCGGACGCATCTCCGAGGCATCGGTGCCGCGCATCGAGCGCTTCATCGAGGAGAACCTCAAGGGGAAGGCGAACTTCCACAAGATTCTCATCCTCGAGGCCGACGGCGCGGGCACCGGCGACGGCGGCCGCGCGAAGATCGAGCTGCGCCCGCTCACCGACGCCCAGCAGCAGGATGCGCTCTTTCAAGTCTACGACGAGCGCAACATCGACAAGGTCGGCAGCGCCTTCCGTCTGCCGCGCCTCTTGCGCGGCGAGAGCAAGGACTTCAACCGCGCGACCGCCGAGAGCGCGCTCCGCTTCGCCGAGGACCATGTCTTCCAGCCCGAGCGCGACGAGTTCGATTTCCTCATCAACCGCAAGCTCCTCGCGGACATGGGCATCCGCTTCTGGCGCTTCCGCTCGCAGACCCCGGTGACGCGCGACCCCGAGCGCATGACCGAGATGGTGGAGCGGCTCGTGCGCGTCGGCGTGCTCACGCCCGAGGAGGGGCGCCTGCTCGCGGGCGACATCTTCAACCGCGAGTTCAGGAAGATCGGCGACGACTGGACCAAGCGCCCCATCACCCTGACGCTCGCGGGCATTCAGACCGGCGTGGAGGACCTGAAGCCGAAGGCCGTGAATCCCGAGGCGCTGTTGCCGAGCGCGAAGCAGCTCCTCGCCCTGCGCGAAGACCTCCGTGCCGAGGAGGACCGGCTCGCCACGGGGCGCCTCGACCTCGCGCGACGGTACCTGGAGACGGAGCGTGTGAAGGTCCCGCGCGAGGAGTTCGACGCGTGGTTCGGCGAGGTGCGCGATGCGCCCTGAGCACCACCGCGCGTGGGTGCAGCAGGCGCAGCTCGACGCCGAGCGCGGCGTCATCGCCTGCCGCATGTGCCAGCGCCACGCGGGGTTCGACGAGGCCACCACTCTCTGGCGCAACGGCCAGTTGGTCTTCGCGCTCTGCGACCGCTGCGCCTCGTGCCACGACGTCGTGTTCTCGCCCACGGAGGCAGGCGTCGAGGTGCGCGCCAAGCGGCGAGCCCCGCTCGTCGTCGGAGGTGGGCTGTGAAGCTGGTTCCCTCGGCCAAGCGTCCGTGTCGCCTCGAGCGCGGCGAAATCCGCCGCGTCCCGCAGGACCGCACGAACCTCCTCGTCGGCTACCACGTCTGCTGCCTGCGCTGTGGGTTCAACACGCCCGCGCTCGCCGGCAACGATGGGCTCGACATCGACGAAGGCGACGCGCCCGACGACCTGACGTTCTCGAAGGCGCTCCGCTGCACGTTCTGCCGCGTGCTGATGCACGTGGCCCATGGCGAGCTGCGGCTCGAGGAGGACGCCGATGTGCGGCACATCTGCTTCCGCTGATCGGCTCCTCGTCGTCCACGAGGCCCGCGTCGCCGCCGACGAGCTCGTCGAGCGCTTCCTACGGCTCCCTGTGGCCAAAGCAATGAACCTCAGCACCCGCGCCGGGTTCGATCGCGCCGTGGCGCTCCTGGCCGCCCAGCTCCGGGGCGCCACCGGGCGTGCCGATGTCGACGCCGTGCGCGAGGCGATCGCCGTCCTGGACGTCGATTGGGCGCGCACGACCGCCGCCGAGAGACGGCGCCTGGTCGCCGAGGCGATAGCCGCAGCGGGCCGCGCCACGGCGCTCGTGCCTGCGCGCATCGAGGCGCCATTCAATGACGCCGCGCAGGAGGTGGTCGCAGCCACCCGCACCGACGCCCGGCGCGGCCAGCGGCTGGCGATCGGCGCCGAGTTCAACGCCGTCGATCGCCGCGTCGTGGCTCACGTGACCAGCTCCCAGGGCAACTTCGTCCGCGACGAGTACGGACGCCGCATCGAGAGCTTCGGGGAGGAGGCCCGGCGCATCGTCGCCGGCGGGCTCGAGGAGGGACTCGGGCGAGACGACATCGCCGAGGCGCTCGAAGGGGCCGCCCGCGCCGCGCTCGTCGACCGCGCCCCGTTCTACTGGGAGACGGTCGCCGCCTCGTTCATCGCGCAGGGCCGCTCCTACGCGCAGATGAGCAGCTACGCCGAGGCGGGCATCCGGCAGTACCGCATCGAGGCGGTACTCGACGAGCAGACCACGAACATCTGCCGCTACCTGCACGGCAAGACCTTCTCGGTCGCCGACGCCCTCCGGCGCTTCGACCGCATCGAGCAGCTCGAGGACCCCGAGGCCATCAAGCAGGCGATGCCGTGGGTCCGCGAGGCCCAGGATCGCGAGACTGGCCGAACCCGGCTCTACGTGGACGGCGGCGGCGGTCGGACCGACCTCGCCGAGGTCACGCGCTCGGCGATGGGCACCCGGGACGATCGCGGCGACTTCCGCGCGCTCGCCAGCGACAGTGCGTTGAACGAGGTCGGGATCGGCTTCCCGCCGTACCACGGCCTCTGCCGGTCCACGACGCTCGCGGTCGTGTGATTCGCGATGACGTGTCCCCTCCGCGCGAAGTCGGCGGCTTTGCCTCTGCGGAGGACGACGCATGCCCGAGCCGAAGCCGCGCGAGCCCGAGACGACCGCCCCGACCACCGGGGACGGGACGCCTGCGTCCGCGCCTGGGCGGACTGGGAACAAGACGGCGAAGCAGGACGCGCCCTTCGTGTGGCCGCGCGACCTGAACGCGCCCTCCAGCGACAAGCCCGAGTGGGGGACCGACCCGGAGGCGCTCCGCGATGCCTGACCGCCGCGAAGCCGCCATCGCCCACGCGCGCCGCATCCTCGCGGTCAACCAGGGAGTGCGCCCGGACGGCGCCGAGGTCGAGAAGACCATCTGGGGCTCGCCTGCGGGCAAGAAGCGCCTGGCAGACCGCCTCGTGGCGATGCTCCCGGCGCACAAGACCTACGTCGAGCCGTTCGCCGGAAGCGCGGCGGTGCTGTTCGCCAAGGAGCCCTCGGACGTCGAGGTCATCAACGACGCCGACCTCGAGATCGCCGACGCGTACCGGCTCATCAAGAAGCTCACGCAGGAGGGGCTCGCTCGACTGAAGAAGCTGCCCTGGGTCGGCGACGAGAAGACCTTCAAGCGGCTCCTCGACGTCGAGCCCGAGGACGACGTCGAGCGGCTGCACCGCTTCCTGTACCTGACGCACTTCTCCTACGGGAAGATGCGCGGCAAGAGCTTCAGCCCGACGGTCGTCGGCGTCGAGGCGACGACCATCAAGCGCATCGAGAGGTTCGCGCCGCGCCTGAAGAAGGTGAAGGTCTACGGCGGCGACTACGAGAAGGTCGTCCGCAAGTACGACAGCAAGGACACGGTCTTCTTTCTCGACCCGCCGTACCCCGGCTACAACGTCGACGTCGGCGAGAGCGAGTTCGACGAGGAGCGCTTCTTCAAGCTGCTCAAGTCGCTCAAGGGCCGCTTCCTCATCACCTACGGCATCCGGGGCAAGTTCCCCGAGCTGGTGAAGGGCTCGGACTTCTGGTCAAAGCGCATCCGCACCCGGCGCTCCATCGCGCACATGCGCGGCGTCGGCGGCAGCTCCGTGCTGACGCAGCTCCTGGTCGCGAACTACGAGCCGACCACCAAGGCGCTCGACGACGAGTTCGTCCTCGACGACTGGGACGGCGCACTTGACGAGGGTGACGACGACGTCGAGAAGGCGCAGCCGTTCGGCACGTTCGGCGGGTCGTTCCACTACGCCAAGCGGATCGTGCCGCTCATCCCGGCGCACAAGACCTACGTCGAGCCCTTCGCGGGCGCGGCGGCGGTGCTGCACGCCAAGGACGCGAGCGACAAGGAGGTCATCGCCGATCTCGACGACGACGTGGTGTTCCTCCACCGCAGCATCAAGACGATGACGCCCGAGCGCGTCGAGGAGCTGCGCCGCCGCTTCGAGTGGACCGTCACGCAGGAGAGCTTCGCCAAGGCCCGCGACATGACGCCGAAGGACGACGTTGCGCGCTTCTACAAGCTCGTCTTCGTGCGCACGCACGCCCGCGACTGCCGCCCCGACGGCACGCACCCGGCGCAGCAGCACCTCGGCTCGACGACCAACCCCGAGAAGTACCTCAAGGCCGCCGAGCGCCTGAAGGACGTGAGCATCCTGCGGCAGGACTACCGCAAGACGATCGAGGCCTACGACAGCAAGGACACGTTCTTCTTCGTCGACCCGCCGTACCCCGGTGAGTGGTTCGACAAGGACAAGGTCATCGACCTCGGTGAGTTCATCGATGCGCTCGCGAGGGTCGAGGGCAAGTTCATCGCGGTCCTCAACCCGACACCGGAGAACGTCGCCGCCTTCAAGAAGGTCGGGCACGTCTTCCGGCTCAAGGTGCGCGAGGCCTCGGGGCGGGGCGGTGCCAAGCACGCCATGCGCCTCTTCGTCGCCAACTTCCCGGTGCGCAAGGCCGAGGAGTTCGAGCTCGTGGCCAAGTGCGAGCACCTGCCGCTCGACCCGAGCGTCGACGAGCTGGTGTTCGACAAGCCCTCGCGCCTGGTGAAGGGCGTCGATCCGAACGACGAGCGCTTCGTGCTCGGCATCGTGCTCGAGCCCGAGGTGGTCGACGCGCAGGGCGACATCTACTCGGCCGAGGAGATCCGCGCCGCCGCCCACCGCTTCATGGAGGACTTCGGCGGCCTCGGGCTGATGCACCGCCTGCGCGTCAACGGCCAGGTGAAGGTGCTCGAGAGCTACCTCGCGCCCACCGACTTCACCATCGGCGAGCTCGCGGTCCGCAAGGGCACGTGGCTCCTCGCGGTGCGCGTGCTCTCCGACGAGCTGTGGGAGCGCGTGAAGTCCGGCGACCTCACCGGCTTCTCCATCGGCGGCTCGGCCCGCCGCGTGCCCGAGGCTGTTCCGACGTCGGAACAGCCCCCCGACGACACCGCCACCCACCAACAGGAGGCCGCCGCATGACGACCGAAATGCACAAGGCGGACGGCGTGCATCGCCTCGTCGACATGGTCGTCGAGGAGGTCTCGCTCGTCGACCGCGCCGCCAACAAGCACCGCTTTCTCATCGTGAAGAGGGACGAAGCCATGGACGACGACAAGACCCAGAACACCACCGCGGCCGAGCCGTCGCCGTCCGCTGTGCCCACGGCGAAGCTCGACGACAACTCGGCGCTGAACGCCGCCCTCGCGGCCCTTGAGAGCCTGACGGGGCTCGTCGAGCTGCTCGGTGAGCTCGGCGCAGACCAGGCCGACGCGCGGCTCGCCGGGCTCGCTGAGGAACTGCGCAGCGTCGCCATGCAGCTCCTCGAGCGCACGGACGGAGATGGCGTGAACGAGGCCGACCAGGTCGTCGAGGCTCGCGTGAAGAGCGAGCCCGCGACGTTCGCGACCAACGTCGCTGCCGCGAAGCAGGCGCTCGCGCGGCTCGGGGAGCTGGCGAAGCAGGTGCCTACGAGGACCGACAAGCCCGCTGAGCCGAAGCCCGAGCCCGTCCCGGCGGCGAAGGCCGACGCGACCGACGTGAGCGAGTCGCTCGCGAAGCTCGCCGAGTCGTTCCGTGCGCTGTCGGAGACCGTGAAGGAGCAGCAGCAGCGACTCGGGCGCGTCGAGAAGCAGTTCGGACTGCCCAACAGCGCAGCGCCCGCCGAGCGCGTCTCGAAGGCCACCGTCGAGGACGTGGGATGGCCGCTCGATCTCAACAAGCCCAAGGACCGGGAGAGCGTCGACAAGGCGATCTCCTTCCACGACCTCTGAACCCCGCCGGAAGGAGACCCTCATGAGCCACCTCAGCAACCGTTCCATCCTGGAGAAAGCCGACCTCGCGCTCGCCGACCTGACGGCGGGAGGCGGTCTGCTCCAGCCCGCGCAGGCCCAGAAGTTCATGCGCCTGCTCATCAAGCAGTCCGTCCTCCTGCAGCTCGCGACCGTCGTCCCGATGGCCTCGCCGAAGCAGCAGATCTCGAAGATCAAGTTCGGCGCGCGCGTGCTGCGCCCGGGCCAGGAGGGCACCGCGCTCGGCGCCGTCGATCGCGTGAAGCCCGACCTCTCCGACGTCGAGCTCGACGCCAAGCTGTTCAAGGCCGAGGTGCGCCTCTCCGACGAGGTGCTCGAGGACAGCATCGAGCGCGGCGAGCTGCGCCAGACCATCATGGAGATGCTGGCCGACGCCATCGCGCGCGACATGGAGGACGTCGCCATCAACGGCGACACGGCCTCCGTCGACCCGTTCCTCGCGACGATGGACGGCATCCTCAAGCAGGCGACGAGCAACGTCGTCGACGCCGCAGGCACGCCGATCACGAAGGACATGCTCCGCGACATGCTGAAGACGCTGCCGAGCGAGTACCTGCGCGACAAGAAGGCGATGCGCTTCCTGTCGAGCGTCGACGCGGACCTCGGCTACCGCAACACGCTGGCCGATCGCGCCACCGTCGCGGGCGACCGCTTCCTCGAGGACGACACGCCGGTGCTCTACTCGGGCGTCCCGCTGCAGCCCATTCCGCTCTTCCCCGAGAACCTCGGCGTGGGCGGCGACCAGACGGCCATCGTGCTGTGCAACCCGAAGAACGTCCACGTCGGCATCTGGCGGAACATCCGCTTCGAGTCGGACCGCGACATCTCGGAGGGCACGCTGAAGATCGTCGCGACCCTCCGCTTCGACGTGAAGTTCGCCGAGGAGCCGGGCGTGGCCAAGGCCATCAACGTGCAGCTCTGAGCTGAGGAGAACGAGAAATGACCGATACCCTGCTGGTTCGCCTCAAGCCCTATGACCCGCGACGTGGCTTCGTGCTGCGTCGCTTCACCTACGCCGGCATCCGCTTCCAGGACGAGCGGGGCTGGTACCGCGTCGAGCGCAAGGTCGGCGAGCACCTGCGTGCGGTGCGCACGGTGCCCACCGACAAGTACGCACCGCTCGCGTTCGACGTCTGCACAGAGGCTGAGGCCAAGGCGCTCGACGCGGGCGAGAGCGAGGCGGCGAAGGTCAAGCGGAACGCCACCGACGACCTCAAAGTCACGACCGCGCGCGGCACCGTCACGACCGACGACCTGCCGAAGAACACGCCTCCCGTCTCCACGCCGCCGAGCGCGAAGGACGACGACGCGGGCAGCAAGCGCGGCAAGCGCGAGCGAGAGTGACGTGTACGCCTCGGTTGCCGACCTGCGCGCCGAAGGCGTGACGGCGGCCGAGGCGAGCGACGCCCGCCTCGAGCTGCTGCTCGCCGAGGCCTCGAGCCTCATCGACCGCGTGACGGGCTGGTTCTTCGAGCCGCGCCTGCTCACGCTGCATCTCTCTGGGCGCGGCGCGCCGAGCATCGAGCTGCCCGTGCCGTCGCTCCGCGTCGACCAGCTCGTACTCGGCGGCGCGGAGCTGTCGCTCGACCCGAGCGAGCTGCTCATCGTCGGCGCGCCCGTCCAGCCTGGCTTCGACGGCCCGCGCTTCACGCGCCGCCACGGGCGCGTGTTCCCGCGTGGCCACGGCAACGTGGTGGCCGAGGGACTCTGGGGCTTCACCGAGGACGACGGCACGCCCACGGGGCGCACGCCGCCTGCGATCCGCCGCGCGACGATGCTCCTCGTCCTTCGCTCCATGGCGCCGCTCGCCGACGACGCGTCGTTCGAGGCACGCAGTCGCTGGCGCATCATCGAGGAGCGCACGCGCGACCAGAGCTACCGGCTCGACCCCTCAAAGGCTTCGGCGTCGGCGAGCCTCACCGGCGACCCGGAGATCGATGCGCTCCTTGCGCTCTACGTGAGGCCCACTCCTCTCGGAGCGGCGTGATGCGCGGTCGACTCATCTTCCCGTTCATCGCGGAGCTGCATCGCCTGGACACGCAGGCGATGGCGCCCGACTACGATGAGGACTTCAAGGAGCCCGTCCTCGTCGACTCCGACGACGATGGCGTCGGTGAGCTCTTTCGTCGCGAGCATCCGCCGGTGCGCGTCCCCTGCCAGGTGGAGCCGGAGGCTTTTGAAGCCTTGCGCATGGCGACGTCCGGGAACACGCCCAGGTCGAGCTTCGACCTGGTCTTCCACTTCAGGGATCTCGAGCAGCTCGGCCTCGTCGACGCCGCCTCGGGCGACGCCCTGATTCGCCCGAGCGACAGGCTGGGCGCGCTCTACGCGCGCGACGGCCAGCTCGTGCAGGCCGTGCGCACGCCTCGTGGTCTCTACGTGACCGAGGCGCGTCCCATCGGCTTCGGGCTCCACCGGCGTCGGCCCAGCCGCAACCTGCTGCTCGTCTCCTTCCAGGACCGCGCAGCCGCACGGAGTGGAACATGATGCGAGCCCTCATCTTCAGCGCCCTGGCCGTCCTGTGCCTCGGCGCGCATTGCCGACCCATCGACGGCTGCGTCCGGGGCGCCACGCGCTGCAGCAGCAACACCGCCGAGATCTGCGACGCGGACGGCAGCTACCATGAGCTCGCCGACTGCGACGACGTGAGCGAGCGGAGCGGCGCGCCCTTCGTCTGCGCGTACGTCGACGAGACGACCGAGGACGGCCACATCACCGGGCACACCTGCGTGCCCGCGAGCGAGGCCGATGCGGCGGCTGGAGGTGGGCGATGAAGGGCTACCTCCAATCCCTGCCGGTGGTCGGCAAGATCTTCCTCGACGTCCAGCCCGAGGAGGTCTGGGCGTTCTGGCGCTTCATGCAGGACCACTTCCGCACGAGCGTCATCAACAAGCGGAGCGCGCTCGAGATGCAGCTCGTCGCGCGCGGTCTCGAAGCGCTCGGCATCCAGAGCAAGGACCGCTTCCTCAAGAACTTCACGACGACCATCGGGCGGCGCATCTACACGCCGTTCGAGGTCGGTTCGCCCAAGGGCGGCTGGGACCTCTGGCACCAGATCGTCATCTGCGTGCACGAGCACCAGCACGTCGTGCAGCACGATCGAGAGGGGCTGGCCTACGAGGTCAGCTACCTCGCCGATCGCGCCGCGCGCGCCCGCTGGGAGGCCGAGGCCTACCGCTCGAACCTCGAGCTGCAGTTCTGGCGCACGGGCACCACGCCCTCAGCCCAGCGCACTGCCTCGGTGCTCAAGGACTACGGCTGCCGCGACGGGGACATCGAGGTCACCGCCAAGTCGCTCGCACTGTCGGCGCTCAGCGTGAAGAAGGGCGCGGTCATCAACGAGGCGACGCACGTAGCGCTCGGCTGGCTCGACGAGCACGTGCCGCGCCTGCGCTTCAAGCAGAGGTGAGCGATGGCGGTCTCGCGCACGGGAGACTGGGCACGGGCGCGTCGGCTCCTCACCGCTGCGCCGCAGCGCCTGCAAGCGGCGATCGGCACCGCCGTGCGCCAAGAGGCTCACGCCCTGCGCAACGAGATCGTCCAGGGGCTCACGCGCCAAGCGCCGGGCGGCGAGCCTCTGAAGCCGCCGTCGCCACTCACGATCGCGGCCCGGGAGCTCGAGGGCTTCGGCGGGACGAAGTCGCTCATCGTGCGGGGCGACCTCCGCAACTCCATCACCGTGGTCGTGCAGGGCGACGAGGCGTTCATCGGCGTTTCGCGCTCGGCGCGGTCGAAGGACGGCGCCTCGATGGTGAACCTCGCCAAGCTTCACGAGTTCGGCGGCCCGCCCGTCATCATCCCGATGACACCCAAGATGCGCCGCTTCCTGTTCGCCCTGCTCCGGCAGGCCGGCAAGGAGCCTACGGGTGGTAGCGGGCGCGGCGTCATCGTCGTGCAGGTCCCGGCGCGGCCTTTCCTCAGGCCCGCCTTCGACAAGTTCCGCGAAGGGGCCAGCCGTCGCTTCCTCGAGCGTGTCGCCAGGGAGCTCGGCCTCGTGCCCTGATGTGACGGGGCGCGTCCCCTGAGCACCGGGTCCCGTGGCTTTGCCTCCGCGTGGCCCTCCCGACCCTCAGCTCCGTCCAGCCCGTAGCCGGCCCTTCGAGCGGCGGCGACCTCGTGAGGCTCGTCGGGACCGATCTCGCCGACCGGGTCCGGGTGCTGTTCGGCGGCGTGCGCGCCGAGGTGCTGTCCGTTCGTGACGAGGCGGGCCTGCGTGTCGTCGACCTCCGCACGCCGATCCACGCGGTCGGCGTCGTCGATGTCGAGCTGTCGAACCTCGACGCGGGGGGCGACCCGGTTCCCGGCGAGTCCGTGGTGCTCGCGGGCGCCTACCGCTTCTCGCGCCCGACCGTCGCCCGGGAGGCCGACCTCACGCGCGTCATCCGCCAGCTCCTGCGCGAGCTGAAGCGCCAGGTGCTCGGCAACGTGAGCGCCACGGTCAGCGTCGACTACGACGACACCACCCTCGACGGCCTGAACGTCATCGCGATGGCGAAGGTGCCGTCGCTGGTGCTCTCGGGGCCGACGCTGAGGCCGAACCGCTTCTACTCCGCGAACGTGGCCCACGAGGACGTGGTCGGCGGCGTCTCGGGGCCCGAGCTGGTTCGGCGCAAGCCGCCGTACACCGTCGACCTCGTCTTCACGCTGACCGCCGCGTCGGAGCGGACCGCCGAGCTGTTCAACCTGATGGCGGCGGTCGCGACGTTCCTGAACCGCAACCGCTGGCTCGAGCTGCAGCGGGACCCCTCCGACGCCGCCCGCGGGACGGCGCGCTGGGAGCTCGACGCCGATGGCGAGTTCCGCACGCAGCTCGCGGGGAAGGACGACGTGCGCGCGTTCACCTGCGGCTTCGTGGTGCGCGGTTTTGACGTCGACGAGGGGCTTCCTCTCGATCTCGGCAAGCGCGTCACCGAGCCCGAGCTGCTCCCGACGCAGGCCATCGCCACCGGAGGTGCTTCGTGACCGTTTCGCTGACCAACACCAGCGGGCGCTGCCTCGTGTTCGTGCTCGCGCACGAGACCTACTGCCATGCGCTCGGCGACTGCCGCTGCGAGGTCGAGCAGGGACGTCGCGCGCGACGCACGGCCAAGTCGCTCACGCTCGCGAGCGGTTTGACGAGCCCTGCGCTGGATGACGCGGTGCTGACCATTCCCGAGGTCGTGCGCGCGGTGAAGCGCGGCGACCTCTCGGTGAAGCGCCACGTGCCCGAGCTGCCGAAGCCCGCCGTGGTCGCGACGAGGGCTGCCACCACGACCTCGCTCGCCGAGGTCATCCGCCCTGGCGTGAAGACGAAGAAGAACAAGCGAGGTGCATCGTGAGCGGACAGCTCCTGTCGTCCAAGGTCGTCATCGTCGAGGAAGAGCCGAAGGTTCGCGGCATCCCCTCGGCTCCAACTTCCGTCGCGGGAGCGGTCGGCGTCACCGAGCGCGGCCCCATCGGCGAGGCCGTCCTCTGCACGTCGTTCGACGACTTCCAGACCAAGTTCGGCGGCTTCACGCCCGACTCCGACCTCGCACTCGCCGCGATGGGCTTCTTCGAGAACGGCGGGGCGCAGCTCTGGGTGGTCCGAACCACGCACTACTCGAACGTGGCCAACGCCGCGACCGCCACCGCCGTGCGCGCCGCGGGCTTCCTCGTCGCTGGCGGCGGCCCCACGCCGGGCATCCTGCTCGGCGCCGTGCCCGGGCCCTTCGTGCTGCACGACGGAGAGGTCGTGCGCCTCGCGGTGGACGGCGCGCCCGACGCCGACGCGGTCTTCAACGGCTCGGCGGCCGCAATGGCGGCGGGCGGTGCGGGGCCGTACGCGCTCGCCGACGGCATGGAGCTGCTCCTGCGCGTCGACAACGGCCTCGAGCAGACGGTGTTGTTCTCGGCCGCCGACTTCGCCGACATCGCCAACGCCACGGCCACCGAGGTCGCCGCCGCCATCAACGCGGTGATCGTCGGCGGGCGCGCGACCACGCCGGGCGGCATCGTTCGGCTCGCCAGCGACACCGAGGGCACCGCGAGCCGCGTGCAGGTCACGGGCGGCACGGCCAACGCAGTGCTGGCGTTCCCTGGCTCGGCCTCGATCGGCGGCGGCAACGTCGCGAACCTGCGCGCCGTCGAGGTCGCCGAGGTGAAGGCCGTCGTCGAGGCGGCGATCCCCACCGTGACCGTCGACGCGGGCGTGGGCGGCGTGCTCGACGTGCGTACCGTCGCGACCGGCCCGGGCGCCAGCGTCCAGGCCGCCGCTGCGACGGCTGCCGCGTTCGGGCTCGACAACGCCCTCCACTCCGGCGCGGCCTCGGGCACCGCCAACTCCGTGCGCGTCGAGGGCAAGAACCCTGGCGCCTACGCGAACCGCGTCGAGGCCGAGGTGCGCGCCGCCACGAACGGCTCGCCGAGCGCGTTCGACCTGCTCGTCGTGGAGGACGGCGCCTACCGCGAGACCTTCCCGAACCTCTCGATGAACCCGGGCGACGCGCGCTACGTCGAGAGCATCGTCAACGACGCGCGCAACGGCTCCGTGTACCTGCGCGTCATCGACCAGCTCCTCGTGGGCGCGCCCATCCCGCCGCCCCAGACCGTGGCGCTCGCGGGCGGGAGCGACGGCCTCGTGGGGCTCGACGACAATGACTTCATCGGCAGCGAGCCTGCCAAGACGGGCCTTCACGCGCTCGACCAGGTGCAGGAGCTGTCCCTGCTCCTCGTGCCCGGGCGCGCCACGCCCGCCGTCCACAACGCGATGGTGCGCTATTGCGAGGTCCAGCGCGACGGCGCGGTCTTCGCGGTGCTCGATCCGCCTGCGAACCAGAGTGCGACGGACATCGTCACCTACGTCGCGACGACCGCCGCGCTCGAGCAGCTCTCCGAGTTCGGCGCCATCTACTGGCCCCGCGTGAAGGTGCTCAACCCGGCCAAGAGCGTGTTCGGCTCGGCCGAGCAGCTCGTCGTCCCGCCCTCGGGCATCGTGGCCGGCGTCTTCACGCGCACCGACTCGGCGCAGCCGGGCGGCGTCTACGATCCGCCCGCAGGCATCGAGGCGGGCCGCATGTTCGGCGTGCTCGGCTTCGAGACCGACGAGGTACTAGAGGAGAACAAGCGCGACCTCGTCTACCCGCACCGCATCAACCCGCTCACCACGGGCCCGGGCCTGCCGCGCTACATCGACGGCTCGCGCACGCTCAAGGGCAACGGCAACTTCCCCTACGTCGCCGAGCGGCGCGGCGTGATCTTCATCGAGCGGAGTCTGAAGCAGGGGCTCCAGTTCGCGCGGCACAAGAACAACACCGAGGGACTGCGCGCGCAGGTGCGGCGCACCATCACGGCCTTCCTGCTCGCGCAGATGAACAACGGCGCCTTCCGCAGCAAGACGCCAAGCACCGCGTTCTTCGTCGACGTGAGCGAGCAGCTCAACACGCCCACGGTCATCTTCGCCGGCAAGCTCATCGCCCGCGTGGGCCTCGCCACCAACAAGCCCGCGGAGTTCATCATCCTCCGCATCAGCCAGGACACGCGCGCGCTCGAGGCCGAGCTCGCGGCCGCAGAGGGATGAGGAGCTAACCCATGACCGTCATCGGCAACCCGCGCAGCTTCCACAAGAAGTTCAAGTTCGTCGTGGAGATCGACGACGTCGGCCACGCTGGCTTCCAGAAGGCGAGCGAGCTCTCCGTCGAGGTCGCCAACGTGCAGTACTTCGAGGGCGGCTCGCTCATCCCGAACAAGAGCCCCGGGCGCCTCACCTTCTCCGACGTCACGCTCGAGCGCGGCGCCACGCAGGACCGCGACCTCTTCGACTGGTTCCAGGACGTCGCCATCACGTCGAGCGGCCTCGGGCTCACCGACGTGAACTACAAGCGCAACCTCGACATCGTGCAGCAGGACCGCGACGGCCTCACTCTGCGCCGCTGGTCGCTCTCCCGCGCGTGGCCGGTGAAGTTCGTCGCGGGCGAGTGGGACAACGAGAGCGACGAGAACATCATCGAGTCGGTGACGCTGACCTACGACTTCTTCGAACTGGTGCAGTGACGCGCTCACCGGCCACCGCGCGAAACGGAACCCAGGGTTCCCTTTTGTGCGGCCCTGTCCCCCTCGCGCTTTCCGGGCGGCTTTGCCCTCGTGGAGGCAGCGCATGGCAGACGTCATCACGTGCCCTTCGGGGCTCCAGGGCCGCGTTCGCGGCATGAAGGTGCGCGAGGAACGCGTCCTCGCGGACCGCAAGCTCGCCAAGAGCGGCGGCCAGGT
>JBFMCA010000065.1:0-25185 GCA_040754955.1 Acidobacteriota bacterium | reverse complement strand
GGCCGATCACACCCCCTGGCCACGGACCAGGACGAGCCCGAAGAGAGCAAACAGCGTAGAATGAACGTCCTTCCGGTGGATCACTTTCCGAGCGGCGGACTGGTCTAGTTTCCGAGCGGCGCCTCCACCCCTGAATGCGGCCCTCGCTAGCGGTTACGTTTCGGGCGACATGTGACTCTCAGCGGGTTCGCGCCAATGCGTTTCGCGCAGCGGGTCGGCTTCTGACGAACACCTTGACGAACACCGGAGCGGATTCCGGCGAACTTGGGCGGATTGGGCGAACGGGAGATCCGCGATTTCCCCAAGGAAAAGCACGCGGCGGATTCCGCCGAACGGGGCGGGCTGGGACTCTTAATCTGTTGGTTGAAGGTTCGATTCCTTCCGGGCTCACCAGCCTTCGCTCCTTCGGCGAGCGTTGCCCCAAGTCAGTTTCTGCAACTTCGCCAGCGGATGACGCGGCACTTTCTGCTACCCGTTCCCGCTCGGCGCGCGCCCAGTCACGGGAGTTCGCAGGCTGCAGTGTCGGTACGGAGGTTGCTCGCGCTCCATGGTGGACATGCGCCTTCGCGTTGACGTAACCCATCGATGGGTTCTAGGATCAGGCCAGTGACCTGGGCTGAAGTGATCCGGAAGCTGAATGCGGCCGGATTCATCGAGGTCCGAGCAGGGAAAGGCAGCCACCTGCTGTTGAAGCACCCGTCCACCGGCAAGGAAGTCTGGGTGGCGGTTCACACGAAGAAGGATGCCGGCCGGCTCGGTAATCGCATCCTGCGCGAGGCAGGTGTCGAGTGACCATGCTCTATCCGATCGTCCTCGAAACCGAGGAGAGCGGCGCCATCAGTGCCTACGTGCCTGGGTTGCCCGTGTACGCCTCGGCCGATTCGCACGCGAAGGCGGAGCGCGCCATTCGCGCGGTACTGACGGCGTATCTCAAGGCGCACCCGTCCACCCGGCCAGAGGCTCGGGTTCGTGTTGCACGCGTCTCGGACCGCGGCGACACGAGCGTCAGCGTCGTCGGGGTCGCCGCCCTGGTCGGCGCGAAGCGCACCGCCGCCAAGGCGCGCGCATCAAGGGCCAACGGCCGGCTCGGTGGGCGTCCGCCCAAGAACGCGGCCGCGCAGTCGAGTGGGAGAAAAACCTCGCGCTGACCCTCAGCCAGGAGAAGCCCTTTCCTGCCCGCGCGCCACGTAGTGACCAGGCCGTCGCGTGCCGCGGCGGCTCAGGACGCGATCGCGGGCTCGAAGGTGATCCGAAGGCGGGTGCCGGTCGCTTGCGCGAAACGCTCGAGTGCCTCCGTCGAGGGGCGCACCTTGCCGCCCTCGATTCGGGCGATGTACGACTGCGACGTCTTCATGCGCCGCGCGAGCTGTGCCTGCGACAAACCGGCAGCCGTCCGAGCCTCGATCAGTGCGCGCGCCAGGTCGAACTCTTCACCGAGGGCCTCGAACGCGTCCCTGTAGTCCGCGTCCTTGCTCCAGCGTCGATGGAGTTCGCGAATTCTGGTCATAGCATCAGTTCCTTTGCCCTTTGCATCGCCAGCTCTATCTCTCGCGTGGGCGTCTTCTCGGTCTTCTTCAGGAAGGCCCTGACGATCACCACACTCTGCTTTTGGGCCGTGACGTAGAGCTTGCGCGCGATGCCGGCTTTACCCTTCAGTCGGATCTCCCACACCGGGCGCGAACGTGACGGACGTGCGGCGCTGTGACGTTGGGCAGACCGACGGATTCGATCAGCTCCGCAATCCGGGCCAGTCGCGCGCGCATGTCCGCCGGCAACTCGGCCAGTTCAGCGTCGACCGTTTCGTTCAACGTCTCGACGGTCCACGCCACCGGTCGATTATGCCAGATGCGGTATTGCAGGGCAGTCGCGCGGAGTGGTCGGTCAGGCGACCCGTCGCCTTCGCAACGGCTTTCAGCCCGCTGCCGCATCCTGCGCCAGCCGCTTGACCCCTGACGTGCGCGTATGACACAGTCATACGCATGGAAGAAGTGCTGACCATCCGCCTGCCCAAGGGCACGCGACGTCGGCTCGAGAGGCGAGCCAAGGCGCAGAAGCTCACCGTCAGCCAACTGGTGCGTCGGGCACTCGAACAGGAGGAACTGCTGACGAGCCTGGCGTCGGCGCGTGCGGAACTCGTGCCGCAGGCACGCGCTCAAGGCATCTATACGGACGAGGACGTGTTCGCAATCGTCTCGTGATCGTCGTCCTCGACACGAACGTGATCGTCGCGGCGCTCGTCGCCAAGGGACTGTGCCACGAAGTCGTGGTGCGCGCGCTGGGCTCTTGCACCGCGGCCACGTCGGCCGCCCTGCTCGACGAACTCGAGCACACCTTGCGCGGGAAGTTCACGCTCGGTCCGGCTGCCGTCGCATTCCTCGAACAGCTCCGACTTCGCGTTCGAATCGTCGAGCCTGCCCCGCTCGGTGTTCCGGTATCCCGAGATGCCGATGACGACATGGTACTGGCCACGGCCGTTGCCGCCGGGGCAGCCCTGATTGTGAGTGGCGATCAGGACCTCCTGGTCATCGGCCGCCACACTGGTATCGATATCGTCTCTCCGCGGGACTTCCTGAGGCGTCTGTCGTCCTGATCGGCCGCTCAAGAGACCCTTCACGAGGCTGCCGATCGTGGCACCGCGCCCAGTCCATCACGCCGAGCGGCGCCGGGCCGAGGGTCAGCGGCGTCCGGACATGGACCACCGGCAGCGGGCCGACGAACATCTTGACGAACACCGGCCTCGGGAACGACAGTGTCCCTCATACACACGGGGCCCCGCGCCGCACGCCCGATGAGACGGGCCCTCACGCGACACGCGAACAGAAGGAGACTCGCCATGCGACACCGTTTCCCCGCCGGTCTCGCCCTCGCCGGTTTCGTGCTGGCCGTTCACGTCGTCTCCGCCGAGCAGCCGCAGGCGCCGATGCCGGCGCCGGAGCTGAAGCAGATCGCCGTGTTCGAGGGGTCGTGGACGTGCGACGGCGCGACGAAGGAGTCGCCGTTCGGGCCGGCCGGCAAGATGAGCTCCACGGCCGACATCAAGCGCGACCTGGATGGGCACTTCCAGAGCGGCGTCATCCGGAGCGCGATGGGTCCGATGCAGTTCGAAGGGCGCTTCTACGTCACCTACGACCCCGGCGCGAAGCAGTTCGTCATGCTCTGGGTGGACAGCATGGGCGGATGGGCGCGCAGCACCTCGGCCGGCTGGAAGGGCGACACGATCACCTACGAGGGCGAATCGCACATGGGCGGCCAGTCGATGAAGACCCGGGACCACTTCACCCGGTCGGGCACCTCGATGCTGAAGCACACGAGCGACATGCACGCGGAGGGGAAGTGGATGACGATGATGGAGGAGACCTGCAGGAAGAAGTAGTGCGTCGGCGAACCGGGGGCTTTCCACGCGGTGAATGACAGTCATTCACCACGTGAATAAGAAGCCCTGCCGGCGATGCCTCAGGCGACGTCGAAGCGGTCGAGCATCATCACCGCCTGGAGCGCCGCGACGTCCTGCGCGTCAACGAGCGCGTGGGTCGCCACGGCGTTCCAGCGCGGACAGCTACACCCAGCGGTTACCTTGCATACCTCGGCCTCGACGCGATGGCCGGGTCATGAGAACAGCCGCGGGAGGGAAACGGCCGCGAGGGTCAGGAGAATCAGGAGGAACACGACCAGGACCACGAAGCGGACGATGATGATGGTAATCGCGGCCGCTCGGATGCCGGCCGCGCGCAGGGGGCCGCCCTTGGTGAGGAGGGCCCACACTGCGAACGCAGCGAGTCCCACTCCCATGCTGAACGCGCCGTCCTCACCCGCCTGCCAGGCGGCCCGGCCCGCGACGAACCCGAGGCCGGCGCCCACGAGCACTCGGGCCGACTCGAATAGTCGCTCTTCCGGCGGCCTCGCAGGTTCGCGCGGTCCTCTCGGATGGCCGGTTCCTCTTCCGCGATCCCGGCCGATGCTGGTGTCATCGACAAGGCCGCGACCCATGCAGGTCCAACAATCGGTCGGGGGCTTCGTCAGAACGGGATTCGCTTGCACGCCGAACCCGCCGCACGCAGGACACGGCTTCATAGGGGAACCTCCGCGCTCTGAGTACCTGTCTCGCCGTAAGGAGTCAAGCCCCCGCATTGCTGCCCGCTCTGGGCGTCACTCGCCCGGAGGGGAATTGACCGCCGCGCCGGGCGGTCATTATGATATGCGCCGCGTAAAGGAGGCGGGTGGAAACTCGAGAGGGTGCAAGCCATGTTTTTAGCCCGTGTCATCTTCGGAATCGGCATCGCCAGCGTCGTCCCGCATGCTGCACTCGGCGGCGAGGTTCAACTGGCCGAGGCGCAGAAGGCCTCATCGCAGGTCGACTGCGATCTGCTCGGTGCCGCCCCGCACGATCCCGACAGAGCGGCGAACGGCGTTCCGGACGACCTTCTTCGCGCGGATGAGACCATCCGGGCTTGCGAACAAGCGATTCAGAATGATTCCAATCCACGCTACCGCTATCAGCTCGGCCGGGCCCTGATCGGGGTTGGCGAAGCTGAACGCGGCCGTCGGGAATTTGTCGAAGCGGCCGATCTTGGCTATCGGGCCGCTGCCGATGCGCTCGGCGACATCTATGCGGTCGGGGCCGGCGTTGCCGTGGATGCTGAGCGAGCCCTCTATTGGTGGACCAAGGCTGCCGAAGCCGGACACGTAGCGGCGATGAAGAAGGCCGCGAGGACCATTGCAGACAGTTCCAGCGGGGATGCCTCCAATGCGCTTGCCCTTCGCTGGACAGAGCGAGCGGCTTCGACAGGTGATGCTGAGGCCATGGAGTTGCGAGGAGCGCTCGCCATACACTTCACGGGGCAGGTCAGCCGCGAGGCGCGTGAATGGCTGGAGAAGGCCGCCGCACTAGGCCGCCCCACGGCCACGTTTCTGCTGGGCCTCATGTTTCTCAACGGCGCAGGTGTTGAGCGAGACATGCGTCGCGGCGTGGAGTTGCTCCAGGCTGCCGCTGAAGCCGGCGAAGCGGCCGCGATGAACACCCTGGGCAGGGCATACGCCGAAGGTTGGGGCGTTGCCAAGGACCGCGAGAAGGCCCTGCTGTGGTACCGCCGCTCTGCAGAACGGGGCAACATCGACGGAATGAAGTCACTCGGAACGGAACTGAAGTTCCGGACGGAGTATTCCGAGGCCATTCACTGGCTACGGAGAGCTTCTGAAGCGGGTCAACATCAGGCCACAGCAAACCTGGGTGTGAGTTACGAGTACGGGCACGGTATCGCAGTCGACCTTCGCGAAGCGGAGCGTTTATATCGGCTGGCGGCGGACAATGGGATAGCGAGCGCCATGCTGAGTCTGGGCCGACTTCACGAAGCCCGCGGACAATTCGGTGGGGCCGCCACTTGGTACGAAAAGGCGGCCGCGGTCGGCGACCCTGATGCGCACAGGCGATTGGAACGTCTACGGAGCAGCGGTCGGGTTCCCGCGGAGACGCCTACCGTTGAGTCTCCGCGCGGGTCAATTGTGTGGCAGATCCTCGAACTGGAGCTGAAGGAGACCCTTCTCGATTACGTCGGCCAGGGCCTGAAGACCGATCGTGTTGACTCTTGGTACGACCGCGCGCTCAATAGCGAATGGAAGCGCTCCCATCGAGGAGACTACTGGTCTGCAACAAAGACCGAGCTCGAAGAGCTCAGCGCCGTAATGGGCCGAGTGAACAGCAGGATCGTGGCAAGCGCTCTGGGTTCGATGGAGGTGATCGTCGAGCGCGCCATCAACCGGCTTGAGGCTGAGTTGGTGCGAGCGACTCACGTCGGTGGCCTTCCGAAATCTGACGAGGAACGAGGTGTCGACCGCAAGCGGCTGGCGAGGATGCGCAGTGACGGATGGAGGCCAGTTGACACGCAGTCGCTTGCGAAAGAGCTGAAGAGACCGTTTCAGAATTGGCTCCGTGATGCTCTCGGTACTCAGCTGAGCTGGGAGCAGACACTGACCAACGTCGTGTTCTCGCACGTGCGCAGCCGGTTGTACGAGCAGGTCCGCTGAAACCAGAGCGGGCGTCCGGCCGATACGGGAGCGGGGGGCTTTCACGCGCGCCGCTCGCCCGGGCCGGCCGTCGCCAGCCGGCCCGGGTGCCATGCCTCAGGCGACGTCGAAGCGGTCGAGCATCATCACCTTGTCCCACGCCGCCACGAAGTCGCGCACGAACTTCTCCTGCGCGTCGTGGCACGCGTAGACCTCCGCCAGCGCGCGAAGCTCCGCGTTCGACCCGAAGACCAGGTCCACGCGCGTGGCCGTCCACTTCACAGCGCCGGTCCCGCGCGCGCGGCCCTGGAACGTGTCCGCCGCACCCGAGGTGGGCGTCCACTCGGTGTCGAGGTCGAGGAGGTTCACGAAGAAGTCGGTCGAGAGCGTCTCGGGCCGCCTGGTGAACACGCCGTGCGGCACCTGCTGGGTATTGGCGTTCAGCACGCGCAGCCCGCCGACGAGCACCGTCATCTCCGGCGCGCTCAGGTTGAGCATGCGCGCGCGCTCCAGCAGCAGGTGCTCGGCCGGCAGCTGGTGACCCGGGCCGAGGTAGTTGCGGAACCCGTCGGCCGTCGGCTCGAGCACGGCAAACGACTCCACGTCGGTCTGATCCTGCGTGGCATCGGTGCGGCCCGGCGTGAACGGCACCTGCACGTCGACGCCCGCCTTCTTCGCCGCCTGCTCAACAGCCGCGCAGCCGCCGAGGACGATGACGTCGGCGAGCGACACCTGCTTTCGCCCTGAGCCTGCCGAAGGGCCCTTCTGCGCCTCGTTGAACGCCTGCTGGACGCCCTCGAGCGCTTTCAGCGCCTTCGCCAGCTCGGGCGGGTTGTTCACGGCCCAGTCCTTCTGCGGCGCGAGGCGCACGCGCGCGCCGTTGGCGCCGCCGCGCTTGTCGGTGCCGCGGAACGACGATGCGGCCGCCCACGCCGTGGACACGAGCTGCGAGATCGAGAGACCCGAGGCGAGAATCTTCTCCTTGAGCGCCGCGACGTCCGTCGCGTCGACGAGCGCGTGCGTCACCGGCGGCACCGGGTCCTGCCAGATCTGCGGCTCCTTCGGTACGAGCGGCCCCAGGTAACGCGACACCGGACCCATGTCGCGGTGCGTCAGCTTGAACCACGCCTTCGCGAAGGCGTCGGCAAACGCCTGCGGGTTCTCGTAGAAGCGCCGCGAGATCTTCTCGTACGCCGGATCGAACCGGAGCGAGAGATCGGTCGTGAGCATCTGCGGCGTCTGGCGCTTCGAGGGATCATGCGCGTCCGGGACCGTGCCCGCGCCCGCGCCGCCCTTCGGCCTCCACTGGTTCGCACCTGCCGGGCTCTTGGTCAGCTCCCACTCGTACTCGAAGAGGTGCTTGAAGAAGTCGTTGCTCCACTGCGTCGGCGTCGTCGTCCAGGTGACCTCGATGCCGCTCGTGATCGTGTCGGCGCCCTTGCCGCTGCCGTAGCTGCTCTTCCAGCCGAGGCCCTGCGCCTCGAGCGGCGCCGCCGCCGGCTCGGGGCCGACGGCCGTGGCCGGACCCGCCCCGTGGGCCTTGCCGAAGGTGTGCCCCCCGGCGATGAGCGCGACGGTCTCCTCGTCGTTCATCGCCATCCGGCGGAACGTCTCGCGAATGTCGCGCGCCGCGGCGATCGGGTCCGGATGGCCGTTCGGCCCTTCGGGGTTGACGTAGATGAGACCCATCTGCACCGCGGCCAGCGGGTTCTCCAACTCGCGGTCGCCGCTGTAGCGCTCGTCAGCCAGCCACGCGCGCTCCGAGCCCCAGTAGACGTCGGCCTCCGGCTCCCAGACGTCCTCGCGCCCGCCCGCGAAGCCGAGCGTCTTGAAGCCCATCGACTCGAGCGCGCAGTTGCCGGCGAAGATGATGAGGTCGGCCCACGAGAGCGCCCGCCCGTACTTCTGCTTGACGGGCCAGAGCAGCCGGACGGCCTTGTCGAGGTTCGCGTTGTCCGGCCAGCTGTTGAGCGGCGCGAAGCGCAGCGTGCCCGAGCCGCCGCCGCCGCGGCCGTCCTGGATGCGGTAGGTGCCGGCGCTGTGCCACGCCATGCGGATGAAGAGCGGACCGTAGTGGCCGAAGTCCGCCGGCCACCAGTCCTGCGACGTCGTCATCACCTGCTCGATGTCCCTGCGCACGGCGTCGAGATCGAGCGTCTTGAACGCCTCGGCGTAGTTGAAATCCCGGCCCATCGGATCGCCCGCCGGGTGGTTGCGGTGGAGCATCCGCAGGTTCAACTGATTCGGCCACCAGTCGCGGTTCGACGGGCCGCTGTGCGCCTTGCCCGAGAACGGGCACTTCGACTCACTGTTCATCGCTGTCCTCTACCTTCGTCGTTCGTCGCGGTTATCGGGAATGGGGACGCTGTCATCGCCGGCGCGTCGAGGCGCCGGTCGCATCGGGCCCGCGGTCGCGCCCCTGGCAGTCGGGACACCGGCCCCAGTAGGCCACCTCGGCCTCGTCGATCTCGTAGCCCTGGTCGTCGGCCGCCGTCAGGCACGGCGCCGACCCGACCGCGCAGTCCACATCCACCACGCGGCCGCAGACGCGGCAGATCAGGTGGTGGTGGTTGTCGCCCACGCGGTCCTCGAAGCGCGCCGGGGATCCGGGCGGCTGGATGCGCCGCAGCACCCCCGTCTCGACGAGGAGGCCGAGCGCGTCGTAGACCGACTGCAGCGAGATGGCGCCGATCTCGCCACGCACCAGTTCCGCCACCCGGTCGGCGGTCACGTGCGGGTGGCCGCTCACCGCCCGCAGCACCGCCAGCCGCTGGGCCGTGACCTGGATGCCGTGCTGGCGCAGGAGGTCGGACGGGTTGCCGGACATTCGAGTCAGAATAACTCAAATAGTGGAACGATTCAATTGCCGGACTGGCCCGTCGTGGTGGCTGACGACAGGCCGGATGTAGCACTGATGCTACAATTGAAGCATGCGTCAGCGCATCACCCAGCGCGAACTCCGCAACGACAGCGGCCGCATCATGCGCGAGCTGGACGACGGGCGCGCGTTCATCGTGACCCGGAACGGCGTCCCCGTCGGCGAGCTCAGCCCGATTCGTGATCGGACGTTCGTTCCCGCCGAAAACGTGCGCGATGCGTTCGCCGGTGCGCCGCCCATCGCGCGCGAGCGCTTCCGACGCGACGTGGATGCCATCCTCGACCAGGACACGACGCCCCGTGGCTGACACGCGTCCGGCTCGCGGGCTGATCGACACCTCGGTGGTCATCGACCTGCCGGACGTCGACCCCCACCGCCTGCCCGCTGCCGTCGCCATCTCCGCCATTACGCTGGCCGAGCTGGCGGCGGGTCCGCACGCGACCACCGATCCCGCCGAACGGGCCAGGCGGCAGGATCGCCTGCAGCGCGTGGAGGCCACCTTCGATCCCCTGCCCGTGGATGCGGGCGTGGCGCGGGCGTACGGCCGCGTGTACGCAGCCGTGGCGGCCGCTGGCCGGAAAGCCAGAGGCCGCCGCGCCGTGGACTTGCTGATAGCCGCCACGGCACTCGCGGCGGACCTGCCGCTCTACACGAGAAACCCCGAGGACTTCGAAGGCTTGTCCGGTCTGCTGGCCGTGGTTCGCGTCTGATCGCGCATGGCGCGCGGCGATTCGGAAGGACGAGCGCCGGGTGGGGAGGCGCTCCGGGTGAGCGCCTCCCTGGACCAGCCTACTTCACCGAGTACTTCGTGAACGCGCCGCCCGCCTGGTTGAGCGAGTTCGGCCCCTCCGCCGCGTAGACGTTGCCGTCGGCGTCCACGGCCACGCCCTCGCCGGCCGTGCCCTGGTAGACGCGATCCTCGCGCTCGAAGGGCGGGATGAAGCCGATGATGCGGTCCTCGTCGAGCGGGCCGATGCGGACGCCGTTGCGCCAGTTCACGTGGTTGAAGGGGCCCGACTCCGAGTCGATGGCGTAGACGCGGTCGCCGCGGATGAAGATGCCGCTGATGCGGCCGTACATGTAGCGCGACTCGAGGTACTTGCCCTCCTGGTCGAAGATCTCCAGGCGGTGGTTCCCGCGGTCGGCCACCCACAGCCGGCCCTTCGCGTCGAACTCCAGCGCGTGGGGCGTCCGGAACTCGCCGTGGCGCACGCCGAGCTGGCCCCACGACTTGATGAACTTGCCGTCGCGCGTGAACTTGCTGATGCGCGCCGTGGCGCCGCGCTTGAGGCCCTCGGCGAGCGCCGCGGCGGTGGTCATGCCCTGGCCGTCGTGACCGTCCGACACGTAGATGCTGCCGTCGGGACCCACGGCGACGTCGTTGGGCTGGTTGAACTGGCCGTCGGCGTTGCCGGGCTTGCCGGCGATGCCCAGGCTCATGAGCAGCTCGCCCTTCGGGCTGAACTTGTGCACCTGGTGCCCCTTGGTGCCCTCCTTGTTGCCGGCGAAGTCGGCAATCCAGACGTTGCCGTCGCGGTCCACGTGGATGCCGTGCGGCGTGACCATGACGCCCTTGCCGAAGTTCGCGAGCACCTTGCCCGTGTGGCGATCGAACTTGAAGATCGGATCGACGAGGTTGGTGTCGCAGGTCACGGGCGCGCCCGCGCCGAAGGTGCCCGCGCCGCAGCGCTCGTAGGCCCAGATGTGTCCGTCCTTCGGGTCGATGTCGATGCCGGCGGACGAACCCCATTTACGACCCTCGGGCAGCTCGCCCCAGTTGCGCGTGACGTTGGGCGCCGGGTTGGGCAGGCCCTCACCCGTGATGGGGTTGCCCACCCGGGCCGGCGCGGCCGCCTGTTCGGCCGACGCCGTGGCGGCGCCGGGTCCGGCGGACAGGCTCAGCATGACGAGGCCCGCAGCCGTGAGGCCAAGAACGGGCAGAAGCAGTCGGGGCATGGACATGGGTCCTCCTGGCGATCGGACCGATAGTAAAGCGGACTTCCCGGCGCGCTGCAAGCCAAGCCGGCTAGCGGACGCGCGCGAACTTCTGGGCCCGGAAACCGGCCTGCCTTTTCGCCCCCGTGGCCGGGTCGGTGACCTCTGGCCCCGCCGCCTCGGCGACGAAGAGGTTGCCCGCCGGATCGACCGTCACGTTGTGGGGCCGGCCGAGCTGGCCCGGCCCCACGCCCGGACCGCCGAACTCCCCGACGATTTCGAGATCGCTGCGCCGCAGGATGGTGATGACGTGCGAGCCGCCGTCCGCGCTGTACAGGTAGGTCTGGGCGGCGTCGGGGGAGAAGGCAATGGAGAAGGTCGCTTCGCCGCCGCACGGCCGCTTCGGCGCCCACGCGGCGCGCTCTTCGGCGCCGCAGTGCGGCCGGAGGATCTTCTCGCGCACGAACTCGCCGGACTGGCGGAACACCTGGATGCGGTTGTTGGCGCGATCGGCAACGTAGATGAGCCCGTCGCGCGACCCGGCAATGCCGTGCGGCACGCGGAGCTGCGACGGCGGCGCCTCGGGCACGGAGCCGTCCGCGGCGGCCGCGGCACCCGCGCCGCCGCCAGCCGGGCGGGGCGGGTCCTCGGGCCGCTTCCCGTACGCGCCCCAGTGGCGCAGGTACTTTCCCGTGGCGCCGTCGAACACGATCACGCGGCGGTTGCCGTATCCGTCCGCCACGAACACCTCGTTGTCGGCCGGATCCACCCAGATGTCCGCCGGCCGGCCCATGAGCGTCGTGTCGTTGCTGCCGCCGGTCTCGCCGAAGCGGCCGATGACGAGCGCGACCTGGCCGGTCCGCGTGAACTTCACCGTGAGGTGGCTCTCACGCGCGTTGGTCCAGACGAAGCCGTTGTGATCGACGAAGAGGCCGTGGATGGTGCTCCACGTGCCTTGGGGGCCGCGCGCGTCCCACGACTGCACCAGGTGCCCCGCGGGATCCCACTCGCTGATGCGGCTCTGGCTCGACGTCCACACGTGGCCGCGGGCGTCGGCGAAGATGCCGATGACCTGTCCCCACCGGACGTCGGCCGGCAGGGTGGGCCACGACGGGTCGGCCTTGAACTCGGGGACGCCGCTCGCCGGCGCCGCCTGACGCGCCGACACGGCCGCGGCGGCCAGCAGCACGGCGGCCGCCCACACAAGGGCACGGGGGACGAAGCGGCTCGGGGTCACGGCACGCGCCTCCTCTGCAGGCGGCGATTGTGCCACAGGTCGGCTAGGCGCCCCGCGCCAGCGTCAGCCGCTCCAGCGCCTCGTAGAGCTCGGCGGGCTTCAGCGGCTTCGAGACGTAGCCGTCCATGCCGTTGGCCAGGCACCGCTCGCGATCGCCCGTCATGGCGTGGGCCGTCAGCGCGATGATGGGCGTGTGGCGGCCGCTCGGCCGCTCGTACCGGCGAATCTCCGCCGTCGCCTCCGCGCCGCCCATCTCGGGCATCTGGATGTCCATGAGCACGGCGTCGAAGGCCTCGCGCCGGAATGCCTCTACTGCCGCGCGGCCGTTGTCCACCACCACGGCGGTGTGCCCACGTTTCTGCAGGACGCGCAGCGCCAGCCGCTGGTTGACCACGTTGTCCTCGGCCAGCAGCACGTGGAGCGGCCTCGCCGAAGGCAGACCGGCCCACGCCGCCTTGGCCACGGGCCGGCGCGCCGCCCCGAGGCTCCGGCAGATGGCCTCGAGCAGCGAGGCCTGCGCCACCGGCTTGACCAGGCACTCGGCGATGCCTGCCGCCCGGCCGCGCTCGACGTGCGCCTGCTGATCGACGGAGCTCAGCATCAGGATGGTCGATCCGTGCAGCCCGGGGGCGTCGCGCATCGCCTCGGCGACGCTGCACCCGTCCATGCCGGGCATCTGGTAGTCGAGCAGCAAGAGCTGGAACGGCCGGCCGGCCTGCGCCGCCGTCTCCAGGCGCTGCAGCGCCTCGGCGCCGCTCTCGCACGTGTGGGGCTCCATGCCCCAGTTGGACAGGAGCGTCCCCAGCATCTTGCGGTTCGTCGCGTTGTCGTCCACGACGAGCACGGCCATGCCTTCGAGGTCGGCCGGCGTCAGCGGCGGCGCGTCAGACGCCTGCGCGCGCCCGACTTCGAAGGCCACCGTGAACGTGAACGTGCTGCCCTCGCCCGGCTCGCTCGCCAGGTGGATGGTGCCGCCCATCAGCGACACGAGCTGCGCCGAGATGGTGAGGCCCAGGCCCGTTCCGCCGAAGCGCCGGGTGGTCGAGCCGTCGGCCTGCGAGAACGCCTCGAAGATGGCCTCGTGCTTCTCCGGCGGGATGCCGATCCCGGTATCCGACACCGAGATGCGCAGCGCGCCCTTGCCCAGCTCGGGCGCGCGCGCGACGCGGACGACGATTTCGCCCTCCTCCGTGAACTTGACGGCATTGCCGGCCAGGTTGATGAGCACCTGCCGCAGGCGGCCTCGGTCGCCGACGAGCGCTTCCGGCACGTCGTGGGCCACGTCGACGATGAGCTCGAGGCCCTTCTGGTGGGCGAGCACCGCGATGGACCGCATGGCCTCGTCCACGAGCGGGCGCACCGCGAAGTTGACGGGGTCGAGGCGGAGCTTGCCCGCTTCCATCTTCGAGAAGTCGAGGATGTCGTTCAGGATGTCGAGCAGCGCCTGCCCCGACTGGCGCACGGTGACGAGGTACTCGCGCTGCTCGCTCGTGAGCGGCGTGTCGAGCGCCAGCTCCGTCATGCCCAGGATGCCGTTCATCGGCGTCCGGATTTCGTGGCTCATGTTGGCCAGGAACTCGCTCTTGGCGCGGCTCGCGACCTCGGCCTTCTCCTTGGCCGCCCGCAGCCGCTGGTTCACCTCGACCAGCTCCGAGGTTCGCGCGGCGACCTCGCGCTCGAGCTGCTCGCCGTGGCGCTGGAGCTGGACGTCGCGGTCCTGGATCTGCGCGAGCATGCCGTTGAAGTCGTCGACGAGCCGGCCGACTTCGTCGTCCGACTCGCGGAGCACGCGCAGCGAGTAGTCACGCTCGGCGGACACCTGGCGCGCCGCCGTGGCGAGCGCCAGGAGCGGCTGCGAGATGAGCGGCTCGAGCGCCGCGGCGGTGACCAGCGTGAGCCCGAGCGCCATGAAGGCCAGCAGCGCCCAGATGGTGACGAAGCGCTTCACCCGTGCGGCCAGCGTATCGAGGTCGGCCGCGAGGTACACCGTTCCGATGCGCTCGCCCTCCAGCACGATGGGACGCAAGACGGCCAGCCGATCGTGGTGGGCACGGACGCCGTCGGGCTCGATGACCGCAGGCAGGTCGCTCCACGGGGCCCCCGGACGCGCGTAGCTGGCGAACATCCGGCCGGTGGCGTCGTACACTGCGGCCGCCTGCACGTTGGATCGGGCCTGCAGCGCGCCGAGCACCTCGCGCGCGGCTCGATCGTCGCCGAACGCCAGGGCCGCGGTGCTCGTGCCGCCCGTCAGGTCCGCGAGCGACGTCAGGTCCTCCGCCAGATCGCGCTTCGACCAGTGGCGCTCGTACACGCCGAACGCCACGCCGACGAAGAGCAGGGCCGTGCTGCTGGCAGCCATGATGACGACCGTCAGCTTGGTCCGGATCGAGAGGCCGGTCAGCAGGCGCCCCCTCATCGCGCCGGCTCCGGCTGGACGACCCGCGCCAGCGCCAGCAGCTTCGAGCTGACTTTGAGCCGCGCCCGATCGGCCGCCGCGGTGTTGAACTCGAACCGCACGCGCGAGGATTCGACGACGAAGTTGGCGACGCCCCCGTCGCGGGCAAAGCCCGACATGTCGCCGATGGTGAGCACCGGGCGGCCCGCGTGCGCGTCCAGCCATCGGGCGGTCCGCTCGCGCTCGCTCGCGCCGACGAACAGGATGTGGCAGGCGGGCGGCGCGCCGGCGGCGAGCCGCACGATCCGGAACGGCCGTTCCCCCGCGGTCTTGCCGGCGAGTTGCCCGTCGAGGAGGTCGCCGAACGGATCGGTCCCCGCCAGGCAGAGCACCACCGGAGCCTTCCGGTCGGCGAACGCGTCGGCCGGCCACTCCACGAAGCGCGTGAACTGGTACAGGAACGCCGCCTTCACCTGGTATTCATCGGCGCCCCCCTGCACGCCCGCGCGGGCCGACAGGCCCGCGGGCAGCAGCAGGAGGAGGCCGAGCGCCGCCGCCACGAGGTGCCGCGGCGTTGTCGTCGTCAGAAGCGCCACGTTGCCTTTCCGTAGACGGACCGCTGCCGCGCGCCCGGCACCTCGCCGAGCGTCGAGTAGAACTCGAGGTACCTCTGGTCGAAGAGGTTCTGCGCCGTCAGGCTCAGCTCGAGCGCCGGGATCGGCCGCCACGCGGCGCGGACGTCCACGCGGTTGTACCCTGCAATGGCATGGCCCGGCATGCCGCCCACCCGGTAGTAGATGGCATCCACCTCCACGCGGCGCGGAAGAGTCCACATCGACCGCACCATCCCCTGATACCGGGGCGTCACGCGGCCGATGTCATCGGCGATCTCGCCCGTCTCTTGATCCCTCAGCCGCATGTCGATCCAGCCCCACGACGTCGACGCCCGCCAGAACGCGGCAGGCTCCCAGGTCACGGCCGTCTCCAGCCCCGTCGCGTGGCCGCGCGCGCCGTTGGTGACCGAGAGCGGCGCCACCAGGTACATCGCCGGCGGATCGATGACGAGCGCCGGCAGGCCTGACGGGCTGTAGGAGATGAGGTCCTGGTAGTGATTGACGTACCCGGTGACGTCGACGAACACGCGGTCGAACGCGCGCACGCGGTAGCCGACTTCGGTGACGATCACCGACTCGGCTTGCACGTCGGGGCTGCCCGTCAGCAGGAACGCCACCGGGAGCGGCGAGGTCGGGTCGTTCAGCACGCCGCTCAGCCGCATGTCCGACTCGGCGCGCGACGGCATCCGCACCGCGCGCGACACGGCGCCCCAGAGGGCCGATCGCTCGCCGGGCGTCCAGGACGCCCGGAGGTTCGGCTGGACTTCCCAGCCCGTGTAGCTGTTCTTCTCCACCTTCGTCCCGACGACGAGCCGGAATCGATCGGGCACCAGGGCTATCTCGTCCTGTACGAACAACCCGGCGATGTGGTCGCGTCGCGACGCCGGCCACAGCGACACGAGCGCCGTGTTGCCGATGTCGTCGCTGGTCACGCGCGCGCTGCCACCCCACTGGAACTCGTGCCGGCGACCGAGGCGCATCCGGTGGTCGAACGCCAGGTCCGCCGTCTGCCGGTCCTCACGCAACAGGCTCTCGGAGCGCGCCGTCCGATCGACGTAGAACTGCGCCGAGATCTGTCCCTCTGCCAGCGTCCGTTGCCACCGCCCGAGCACGTTCGCGCCGGACACCCGCACGCGCGACGCGGTGGCGGCCGCCAGCGACGGCGTGACCGAGGGCGGCGCGGTGACCTGGCCGATGTCGCCCTCGTAGATGTCGCCCGACACCATCAGCCCGTCGCGCTGCGACAGGTCGAGGTCGATGCGGAAGCCGCCCCGCGCCACGTTCCAGTCGTCGCCCGCCGCTCGCCGCGCCGTGCCGATCGATCCGGCCCGGGAGAAGTACTTGCCGTACACGCGATAGGCGCCGATGTCCCCGACGCCGCCGCCGTACCGCACCGCGCCGAAGCCCCGCTCGTCGCCGCCCGCCCCCGCCGACGCCACCACGCCGCGCGTGGCCGTCGCGCTCTTGGTGACGATGTTGATGACCCCGTTGACGGCATTGGCGCCCCAGAGCGCCGCACCGGGCCCGCGAATCACTTCAATCCGCTCGATGTCCTCGAGCATCGTGTCCTGCACCTCCCAGAAGACGCCGGAGAAGAGCGGGGTGTAGAGGCTGCGGCCGTCGAGCAGCACCAGGAGCTTGTTCGCGAAGCGGCCGTTGAAGCCGCGCGCGCTGATGGCGTACTTGTTCGAGTCGATCCGCGCCACCTGCAGGCCCGGCACCAGCCGCAGCACCTCCATCAGGCTCGTCGCGCCCGAGCGGCGCAGGTCGTCCTGCGTGATCACCGTGATGGCCGCGGCGCTCCCCATCAGCCGCTCCTCCTTCTTCGACACGGAGGTGACCTCCACGTCGAGCAGCTCCTCGAGGCTGAGCCGCATGACGTTGCGCGGCGTCTGGGCGAACGCGGGTGCCGCGCAGAGCAGGATCCCGGCCGCCGTGAAGGCGAGGGTCGAGCGGCGGGCGCCCCGTCGGGGACGGCGGTTCTGAACGGGCATTGCGGCAGACTCCTCGCGCGCCCGAGCGTCGTCCCGGACTGAGGGGATGAGCACCCGGCGCGACGATCGGTGAATCGGCAGGGATCGCGCCTCCTTGAACCGGGGCCGTACGGGCATCCCAAGGCCCCGGTGGCGGGCCGGGGGTACAATCTCAGCCGTGAGCCCGCCCGAGATTCGCAACGGCCGCCTCGCTGCGCGCGACCTGCCCGCCGACCGACACATCGGCCCGGACGACGTGGCCTAGCATGCGCATCGTCATCCTCGGCGGCGGCGAAATCGGGTTTGCCCTGGCGCAGGCGCTGGCGGCCCGGCACCATGCCGTCTTCGTCGTCGACCACAAGCCCGAGGTGGCCGACCGCTTCCAGCCGCTCGACGTCCAGTTCCTGCTGGGCAGCGGCACGAGCCACGATGTGCTCGTCCGCGCGGGCGTCGAGGGCGCCGACGTCGTCGTCGCGTGCACGGGTCTCGACGAGGTCAACATCGTCGGCTGCGCGGTGGCGCGGCAGATTGCGAAGCCGCGCACCATCTGCTTCGTGTCGCGGGACGACTTCCTGCAGGGCGGCACCGAGGCGCGGGGGCTGGCCGGCTTCGGTATCGATCGCGTCATCTGGCCCGAGGCGCAGCTCGCCGCCGAGATGGAGCGCATCATCCGCGAGCCGGGCGCGCTCGATGCCGAGACCTTCGCCGACGGCGCCATCCGGCTGGTGGAGTACCGGCTCGAAGCCGGATCGCCCTTCATTGGCCGCGTGGCCGACCTGCACCTGCCGCACAACGCGCTGATGGTGGCCGTCAGGCGGCCCGACGCGTTCTTCATCCCGCGCGGGGCCAGCACGCTGGCCGCCGGCGACAAGGTGCTGGTGATGGGCTCGCCCGAGGCCCTGCGTGAGGTGCGGCGCCGGCTGACCGGGAAGCCGGACCCCGACCAGCAGCGCGTGACCATCGTCGGCGGGGGCGACGTGGGCCTCCGGCTGGCCGAACGGCTGGAGCGCGATGCCAGCGGGCTGCAGCTGACGCTGGTCGAGCGGGATGCCGCGCGGGGCGCGATGATTGCGGGGCGGCTGCGCCACACGCTGGTGCTCAACGGCGACGGCACCGACCTCGAGCTGCTCGAGGCGGAGGACGTGGGGCGGAGCGACGTGCTCGTCGGCGTCATCGACAACGACGAGCGCAACCTCTTCGCGTGCCTGCTGGCGCGCCAGCTCGGCGTCCGGCGCATCATCACCCGGGTGGGGAAGCGGGCCAACCTGCGGCTCTTCGAGCGCGTCGGCATCGACATAGCCATCTCGGCGCGCGGCGCGGCCGTTGCCTCGGTGCTCCACCAGATCCAGGGCGACACGACACGGCTGCTGGCGGTGGTCGAGGAGGGCGCGGGGCGCATCCTGGAGCTCGACGTGCCGCCGGCCTACGCGCCGCGCGCGCTGCGCGACCTCGCGCCGCCGCTCAACAGCATCGTGGGCGCCATCGTCCGGCCGTCGGGCGCGTTCGTGCCGCGCGGCAACGACCGCGTCGAACCTGGCGACCGCATCATCGTCTTCACGACCTACGAGGCGGCGGATCAGGTGCGGACCTACTTCACGAAGGCCTGACGCGTGCGGCTGGCCCTCGTTCTCAACGTCACCGGCACGCTCGTCCGGCTGTTCAGCCCGGCGCTGGTCGCGCCGGCCCTCGTGGCGATCCTCTACGGCGAGCGGCAGGACGCCGGCGCGTTCCTGGTGACGGGCGTCGCGGCGGCGGCCCTGGGTACCGCCATGCGCCGCGCCGGCGGGCGGACCGGCGATGTCATCGAGCGGCTCCGGCGCGTGGAAGGTCTGGCGATTGTCGCCGCCACGTGGATGGTCCTCGCGCAGGTGTCGGCGCTGCCATACATGTGGGCAGGCCTCGGGTACCTCGACGCCGTGTTCGAGGCCATGTCCGGGCTCACCACGACGGGCGCCACCGTGCTGCGCGACTTCGGCATGGTCGGGCGGGGCATGTTCTTCTGGCGCGCGCTCACGCAGTGGCTGGGCGGCGTCGGCGTCATCGCCCTGTTCATCGCCGTTCTGCCGCGCCTGGCCATCGGCGGCCGCGAGCTGTTCTTCGCCGAGGCCGCGGGACCGACCAGCGAGAAGCTGACGCCGCAGCTCAGGCAGACGGCGCTGGCGCTGTGGAAGGTGTACGCAGCGCTCACGGCGGCGCAGATCGTGGCGCTCATGGCGACCGGCCTCTCGGCCTACGACGCCGTGTGCCATGCGTTCACCACGATGTCGGCCGGTGGATTCTCGCCGCATCCGCTCTCGCTGGCCGGCTACGACAACCCGTGGGCCGACTGGGTCATTGTCGCCTTCATGTTCGTGGCGGGCGCCAACTTCGGCCTGCAGTACCGCGCCGTGCGGGTGGAGCGGAATGCGCTGGTGCAGGACGAGGAGTTCCGCGCCTACGCGGGCGTGGTGATCGTCGCCACGGTGATGCTGACGGGCATCCTCGCGCGCGACGGCCTGGCCTGGGCCGAGGCCCTGCACCACGGCGCGTTCCAGGTGCTCTCCATCCTCACCACCACGGGCTACGCGAGCGCGGACTTTCAGCTCTGGAGCGACCAGGCGAAGATGGTGCTGTTCCTGCTGATGTTCATCGGCGGGTGCGCCGGCTCCGCGGCGGGCGGCCCGAAGATCGTCCGGCATGTGCTGATGGCCCGCGTGACGATCGGCGAGCTCAAGCGGACGCTGCATCCTCGCGCCATTCTGCCGGTCAAGCTCGGCGGCCGCGTCGTCCCCGAGCACATCGTGCGGGACGTGCAGGTGTTCATGCTGTTCTACCTGCTGACCTTCGCCGTGTCCGCCGCGGTCGTCGTGCTCTTCGGCGCGGATCTCATCACCGGCATCTCGGCCAGCATCGCGTGCCTCGGCAACATCGGCCCGGGCTTCGGCACCGTTGGGCCGATGGCGCACTTCGGGGACCTGCACCCCGTGAGCAAGATCGTGCTGACGCTGGCGATGTGGATCGGCCGGCTCGAGGTGCTGACCGTGCTCGTGCTGCTCAGGTTCGAGGTGTGGCGCTCGGCACGGTGGATGGCGGGGTAAGATGGCGGCGATGGCGACACTGGCACGCCGCACCCTGCTGCAAACCCTGGCCGCCGCGGTCTTCGCGGGCGTGCCGCGGCCGCTCCGCGCGGCCGGCGAGCGCATCGTCATTGCCGGCGGCGGCATCATCGGCGCCAACCTCGCGTACCGCCTCGCGCGGCGGGGCGCGGACGTCACCCTCCTCGAGAAGGCCCGCCCCGCGGCGGCGGCCACCGCCAACTCTTTCGCGTGGATCAACTCCACGTATTCCAAGGAGCCGCACGCGTACTTCCAGCTCAACCGGCTGGGCATCGAGGCGTGGCACCAGCTCGAATCGGAGCTGCGGGGCCTGCTGCCGCTCCGGTGGGGCGGGAGCATCGAATGGTACGGCGACGAGAAGGCAGCGGCCGCCTTCCGCGGCGAGGTGAAGCGGCACCAGGCGTGGGGCTATCCCGCGCACCTCATCGACGCACGCGCGCTCCGCGCGCTCGAGCCGAACGTCGAGCCCGGCCCGATCGCCGTTGCCGGGCATGCGCTCCTCGAAGGTCACGTGGACCCCGTGATCGCGACCGAGCGGCTGCTCGAACGCGCCGCGGCGGCGGGCGCGCGCGTGCGGCATCCCGCGGAGGTGACAGGCCTCGACCAGGCCCATGGGCGCCTGCGTGCCGTGCGCACGGCGGCTGGCGACATCGAAGCCGATGTGCTCATCGTCGCGTGCGGCACCGACACGCCGCGCGTGGCCGCGCTGGCCGGCGTCGCCGTGCCGCTCCGCGAGTCGCCCGGCGTGCTGGTGCACACCGCGCCGCAGCCCGCCGTCATCGAGCGTGTGGTGCTTGCGCCTGTCGCGCACATGAAGCAGAAGCCCGATGGCCGCCTCGTCATGGGCTCGGGCTTCGGCGGCACACCGACGCAGGACACCAGCGTGGAGGCGGCGGAGCGCTTCCTGAAGACCGCACGCGGCGTGCTTCCGGCTCTCGCGAGCGCCCGCGTCGAGAAGGTCACGCTCGGGTGGCGGCCGCTCCCGCAGGACGGGTTCCCCGTCATCGGCTTCCCGCCCGGCCGGCGCGACGTCTACATCGCGGTGATGCACAGCGGCGTGACGCTGGCGCCGCTCGTGGCGCATCTGGCGGCGCTCGAGATTCTCGACGGCGTCGCCGCCGATCCGCTCGCGCCCTACAGGCCGGCCCGGTTCGGCTGACGCCGGCGCGGCCCGCGACGAGGACGCCGTGTTCCTGGTCGATCAGCTCATTCTGCTGGCCGGCGTGCTGCTGCTCATCGGCATCCTCTCGAGCACGCTGTCGGCGCGCGTGGGCCTGCCCGTGCTGGTGCTGTTCCTGGCCGTCGGCATGCTCGCCGGCGAGGACGGGCCTGGCGGTATCGTGTTCGACGATTTCGCCACGGCGCACGCCATCGGCACGCTCGCGCTGGGACTCATCCTCTTCGACGGCGGGCTGCAGACGAGCCGCGCGTCGCTGGTCGCCGCCTGGCGCCCCTCGGCGCTGCTGGCCACGCTGGGCGTGCTGCTCACCGCGCTCGTCACGGGCGCCGCCGCGTCGATCATTCTCGGCGTCCCGTTCCTGACCGGGCTGCTGCTCGGCGGCATCGTCTCGTCCACCGACGCGGCGGCGGTCTTCTCCGTGCTCCGCTCGCAAGGCTTGCGCCTGCGCGCCCGCGCGGCCTCGACGCTCGAGATCGAGAGCGGGTCGAACGATCCGATGGCCATCTTTCTGACCGTGGCCCTGGTCCAGGTGCTCACCGATCGCACGGCGCCCGGACCGGGGCTGGCCGTGCTCTTCGTCCAGCAGATGGGCGTCGGCGCGCTCGTCGGCCTCGGCTCCGGGTGGGCGGCCGTCGGCCTGATCAACCGCGTGAGCCTGTCGGCGGCCGGCCTCTATCCGGTGCTCGCCGGCGCGTGCGGGCTGGTGGCCTTCGGGTTGGCCGCCGCGCTTGGCGGCAGCGGCTTTCTCGCCATCTACCTGGCCGGCATCGTCCTCGGCAACAGCCGGCTGGTGTTCCAGCGCGGGACCTTCCGCTTCATGGACGGCCTGGCCTGGATCGGGCAGATCGCGATGTTCGTCGTGCTCGGCCTCCTCAGCACGCCGCGCGAGCTGCCGGCCGTGGCGGGGCCCTCGCTGCTTCTGGCCGCGGTCCTCATCTTCGTGGCGCGGCCGCTCGCCGTGATCCCGCTGCTCACGCCGTTCGGCTTCTCGCTGCGGGAGCAGCTGGTGGTGGCATGGGGCGGGCTCAAGGGCGCGGTGCCGGTCATCCTCGCCACGTATCCGCTGCTCTTCGGCGTGCCGGAAGGCCGCCTGCTCTTCGACGTCGTCTTCTTCGTCGTCCTGGTCTCCGCGACGCTCCAGGGCTGGACGCTGCCGCTGCTGGCCTCGTGGCTCGGCCTGCAGGAGGGCAAGGCGCCGGCGCCGGCCGTGTCTCTCGAGCTGATGACGCTCAAGGAGGTGGACGCCGACGTGGTGGCATACACCATCGGCGACGGGTCCCCCGTTGCCGGGCGGACCGTGCGCGACCTGGCGCTCCCCGACGGCGCGGTCATCGCGATGATCACGCGGGGGACGATGCTGATTCCGCCGAGGGGGAGCACGGAACTGGCCGCGGGCGACCACGTGTTCGTGATTGCGCGCACGGGGATTCGCCCGGCCGTCGACGCTGCGCTGATCGGCCGCGCTCCCGTATAATCCCCCCACCATCCCAGGAGGCCCCATGACCCTCGGTCGCCGCGCGTTCCTCGCGGGCGCTGGCACGCTCGCCCTCTCCGCCCGTCCGCTCTTCGCCGGCCTGCAGCACGCCGCCTCGGGTGCCGTGTTCCCCGCATCGGTGCGCGCCGACTTTCCGCTCGTCGCCACCGAGACGTACATGAACTCGGCGGCGATGCACCCGATTGGGACCTTCGCGGCGCGCGCCGTGGAAGAGGCGATGGCCTACAGGCTGTTCGGCCCCGGTCCGGGGCGCGCCGACTTCAACGCCGAGAAGCAGGCGGCGCTCAAGGCGAAGTACGCCGCGCTCATCGGCGCCGCCGCCGACGAGATTGCCTACACCGGCAGTACGTCGGACGGCGAGAACATCGTCGTCATGGGGCTCGACCTGGCCAGGAAGGGCGGCAACGTCGTCATCGACGAGCTGCACTTCACGACGTCGCTCTACATGTACAAGGAACTCGAGAAGCAGGGCGTCGAGCTCCGCATCGTCAAGCACCGGGACTGGCAGATCGACGTCGCGGACATGGACCGCGCCATCGATCGCAACACGCGGCTGGTGTCGTTGGCGCTCGTGTCGAACGTCAACGGCTTCATGCACGACTGCGCGGCCATCAGCCGGCTCGCGCACGACCGCGGCGCGTTCGTGTTCGCCGACATCATCCAGGCCGCCGGCGCCGTCCCCGTGGACGTCCGGGCGCTCGGCATCGACTTCGCCTCGTGCGGCACCTACAAGTGGCTGATGGGGGAGCGCGGCATTGGCTTCCTGTACGTGAAGAAGGACCTGCAGGGCACGGCGCTCCCGACGACACGGTACGGACACCGGCAGATCACGAACTTCAACCGCGCGGAGCTGACGTGGGAGCCGCTCCCGGGCGCGGCGATGTACGAGACGGGCGGCATCCCGGTGCTGCTGGCCGCGTGCGTCTCGGCCGGCATCGACTACGTCAACGCGTGCGGCCTGACGAAGATCCGTTCGCACGCGAAGCAGCTCACCGATCGGCTGCAGAACGAGCTCCCGCCGGTGGGGTACATGTCGCTGACACCCCGCTACACGGAAACCCCGATTGTGGCGTTCGAGCTGAAGGACACGGCCGCCACTGTGCGACGCCTGCGCGACAGCAAGGTGACGGCCACTGTCATCACGAACGAAAGCCGGCTGCGCCTGTCGGTGTCGGTGTTCAACACCCACGACGACATCGACCGCGTCGTGGACGCGCTGGGCGGACGGGCGGCGACGTCGAATCAAGGGAGGCGGTAGCATGCGCGCGGTGACGATGCACGCGATTCGGGTCGGGATGGCGGCCGCTGTCGTGGCGGTGGCCGGCATCGCGCCAGGCGCTCAGTCGGCGGCGCCGGCGTTCACGGTAGACCCGTCGTGGCCGCAGGAGCTGCCCAACAAGTGGATTCTCGGCGCCGTCACCGGCGTCTTCGTTGACGCGAAGAACCACGTGTGGGTGACGCATCTGCCCGAGACGCTCACCGAGGAGGAGACGGCGGCGGTGCAGAAGCCGCCGATTGGCACGTGCTGCGTGCCGGCGCCGGCCGTGCTCGAGTTCGATCCGGCCGGCAGGCTGGTGCAGGCGTGGGGCGAGCCGTCGCAGGATATCTCGGTCTACCCGCGCAACCCGCACGGCATCTTCGTCGACCACAACAACTTCGTGTGGATCGGTACTTACATGCACCACCGAGTCCAGAAGTTCACGCGTGACGGCAAGCACGTGATGACCATCGGCGAGTACGACAAGAACGCGGGGAGCGCCGACGAGAAGCTCCTGGGCGGGCCTGCGGGCATTTGGGTGGATCCGAAGACCAACGAGGTGTTCATCGCGGACGGGTACCGCAACCGGCGTGTGGTGGTGTTCGACGGCGCGACGGGGAGGTACCTGCGCCACTGGGGCGCGTACGGAAAGCCGCCGGATGACACTTACAAGTACGACGCGAAGGCGGCCGCCGGCGCGCCGCCGCAGCAGTTCTCGACCGTGCACGGCCTGACGGGTTCGCGCGACGGCAAGATTTACGTCGCCGACCGGCGCGGCAACCGCATCCAGGTGTTCGACCAGAAGGGCACGTTCCTGATGGAGAAGATCATCGCGCCCGAGACGCTCGCGTCGGGCTCGGCCTTCGTCGTCGTGCTCTCGCCAGACCCGCAGGAGGAGTGGCTGTACCTGGCCGACGGCACGAACCACAAGGTGTGGATCATGCGGCGGTCCGACCTGTCCGTGGTGGGGGAGTTCGGCCGCGGCGGCCGGCAGGTGGGGCAGTTCCTGCGCCCCCACGGCATGAGCGTGGACTCGCAGGGGAACCTCTACGTCGGCGAGGCGTCCACCGGGAGGCGCATCCAGAAGTTCCGGAAATAGGGGTCGGGCCTATTTTTACGTTTCAC
>JBFMCA010000064.1:0-25222 GCA_040754955.1 Acidobacteriota bacterium | reverse complement strand
AGAAACTGAAAATAGGCCCGACCCCGGATTAGCCGACGAACTTGTAGCCCGATCCGTGGATGGTCAGGATATGCTCCGGCGCGTGCGGGGCGCGCTCGATCTTCTGACGCAGCTTCGCGACGAAATTGTCGATGGTCCGCGTCGTCGGGAACTCCTCGTAGCCCCACACCTCGTTGAGGATCTGCTCGCGGGTGACGACCTGGCCGGTGTGCTGGACAAAGTAGCGGAGCAGGTCGAACTCGCGGGCCGTGAACTCGATGCGCGCCCGGCCGCGGCGCGCCTGGTGCAGTTTGAAGTCGATCTCGATGTCCCCGATCTTGACGAGGTCGCTCGTCGGCTTCTGGCCGCCGGTCCGGCGCAGGACGGCGCGAACCCGGGCCAGGAGCTCGGTGATCGAGAAGGGCTTGGTGACGTAGTCGTCGGCGCCGAGCTCGAGGCCGAGCACCTTGTCGGTCTCCGCCGAGCGCGCCGTCAGCATGACGATGGGCGTGGCGTTCGACCGCGCGCGAAGCTCCCGGCAGACGTCGAAGCCGTTCTTCTTCGGCAGCATGACGTCGAGTACGACCAGATCGGGATGGAAGCTGGCGGCCTTGGCCAGCCCGTCCTCGCCGTCCGCGGCGGTGGCGACTTCGTACCCCTCGAGCTCGAGGTTGTCACGCAGGCCGAGCAGCATCTGCGGCTCGTCCTCGATCACCAGAATGCGCTTCATGCGGCTCTCCGTCGGCGATGTCCCTGGCGGGCACGGGGAAGTGCAGCGTAAACGTGCTGCCGCGTTCGGGCTCGCTGTCCACGCCGACGAACCCCCCGTGGCCCCGCATCGTGTGGTCGACGATGGCGAGGCCGAGCCCGCAGCCCTGAGGGCCGCCGCCGAGCTCGCGGTCGACGCGGTAGAACTTCCGGAAGATCTTCTTCTGCTCGCGGCGGGGAATGCCGATGCCGTGATCGGTCACCGCGACCTCGACGTGGCCGTTGCGGCGGCGCACGTCGACCTCGATGGCCCGCGACTCGCCCGAGTACTTCATGGCGTTGTTCAGCAGGTTCTCGATCGCCTGCTCCACCGCATCATGGTCGACGAGCACGCGCGGCAGGTCCGGCTCGATCCGCGCCGATACCGTGAACTGGTTCTGGCTGAACTGGTTGTCCATCCGCGACAGCACCTGCGCGGTCAGCGCGCCCACGTCGGCCGGCACCGTCCGGTACGGGCGGAGGCCCGCTTCCATCCGCGAGAAGTCCAGGATGTTCTCGATGAGCCGCGTGAGCTTGCGCGCCTCGCTGTTGATGATCCGGTAGTACTCGACGGTGCGCTCGGTGCTCCGGACGCGCCCCAGCTCGAGCGTCTCGGCGAAGAGCTGGATGAGCGCCAGCGGCGTCTTGAGGTCGTGGGATACCGACGCGACGAAGTTCGACTTCAGCTCTGCGACGCGCACCTCCCGCGCCGCCGCGCCGGCGACGAGGAACACGCCGAACGCCATCGCCACCGCCAGGAGGATCATCACCGCCATCTGCGGGCGCGTGCTCGCGTCCACGATGGCCGCTATCGTCTGGTCGCCGTACCCGGTCCGCACCCGCCAGGTCTCCCGCTGCTGCTCGTAGGGCGCCGCGTACTCGAGCAGCTCGCGGTCGAAGAAGACCAGCGGAAACGTGCGCTCGTCGACGAACGACCGCAGCTCCGTGGCGCCCGCCGGCAGCACCGGGCGGCCATGCCCGTCCACCAGGTTGAGCTGGAGCGGCGGAAAGCCGGTCGGCTGCTGCACGGCGGCGAGCCGCGCCTCGAGCAGCGCCGGGAAGAACTCCGTGCGCAGCCGCTCGGCGTCGACGCTGAACCCGACGAAGCTCGTCATGCGCTCGCGGGCGATCGACTCGAAGCGCATCTGCACCTGGATGTACTTCTGGCGGCCGTCCACCGTCGCCGGAAACGCGACGATGGCCCGCTTCTGCGCCGACAGCTCGCGCACACGCGGCAGCAGCGCGGCCAGCCGCTCCGGCGCCCGGCGGAACCGCCGCTCGACGGCGTCGGCCGGCTCGAGCAGGCTCCGGTGGTCGTACACCAGCCAGTCGTCGGCGTGCGTCTCCGACCAGAGCCAGAGCTCCTCGATGAACGGGCTGCCGGCAAGGCCCTCCTCGAACGCGGCGTCGATGAACGCGTAGTCCGGCGGTTCGGTGCGCGACAGGTTCGTCCGCAGCAGGATGTCGATGTGCGGCCGCTTCAGCGCGTTTTCGATCTCCCGCGTCATCGCGTCGGCCGTGTCGCCGCTCAGCTGGCGCAGCACCACCGCCGAGGTCTGTTCGAGGTCGTTCAGCGACCGCACCTGGAAGTAGAACAGCACCGCGACCGGGATGGCGACCACGACCGCCAGGCCCGCCGCGAAGCGGATGCCCCGGTCGTGGAGCAGATGGCCGAGCACGGTGGGCCGCGTGGTGGCCGCTCGCTCGTGCGCCGGAGTGCTCATGCGCCCGTCTCCTTCATCTGACGCGTCAGCCATTCGTGCACCGGGCCCCAGCCATCCAGCGCCGGCGCGTGGGTGACCAGCGCCCACACGATGGCATCGGTATCGGCCGCCAGCTGGCGCCGCGCCTCCGGCGTCAGCCGCCCGAACGCCTCCTCGAGGTCGCGCCGGGCACCGGCTGCATCCCCCGTCGCCAGCCGGCACACGGCCAGGCGGCTCGCCTGCACGGGGTTCCGGTCGGCATCGCGGCGCTGGCCCTCGACATACGCCGAGAGTGCCGCCAGATACCGCCCTTGCAGAAAGAGCGTATGTCCCAGATTGTAATGGCCGAAGGCCATTTCAGGCACCAGGGCAATCACCCGCCGGAAGCTCGCCTCCGACTCGGAGAGCCGCCCGAGCTCGCGCGTCACCACCCCCACGTTGTTCAGGGCCTGCGGGCTGTCGGGGTCCAGCGCGAGCGCCTGCTCGAAGGCCGCCAGCGCCTCCTCGGACCGATCGAGCTCGCCCAGCGTGGCGCCGAGATTCGCCCAGGCCGGCGGAAACCACGGCAGCAGCCGCGCGGCGGCTCCGAACGCCTCCGCGGCACGGCCCATGTCGTCGCGCCGCAGCCAGAGCTTTCCGAGCTCGTACCGCACCACGCCCCAGTCGGGGGCCCGAACGGCGGCCTCCTCCAGGTCGCGGAGCGCCGCGTCGAGATCGTTCACCTCCATGCAGACGCTTGCCGCCGCCACCAGCGCGGCGGGGGCCCGTCCGGCCCCGAGCGCCTCGACCACCTGGCGCAACCGGTCGGCCGGCGCCGGGGCGCGGAAGGCGGCGGCCAGGGCGGCCACGACCCCGGTCGGGGCGTCAGCATCCGCGATCTCGTCGCCGGCCGGGCTGGCGGTTTCGCCGTGCACCTCCTGCACCGCCACGTCCGGCAGGCCGCCGGCGGCGAGCTCGGGCGCGTGCTGTGAGAGTGTCGCGGCGTCGGCCGTGGCGACGAGCGTTGCGGCCCCGTGCGCCGTCAGCGCGTGACGCCAGGCGCGCAGCAGGTAGGCCGGCTGCGTGGTGACGAGCCGCGTGTTGCCGGTCTGGAGGTTGACGAACGCGTCGTGGATCTCCGGCGCCCAGACGACGAGCGGGCCCGGCGGCAGCGGCGGCGGGAACGGGTGCTGGAACGCCCAGCCTGCGGCGGGCGCGGCCGCCACCTCGGCGGCGCCGCCCGCGGCCTCCGCGACGAGCCGCCGGGCGGCGCGGCGTCGCGCCGCGGCGTCGACCCCCACGCAGATGGTGATCACGCTCGACACAACCCGTCACGGTACCACAGCGCCGCACGCCGTGACGGGAGCAGACAGCGCGAGAACTGATGTGACAACGCGTGACCGCCGGCGGGGGAGGGCGTTCGTATAATGCCGTAACGACCTGCGACAGTCGGCCGTAGTCAGATGCGGTAAGGACCGAGCGTTACCTGCCTGCGCCAGCCGGGCGCTCATTCGCGCACGAGATCATCGATGTCTGATCTGCAGCTCTCCGAGCCTCTGGCCCGGCGGCGCTTTCTTGTCCGCGTCGTCGCCGCCGTTCATGCCGCCATCGGCGGCGCGCTGGCGTTCGTCCTCGGCACTGCCGCCGTCGCGCCGGGCTTCGAGCGGCGCCGCGCGACCTGGATCCGCGCGGGCGCGATCGACCGCCTCCGCGAGCACGAGCCGGTTCCCGTCACGCTGCGGGTGGCCCGTCAGGACGGCTACGCCCAGGTCGTGGATCGCCGCGTCGTGTACCTCGTGCGCACCGGCGAGCGCACGGTGCGGGCGCTCGAGTCGACCTGCACGCACCTGGGCTGCCGGACGAGCTACGACCGCGAGCGCCGCCTCATCCAGTGTCCCTGCCACGGCGGCCGGTTCGACGCGCAGGGGCAGGTCGTGGCGGGGCCGCCGCCGGCGCCCCTGCCCGCGCTGCCGACGCGCGTCGAGGGCGACGACGTGCTGGTGGAGCTGTGAAGGCGTTCGACCGCGCCCGCGACTGGCTCGACGCGCGTACCGGGTATCGTGCGCTCGTGCGCCACGCGCTCGACGAGCCGCTGCCGCCGGGCACGGGATGGGCGTTCACGAGCGGCAGCATCCTGACGCTGCTCCTGGCGGTCCAGTTCCTCACGGGCGTCGTGCTCGCGATGTACTACGTGCCGTCGCCCGCGCTGGCCTACGACAGCGTGCGCTTCGTCATGGACGCGCTGCCCCTCGGGTGGCTCGTGCGCGGGCTCCACGTGTGGGGCGCCAGCTTCCTGGTCGTCGCGGCGGGCATCCACCTCCTGCGGGTCTTCCTGTTCGGATCCTTCAAGGCGCCGCGCGAGGTGACGTGGCTCACGGGCGTCCTCCTGCTCCTGCTCATCCTCGCGTTCTCGCTCAGCGGCTACCTGCTGCCGTGGGACCAGAAGGCGTACTGGGCGACGACGGTGACCCTCAACATCGCCGCGAGCACGCCGCTCGTGGGCGATCTGCTCGCGGCGGTGCTGCGCGGCGGCGCCGAGCTCGGCGCGCTCACGCTGGGCCGCTGGTACGCGGCGCACGTGCTGCTGCTCCCGGCCGCCATCGTCGTCTTCGTCGTGGCGCACATCCTGCTCCTCCGCAGGCACGGCGTGTCGGGTCCGATCACGCCCGTCGACGGGCCGGTCGTGCGGTTCTTCCCGTGGCACGTGGTGAAGGACACCGTGATGATGGCGGCCGTCTTCGCGCTGCTGCTGACCTTCGCGCTCCTCTGGCCGGCGCACCTCGACGAGATTGCCGATCCCGCGGACGCGACCTACGTGCCGCGCCCCGAGTGGTACTTCCTCGCGCTCTTCGAGCTCCTCAAGTACTTCCCGGGCCCCCTCGAGCCGATTGGCACGCTGCTCGTCCCGGGCCTCATCGTGGGCTTCCTGCTCGCGGTGCCTTTCCTGGACCGGGGCGGCGAGCGGCGGCCGTGGCATCGGCGGCGGCTCCCCGTGGCGGCGGCCATGGCCGCCGTGGTCGGCGGCGTCGCGCACATGACCGTGCTCGGGCTGCTCGATACCCCGGCGCGGTACGACCCCGACGCGTGGGGGCCGCGCTCCATCGCCGGCCTTGCGCTCCTGCAGCAGCCCGACCTCGGGTGCCGGGGCTGCCACGTGGCGGGCGGGCCGGCGTCGGACCTGTCGCTGACGCGGGTCACCCGGGACGAGGAGTGGCTGCTCCACCACATGGCCGATCCGGTCGCGCTCGCGCCCGGCGTCCGGACCGAGGCCGATCCGGCGCCGCGACCGCTGCTGTCGCGGCTGCAGGCGCAGGCGGTCGTCGCCTATCTGCGGCGCGTGCGGGCAGGGGCGGCGCCGCCGGAGGTGTCCGACGAGGATCGCCTCGCCGCGACGGCGTTCGCCACCTCCTGCGTCGGCTGTCACCGGGTGGCGGGAGAGGGCGGGCAGATCGGGCCCGATCTGACGACGGTGGGCCGGCGCCGGACGCTCGACGCGCTGGCGCGCATCATCCGCGATCCGACGACCGAGTACGGCGACACGATGATGCCGGCCTTCGGCGAGCGCCTGACGCCCCAGCAGGTCGAGGCGCTGGCGTCCTACCTTGCGCGCCTGCGCTGAGCGGCCGCGCGCTCAGCGCGGGCCGGGCGGCGCGGCGACTCCCGGCCGCGCCGTGCCGTTGTGACAGGTCTGGCACGTGACGCGTCCCAGCCGCGAGGCGTCGGGCTCCGGCACGTAGTCGGGGAAGTACTCGCGGTTCACGGCCTTGGTCAGCTCGATCATCCGGCGCGCGACCGCCTTCCGCGGGTTGTCGTCGCTCTGGAAGTTGCGCGGCGCGTGGCAGTACAGGCACGAGACGCCCAGCGCCTGCACGAAGTGCTGCATCTCGCGCTCGAATTCGGGCACGGTGAGCCCGGTCAGCACCTTGATGCCCGGGCTCTCGGCGGGCATCGGGCGATCCTGCGCGAGCGGCGCGGCGACGGCGCCCGCCGCCATCGCCAGCGCCAGCAGCCGCGGCCGCGCGACGCGCATTACGCCAGCCCCCGCCGCAGCACGTCCTCGATGGCCTCGGCGAACTGGTCGATCTCGTCGAGCGGCGTGTAGATGTTCGGCGTGATGCGCAGCCCGCGATACCGGTATTCCGCTGCGACCGGCTCGCCCCGCCCGACGGGCGTGACGATGATGCGGTGGCGATCCCAGAGGTGCGCCGCCAGCGTGTCGGTGTCGATGCCGTCGACCGACACGCACGCCACGCCGTAGGTCTGACCGGGCGCGAGGTCCGAGTGGATGCGGACGCGCGGGTTCGCCTTCAGGCGGTTCGCCCACCGGAGCGTCAGGTACCGGAGCCGCGCCGCCTTGCGTTCGGCGCCGATGGCCTGGTGGAACGCGATGGCCTCGCTGATGGCGGCCTTCGGTCCGGGCGGCGCCGTCCCGATCTCCTCGAACTTGCGGATGTCGGTCGCGCGTGTCGCCGGCGCGGCCTGGAGCGGCCACGTCGACTCGATCAGCTCCCGGCGCACGTAGAGGAAGCCCGTACCGAGCGGCGCCAGCAGCCACTTGTGCAGGCTCGTGCCGTAGTAGTCGCACTCGAGATCGCGGAGCTGGAACGGCCAGTGCGCCACGGCGTGCGCGCCATCGACGATCGTGCGGATGCCGCGGCTGCGGGCCATGCGGCTGATGCGCTGGACCGGGAACATCTGGCCCGTGAGGTTGGTGCAGTGGCAGATGTGCACCACCTTCGTCCGCGGCGTGATGGCGGCCTCGATGCGCGCGTACAGGTCGTCGGCCGTCGTCGGCACCTTGAAGTTGATGCGGACGACCTTGATCCGGTCGCGCCGCTCGCGCTGGTCCCAGGTGGTCAGCATGCGCGGGTAGTCCTGCTCGGTCGTGACCACCTCGTCGCCCGGTGCGAGGTCGATGCCGTTCTGGGCAATCTGCAGCGCTTCGCTCGCGTTGCGGGTGATGGCCAGCTCCTCGGCGTCGCAGCCGAACTCGCGCGCGAGCCGCCGGCGGACCGTCTCGAGGTTGCGCTCGATCGCCTGGCGGTGGTGAATCGGCGCCTGGTTGGCCCAGTCGGTATACCGCTTCATCGCGTCGTGGACCACGGTGGGCGACGGGCACTGGTTGCCGTTGTTGAGATTGATGATGGTGCGGTCCAGCGTGAACGCCGACTGGATCTCGCGCCAGTAGAACTCGTCGGCGGCCACCTCGTCGGGCGACCGGCCGGCGACCGATTGCGTGGCCGCCGCGACGTCGGCCAGGCCGGCTCCGCGGGCGGCAACGGCACCCGCGCCCAGCCCGCCGGCCACGCGTAGGAACGAACGACGGCTCCACATAAGCGCTCCCTCCGGGGCGGAAGGGTATCATCCTCTCGCCGGAAACCGGCCTGCCGGGCGGGGCGACCGGGGTCGCCACCGCGGGCTGGGGGTGGGAGACCCGGTCCCCCAAGATGTGGCACCGGCGGCGGCGGGCGGGGTCCGCCGGCCCGGTCGGGACGGGCGCCGGGCGGGGCCGCTTGCGTCCGGGGCGGCGGTGTGTGGTATTCTCGTAAGGTTCTCGTGGGGCTGGGACACCCTATCTAGCCCCTCCCGCACCGTGACGCCGCGGCGAGACCGCGTCGCGTCCGCCGGTGCCGATAACACCGAAACGTGTAGGGTCCATTGGAATCGAGTGCCAAGCGCCGCCGGCGCTTCTAGGCTCGAGTCCCCACCGCCGCGGCCGGCGCGGCGTGGCTGTCTGTTGCGACGGGTCTCGCGCGGGCCCGTCGTCCCGGCGTGGGCCGGGGCTGGTTTTCGCGCGTGTGGAGCGGTCGTGCCGACGATCAGTCAGTTGGTCCGCAAGGGCCGAGAGAAAGTGGTGTGGAAGACGAAGAGCCCGGCGCTGCAGACGAGCCCGCAGAAGCGGGGCGTGTGCGTGCGGGTGTTCACGCAGACGCCGAAGAAGCCGAACTCGGCGCTTCGCAAGGTGGCGCGCGTCCGCCTCACCAACAAGATCGAGGTCACCACGTACATTCCCGGCGTGGGGCACAACCTGCAGGAGCACTCGCTGGTGCTCATCCGGGGCGGCCGCGTGAAGGACCTGCCCGGCGTGCGGTATCACGTCGTGCGCGGCACGCTGGACGCGGTGGGCGTCCAGGGCCGCAAGCAGGGGCGTTCGAAGTACGGCGCGAAGCGCCCGAAGCAGTAGAGAGCCGACGATGCCTCGCAGACGAGAGATTCCGAAGCGTGAACTCGCGGCCGACGCGCTCTACGGCAGCGCGCTGGTGACCAAGTTCATCAACACGATCATGAAGGAGGGCCGCCGGTCGACCGCCGAGCGGATCCTCTACAAGAGCTTCGACATCATCAAGGACAAGACGGGCGACGACCCGCTCAAGGTGTTCAAGAAGGCGCTCGACAACGTCAAGCCGAGCCTCGAGGTGAAGTCGCGGCGCGTGGGGGGGTCGAATTACCAGGTGCCGGTGGAAATCAACCCGAATCGCCGGCTGTCGCTCTCGATCCGCTGGCTGGTCGGCTACGCCCGGTCGCGCGGCGACGGCAAGACGATGGAGGAGAAGCTCGCCAACGAGCTGCTCGACGCGGCGAACCTGCGGGGCGGTGCGGTGAAGAAGCGCGAGGACACGCACCGGATGGCCGAGGCGAACAAGGCGTTTGCCCACTACCGCTGGTAGGCCGCCGGCGATTGATCGGTTCCTAGAGCACTGAAGGCAGACGTGGCACGACAGGTATCACTCGATCGGACGCGCAACATCGGCATCATGGCGCACATCGATGCCGGCAAGACCACTACGACCGAGCGCATCCTCTTCTATACGGGCATCACCTACAAGATCGGTGAGGTCCACGAGGGCACGGCCGTGATGGACTGGATGGAGCAGGAGCAGGAGCGGGGGATCACGATCACCTCCGCCGCCACCACCTGCTTCTGGCGCGATCACCGCATCAACATCATCGACACGCCCGGCCACGTCGATTTCACGGTCGAGGTCGAGCGCTCGCTGCGCGTGCTCGACGGCGCCGTGGCCGTCTTCGACGCCGTGTCGGGCGTCGAGCCGCAGTCGGAGACCGTCTGGCGGCAGGCCGACCGCTACCGCGTGCCCCGCATCTGCTTCGTCAACAAGATGGACCGCGTCGGGGCCGACTTCAAGGAGACCCTGTCGCAGATCGAGACGAAGCTCCAGGGCAACCCGGTGGCCATCCAGCTGCCCATCGGCGCCGAGGACAAGTTCCGCGGCGTCATCGACCTCGTCCGGATGAAGGCCATCACCTACCGCGACGAGACGCTGGGTGCCGAGTACGTCGTCGAGGAGATTCCCGCCGACTTGCTCGCGGAGGCCCAGCAGTACCGCGAGAAGCTCATCGAGAAGGTCTCTGAGGCCGACGACAAGCTGCTCGAGAAGTACCTGGGCGGCGAGGAGATCACCGAGGCCGAGATCAGGGCCGCCCTCCGCCGGCGCGCCATCGAGTCGGTCCGCAAGGAGGACGCGCCGTTCGTCCCGGTCATCTGCGGGACGGCGTTCAAGAACAAGGGCGTGCAGCCGCTCCTCGATGCGGTGGTCGACTACCTTCCGTCGCCGGTGGATATTCCGCCGGTGTCCGGCATCGATCCGAACGCCAGGGAAGAGACGCTCCTCGAGCGCCGGGCCGACGACACGGAGCCGTTCTCGGCGCTGGCGTTCAAGATCATGACAGACCCGTTCGTCGGCCAGCTCACGTTCTTCCGCGTCTACTCGGGCACGCTCACGTCCGGCTCGGCGGTGCTGAACGCGACGAAGGGCAAGACGGAGCGCATCGGCCGCCTGCTCAAGATGCACGCGAACAAGCGCGAGGAGATCAAGGAAGTCCTCGCCGGCGACATCGCGGCGGCCGTGGGCCTGAAGTCGGTCACGACCGGCGACACGCTCTGCGACGAGAAGAAGCCGATTCTGCTCGAATCGATGGACTTCCCCGAGCCGGTGATCTCGCTCGCCATCGAGCCCAAGACGAAGGCCGACCAGGAGAAGCTGGGCCAGGGCATGGCCAAGCTGATGGCCGAGGATCCGACCTTCCGCGTCAACACCGACGAGCAGACGGGCCAGGTCGTCATCCGCGGCATGGGCGAGCTGCACCTGGAGATCATCGTCGACCGCCTCAAGCGCGAGTTCAACGTCGAGGCGAGCGTCGGCAAGCCGCAGGTGGCCTACAAGGAGACGCTGACGGCGCCGGCCGAGGGCGAGGGCCGGTTCGTCCGGCAGACCGGCGGCCGCGGCCAGTACGGCCACGCGAAGATCCGCCTGTTCCCGCAGGAGCCGGGCGCCGGCTACCAGTTCGAGAACCAGATCGTCGGCGGCTCGATTCCGCGGGAGTACATCAAGCCGATCGACGAGGGCATCAGGGAGGCGCTCACGCGCGGCGTGCTGGCCGGCTACCCGGTGGACGACGTGCGGGTCGAGCTGTACGACGGGTCGTTCCACGAGGTGGACTCGTCGGAGATGGCGTTCAAGATCGCGGGCTCGATGGCGTTTCAGGACGCAGCGAAGCGCGCGCGGCCGGTGCTGCTCGAGCCGGTGATGCGCGTCGAGGTGGTGTGTCCGAAGGACTACCTGGGCGACGTGATGGGCGACCTGGCGTCGCGCCGCGGCCGCATCCAGTCGCAGGAGGATCGCGGCGGGACGCAGATCATCTCGGCGCGGGTGCCGCTCAGCGAGATGTTCGGCTATGCCACCGACCTCCGCTCGCGCACGCAGGGCCGCGCCACGTACTCGATGCACTTCGATCGGTACGAGCAGGCGCCCAGCAACGTGAGCGAGGAAGTGATCGCCAGAGTGCAGGGAACGAAGTAGGGGAGTCGAGGGACAACGATGCTGGGTGACAAGATTCGGATCCGCCTCAAGGCGTACGATGCGCGCGTGCTCGACCAGAGCACCGGCGAGATCGTCGAGACGGCCAAGCGCACCGGCGCGCGGCTGGCGGGGCCGATTCCGCTGCCGACCGAGATCAACAAGTGGACCGTGCTCCGCTCGCCGCACGTCGACAAGAAGTCGCGCGAGCAGTTCGAGATCCGAACCCACAAGCGGCTGATCGACATCTTCGAGCCGACGCCGCAGACCGTTGACGCCCTGATGAAGCTCGATCTGCCGGCAGGCGTGGACGTCGAGATCAAGGCCTTCGGCAAGGACCATAAGTAGCCTCAGGCCCGAGGATCCAGGTGATGGTGACAGGAATCATCGGCAGAAAGGTGGGCATGACGCAGCTGTTCCTCGAGGACGGCTCGATCGCGCCTGCCACCGTGCTCCAGGCGGGCCCGTGCGTCGTCGTGCAGCAGAAGACCGCCGCGACCGACGGCTACGAGGCCGTGCAGATCGGCCTCGTCGAGGCGAAGCCCGCGCGCGTCGGCAGGCCGCTCGCCGGGCACTACAGGAAGGCCGGCGTGCCGCCGACCCGGGTGCGCCGCGAGGTGCGGCTGGCCAAGGGCGCCGAGTCGCCCAAGACCGGCGACCAGGTGCTCTGCTCGATCTTCAACGCCGGCGAGCGCGTCGACGTCATCGGCACGAGCAAGGGCCACGGCTTCCAGGGCGTCGTCAAGCGGCATCACTTCCGCGGCGGCGACGCGACCCACGGCTCGATGTTCCACCGTGCGCCGGGATCGATCGGCGGGTCGTCGTACCCGTCGCGCGTGTTCCCGGGCATGCGGGCCCACGGCCACATGGGCGCCGATCGCGTGACGGTCCGCAACCTGAAGGTTCTCAAGGTGGATGCGGAGAACCACCTCATCGTGGTGCGCGGCGCCGTGCCGGGCGCCAACGGGGGCTATGTCGTGATCCGCAAGGCCGTGGCCGCCAAGCCCGAGCCGCAGCCGCAGCTCCAGGAGAAGCCGAAGAAGGGCAAGAAGTAGTCCCAGACGGGCGAAGGCATATGACTGTAGACGTGGTCAACGCGCAGAACCAGAAGGTCGGCTCGGTCGAGGTGAGCGACGAGGTGTTCGGCGGCCCCGTGAAGATCGACCTGATCCACGCGTCGGTCGTTCGGGCCAACGCCGCGGAGCGCCGCGGCACCCACGCCACCAAGAACCGCGCCCTCGTCAGCGGCAGCGGCAAGAAGCCCTGGCGGCAGAAGGGCACCGGCCGGGCCCGCGTGGGCGAGATCCGCAACCCGCTGTGGCGGAAAGGCGGCACCGTGTTCGGTCCCCAGCCCCGCAGCTACGAGTACCGGCTGCCGAAGAAGGTCGAGAAGGGCGCCCTGCGGGCGGCCCTGATGGCCAAGCTGCGGGACGGCGAGGTGACGGTCGTTGACGCGCTCGCCGCGAGCGAGGTGAAGACGCGCGCCGCGGCCGCGATGCTCAAGACGCTTGGCGTCGAGGGCAAGGCCCTCCTCGTGGACGTGGCGCCCGACGAGAAGCTCGCGCTGTCGGTGCGCAACCTCCCGGGCGTGCGGTTCGTGCCGAGCAACCGCGTCACCGCCCGGGATGTCGCGGATACCCGGCGCGTGGTCGTGACAACGGCCGCGCTGGAGAAGCTGCAGGCGGCGCTGGCGTAGCCAGCGGCCGGAGCCGAGAGCCCAGAGCCTAATCATGAAACTGACCGACGTCATTCGCCGGCCGCTCATCACCGAGAAGACCACCACCCTCCGCGAGGACGGGCGCACGGTGGTGTTCGAGGTGGCGCGCGGCGCGACCAAGGTGGACATCAAGCGCGCGATCGAGAAGCTGCTCGGCGCGAAGGTGGCCGACGTCCGGACCGCCAACGCGTTCGGCAAGCTGAAGCGGCAGGGCCGCTACGTCGGGCGCCGGCCGGACTGGAAGAAAGCCTACGTGACGCTCAAGGATGGCGAGAAGCTGCCTGAGTACCTCGAGGGCTCGTAGAAGGGATCCGACGATGCCGATCCGCAAGTACAAGCCGACGTCGCCGGGCCGTCGCCAGATGACGGTCCAGACCTTCGACGACATCACGGCCACCGAGCCGCACAAGCCGCTGACCGAACCGCTGAAAATGTCGGGCGGCCGCAACAACCGGGGCGAGCTGACGGCGTGGTGGCGCGGAGGCGGCCACAAACGCCTCTACCGCATCATCGACTTCAAGCGGGACAAGAAGAACATCCCCGCGAAGGTCGCGACGATCGAATACGACCCGAACCGCTCCGCGCGCATCGCGCTCGTGACCTATGCCGACGGCGAGAAGCGCTACATCCTGCAGCCGCTCGGGCTGAAGGTGGGCGACACGATCGTGGCGGGCGACGAGGTCGACATCCTGCCGGGCAACTGCCTGCCGCTCCGGAACATCCCGCTCGGCACGATGGTGCACAACGTCGAGCTGAAGCCGGGCAAGGGCGGGCAGCTCGCGCGCAGCGCCGGCGCGGCCGTGCAGGTGGTCGCCAAGGAAGGCGACTACGTATCGGTGAAGATGCCCTCGGGCGAGATTCGCAAGATCTACCTCGACTGCGTGGCGACCGTGGGCCAGGTGGGCAACCTCGACCATGAGAACGTGTCGATCGGCAAGGCCGGCCGCTCGCGGTGGCTAGGCCGGCGGCCCCACGTGCGGGGTGTCGCGATGAACCCGGTGGATCACCCGCTGGGCGGCGGCGAGGGCAAGACGTCCGGCGGCCGCCACCCGGTGTCGCCGTGGGGCGTGCCGACCAAGGGCTACAAGACGCGCGGCCGCAGGCCGAGCGACAAGTTCATCGTGCAGCGGAGGCCGAAGTCATGAGCCGCTCTCTGAAGAAGGGTCCGTTCATCGACACGCCGCTCCTCGAGAAGGTGGAGGCGCTCAACCGCGCCAACGAGAAGCGGGTGGTCAAGACCTGGTCGCGCCGGTCGACGGTGGTGCCCGAGATGGTGGGGCACACGCTGGCGGTGCACAACGGCAAGAAGTTCGTGCCGGTGTACATCACGGAGAACATGGTGGGCCACAAGCTCGGCGAGTTCTCGCCGACGCGCCAGTTCAAGGGCCACGCCGCAAAGTCGGACAAGGCGGCGGCCTCGGCGCCGGCGCCGGCCGCGGGGAAGGCATAAGCCATGGTGCGAGCGCAGGCGACGGCGAAGTACGTGCGCACCTCGGCCCAGAAGGCGGGCCTCGTGTGCGATCTGATCCGCGGCAAGGACGTGAATCGGGCCCTGGCGGCGCTGCAGTTCAGCCGAAAGGCCGTGGCCCGGGACCTGGCGAAGGTGCTCCGCTCGGCGGTGGCGAACGCGCAGCAGCAGGAGGGCTTCGGCGGCGACGTCCAGCGGCTGTTCGTGTCGCGGTGCACGGCCGACAGCGGCCCCTCGATGAAGCGCGTGCGGCCGGCGCCGATGGGCCGGGCGTTCCGCGTGCTGAAGCGGACCACGCACCTGACGGTCGAGGTCACGGAGCGCGCGCAGACGGTGAAGGCCATCGTGGCCGACGCCGCGGATTCGAAGTAGCGAGGAGACGACAGTGGGCCAGAAGGTTCACCCGTACGGGTTCCGGATCGGGTTCAACAAGACCTGGAAGTCGCGGTGGTTCGCCGACAAGGACTACGCGAACCTCCTGCACGAGGATCTGTCGCTCAAGCGCGACCTCAAGCGGCGGTTCCAGCATGCCGGCGTCTCGAAGGTCGAGATCGAGCGCGCGGCCAACAAGCTGAAGATCGACATCCACACGTCGCGGCCCGGCATCATCATCGGGCGCAAGGGGCAGGAGGTCGACCGGCTGAAGCAGGAGATCCAGAAGCGGACCAACCGCGAGGTCTTCATCAACATCCAGGAGATCCAGAAGCCGGAGCTCGACGCCCAGCTCATCGGCGAGTCGGTGGCGATGCAGCTCGAGAAGCGCGTCGCGTTCCGCCGCGCGATGCGCAAGGCCGTCGAGTCGGCGCTGCGCTTCGGGGCGCGGGGCATCAAGGTGCGGGTGTCGGGCCGGCTGAACGGCGCCGAGATTGCGCGCTCGGAGTGGTACCTGCACGGGCAGCTGCCGCTTCAGACGCTCCGCGCGGACATCGACTACGGGTTCGCGGAGGCCAACACCACCTACGGCCAGATCGGCGTGAAGGTGTGGCTCTACAAGGGCGAGCGGCTGACGCCGCGCGTCGGCCGCGAGGAGGAGTACGGGCCCCGGACCGATCGGGATCGCGGGCCGCGCCGGCCGCCCCGCGGCGAGGCCCGGGCGTAGGGGAGTAGCGCGTCATGTTGATGCCGAAGAAGGTCAAGTACCGGAAGCAGCAGCGCGGCCGCATGCGCGGCAAGGCGTGGCGGGGCGGCAGCGTGTCGTTCGGCGACTACGGGCTGAAGGCCCTAGAGCCGTGCTGGCTGACGGACCGGCAGATTGAGGCCGCGCGCGTGGCGATGACGCGCTTCATCAAGCGCGGCGGCAAGATCTGGGTGCGCGTGTTCCCGGACAAGCCCATCACCAAGAAGCCGCAGGAGACCCGCATGGGCAAGGGCAAGGGGTCGCCCGAGGGCTGGGTGGCGGTCATCCGGCCGGGCCGGATTCTGTTCGAGATGGAGGGCGTGCCCGAGGTCGAAGCCCGGCGCGCCATGCAGCTGGCGTCGGCGAAGCTCCCGATCAAGACCAAGTTCGCCGCGCGCTTCGGCGAGGGGAAGGTGTCATGAAGCCGGCCGAGCTGAGGGATCTGGACGTGGACGCCCTGCGCGGGCGCGAGCAGGAGCTCGACGACCAGCTGTTCCGGATGCGCATCCAGAAGGCGACGGGGCAGCTCGAGGCGCCGGGGAAGATCCGCACCGTGCGCCGCGAGCTGGCGCGCGTGAAGACCGTTCTCAGGGAGAAGGCGAAGTAGCCATGGCAGCCAAGTCGGAACTGCAGGGCGTGGTCGTGAAGGACCGGATGCAGAAGAGCGTGGTGGTCGCGGTCGAGCGCCGGGTGCAGCACCCGGTGTACGGCAAGACCCAGAAGCGGACCTCGACGTTCCTCGCGCATGACGAGCAGGACGAGGCCAAGGTGGGCGACCGCGTCGCGATCGTCGAGACGCGGCCCCTGAGCGCGCGCAAGCGGTGGGCGGTGGTCCGCATCATCGAGCGCGCGCCGGCGGTGTAAGGAGCGACGCCATGATCCAGATGCGTTCGATCCTCGACGTCGCGGACAACTCCGGCGCGCGGAAGATCTCGGTGATCAACCCAATCGGCGGGTCGTCCGGGCGCTACGCGTACCTCGGCGACATCATCACGGCCAACGTGAAGGAGGCCGCGCCGGAGGGCAACGTCAAGAAGGGCCAGGTCGTGAAGGCCGTCGTCGTCCGCGTCCGCAAGGAGCAGCGCCGGCGCGACGGCAGCTACATCCGGTTCGACCGGAACGCCGCCGTTCTCATCAACGACCAGGGCGAGCCGATCGGGACCCGCGTGTTCGGCCCGGTCGCGCGCGAGCTGCGCGAGCGGCGGTTCATGAAGATCATCTCGCTCGCGCCGGAGGTGCTGTAGGCGCCATGCCCAAGATCGCCATTCGGAAGAACGACATCGTGGTGGTCCGCGCGGGCCGCGATCGCGGCAAGCAGGGCCGCGTGCTGAGCGTCGACCGCGCGCGGAACCGCCTCGTGGTCGAAGGCGTGAACCTGATCAAGCGCCACACGCGCCCGAACCCGCAGAAGAACATCAAGGGCGGGATCGTCGAGCGCGAGTCCTCGATCCACGCGTCGAACGTGCTGCTCCTCGACCCCGAGGCCAACGCGCCGACGCGGATCGGGCACTCGCGCCTGGCTGACGGGCGCAAGGTGCGTATCGGCCGCAAGAGCGGCGCCATGGTGGACAAATGAGTGCCCGGTTGCGCGAACACTACGCCCGAGAGGTGGTGCCGGCCCTGCAGAAGGAGTTCGGCTACACCAACGTCAACGCGGTCCCCAGGATCACGAAGGTCGTGGTCAACATGGGCCTCGGCGACGCCACGCAGAACGCCAAGGTCGTCGACACCGGCGCCGACGAGCTGGCCCGCATCACCGGCCAGAAGGCCGCCGTGCGCCGCGCGAAGAAGTCGATCGCGCAGTTCAAGGTGCGGCAGGGCATGCCCATCGGCGCGATGGTGACGCTGCGCGGCGAGCGGATGTACGAGTTCCTCGACCGCCTGCTCAACGTCGCGCTTCCCCGCGTCCGCGACTTCCGCGGCGTCTCGCCGAAGGGCTTCGACGGCCGCGGCAACTACACGCTGGGCCTGCGCGACCAGCTGATGTTCCTCGAGATCGACTATCTGAAGGTGGACCGCGCGCGCGGCATGAACGTCTGCGTCGTGACCACCGCCAAGACGGACGCCGAGGCCCGGAAGCTCCTGCAGCTGATGGGCGTGCCGTTCCGCAGCAACTAGGAGCTGACCGCCGTGGCTACGACCGCCAAGAAGGCCCGTGAGGAGAAGCCGCTGAAGTTCAAGGTGCGCCACCGGCACCGCTGCCGCCGGTGTGGCCGCCCGCGGGGCTATCTCCGCAAGTTCGCGCTCTGCCGTCTCTGCTTCCGCGAGCTCGCCCTCAAGGGCGACGTCGCCGGCGTGACGAAGAGCAGCTGGTAACCCGGACCTGGAATTCGAGCAGAGAGTCATGACCGATCCGATTGCCGACATGCTCACGCGGATTCGCAACGCCGTGGCCTCGCGCCAGGCGCGCGTGGACCTGCCCGTCTCGAAGCTCAAGCTCGAGATCGCGCGGATTCTGCAGGACGAGGGCTACATCGCCGCCTTCAAGGTGGTCGACGAGCCGCCCGTCCTGCGCCTGTTCCTGAAGTACGGCCCCGGCGGCGAGAAGGTCATCACCGGCCTGGCGCGCGTCAGCCGGCCCGGCCGCCGCGTCTACGCCCGGCGCGACCAGGTCCCCATGGTCATGGGCGGCCTCGGCGTGACGATCCTGACCACGTCGCGCGGCGTGATGACCGGCCGCGCCGCGGAGCGTGCCGGCGTCGGCGGCGAAGTGCTCTGCAACGTCTGGTGACGCCATGTCGCGAATTGGAAAGAAGCCCATTCCGATCCCCAAGGGGGTCACGGTGAAGGTCGACGGCAACGTCGTCGACGTCAAGGGCCCGAAGGGCCAGATGCGCCAGCCCCTCCCGCCGGGCGTGACCGCTGTCGTCGAGGACGGCGCGCTCGTCACGCGCAAGGCGCGGGAGGAGCGCGCGCTCGACAAGTTCCACGGCCTGGCCAGGAGCCTCGTGAACAACGCCGTGCTCGGCGTCACCGAGGGGTGGAAGAAGGAGCTCGACATCGTCGGCGTTGGCTACCGCGCCGAGCTGAAGGGCAAGCAGATGGTGCTGTCGCTCGGCTACTCGCACCCGATCGTGTACGACGTGCCCCCGGGCATCGACGTGGCCATCGACAAGCAGACGCACATCACCGTCACCGGCGTCGACCGCCAGCTGGTCGGCCAGGTGGCGGCCAACCTGCGGCGGATGCGCAAGCCCGATCCGTACCAGCAGAAGGGCGTGCGCTACACCGGCGAGCAGCTCAAGAAGAAGGCCGGCAAGACCGGGGCCTAGGAACCGGACGGGACGACATGAGGATCAAGACGAAAGACGACCGGCGCGAGCGGATCAAATTCCGCATCCGGAAGCGGATGCGGGGCACGGCGGCGCGGCCACGCCTGAGCGTGTTCCGCAGCGTGTCGCACATCTACGTGCAGGTGATCGACGACCTCGAGGGCCGGACGCTGGCGGCCGCGTCGACCACGGAGCCCGCGGTGAAGGCCAGGCTGGCCGGCGATGTGCGGGCCGGCAACCGCAAGGGCGCCGAGCTCGTGGGCCAGACGATCGCCGCGCGGCTGATCGAGAAGGGCATCACGCGCGTGGTGTTCGACCGGAACGGCTTTCTCTACCATGGCCGCGTGCGCGCGGTGGCCGAGGCGGCCCGCGCCGCCGGCCTGGAGTTCTAGGACCATGATTCGGACACGCGAAAAAATCGACGCCTCGCAGCTGGAGATCAAGGATACCGTCGTCTCCATCAACCGCGTCACCAAGGTCGTCAAGGGCGGCAAGAACCTGTCGTTCTCGGCGCTGGTCGTCGTGGGCGACGGGCACGGCATCGTCGGCTACGGCGTGGGCAAGGCGAAGGAGGTCCCCTCGGCCATCAAGAAGGGCATCGAGGCGGCGAAGAAGAACCTCATTCGCGTGCCGCTGCACGGAACGTCGATTCCGCATCCCGTGCTCGGCCGGTTCGGGGCGGGGCGGGTGCTGCTCAAGCCGGCGCCCGAGGGCACGGGCGTCATCGCCGGCGCCGCGGTGCGCGCCGTGGTCGAGTCGGCCGGCATCACGAACGTGCTGACGAAGTCGCTCGGGACGGCCAACGCCCACAACGTGGTGCGGGCGGCGTTCACGGCACTGTCCGAGCTGCGCGATCCGGCCCGCGTGGCGCGGCTGCGCGGCAAGGACCTCGAGGAGATTCTGCCGGCGGTCCGCCGGCGCGCCGTCGCCGAGCCGGCCGGCGGGACGGCGTAGTCGGGAGCAGCCATGGCAGCGACGAAGATGCTCAGGGTGACGCTTCTCAAGAGCCCCATCGGGTGCCAGGAGAAGCAGAAGAAGGTGGTCGAGAGCCTCGGCCTGCGCCGGATCCGGCAGACGGTCGAGCACCGGGACACGCCGGAGATTCGCGGCATGGTGTTCAAGGTGCGGCATCTCGTGCAGGTGGGCGAGTAACGACATGGACCTCAGCACACTCAAGCCGGCCGCGGGCGCCACGAAGACCCGCAAGCGCGTCGGCCGCGGCCCGGGATCGGGCAGCGGCAAGACTGCCGCGCGCGGCAACAAGGGCGCGCAGTCGCGGTCGGGCTACAGCTACAAGCGCGGCTTCGAGGGCGGCCAGATGCCGCTTCACCGCCGGGTGCCGAAGCGCGGCTTCACCAACGTGTTCCGCGTCGAGTACGCCGTCGTCAACCTCGACCAGCTCGAGGCGCGGTTCGACGCCGGCGCCGTCGTCACGCCCGACGCGCTCCGGTCGGCCGGCCTGGTGCGGGGCAGGAAGGCGCCCGTCAAGGTGCTCGGCCGCGGCGAGGTGACCAAGAAGCTGACCGTGCAGGCCCACAAGTTCAGCGGCCGCGCGGCCGAGAAGATTGCCGCCGCCGGCGGCTCCACCGAGGCGATCGGCTAGGCCGGGAGACACTCGTGGTCGAAGCGCTGCGTAACCTGTTTGCCGTCGCGGACCTCCGCAACCGCGTGCTCTTCACGCTCGGGCTGCTGGCGGTCTACCGGATCGGCAACCACATCCCGACCCCCGGCGTGAACCCGGAGGCCCTCGCGATCCTGGCCGAGCAGACCAGGAACACGATGTTCGGCCTCTACGACATGTTCACGGGCGGGAGCCTGTCGCGGATCACGATCTTCGCGCTGGGCGTGATGCCGTACATCAGCTCGTCGATCATCCTGCAGCTGCTCACCGTCGTGTGGCCGTACCTCGAGCGTCTCTCCAAGGAAGGCGAGCTCGGCCGGCGCAAGATCACGCAGTACACGCGCTACCTCACGCTCGCGCTGGCCATCGTGCAGTCGATGGGCATCGCGATCTGGCTCGAGCAGAACACCGAGATCGCGGGCGGCCTGCCCCTGGTGTACGACCCGGGCTGGGGCTTCCGCCTCATGTGCACGCTGACGCTGACGACGGGCACCATGTTCATCATGTGGCTCGGCGAGCAGATCACCGAGCGCGGCGTCGGCAACGGAATGTCGCTCATCATCTTCGCGGGCATCGTCGTCGGGCTCCCGCGGGCCTTCCTCCAGACTTTCGACATGATGGAGACGGGCCAGATCAGCCTGCTGCGCATGGCCATCCTCGGCGCGCTGATGGTGGCGGTCGTCGCGGCCATCATCTACGTCGAGCGGGGCCACCGGCGCATCGCGGTGCAGTACGCCAAGCGCGTCGTCGGCAAGCGCCAGTACGGGGGCACGAGCACGCACATCCCGCTCAAGGTCAACACCGGCGGCGTCATCCCCGTGATCTTCGCCTCGTCGATTCTGGCGTTTCCCGCGACGCTCGCGGGCATCTTCCCCGCGGGCGGCGTCGGCGACGCCATCGTGCGGCAGCTGTCGTACGGCATGCCGCTCTACAACCTGCTGTACGTGGCGCTCATCGTGTTCTTCGCGTACTTCTACACGGCCATCATCTTCAACCCCGATGACGTGGCCGAGAACATGCGGAAGTACGGCGGATTCATCCCCGGCATCCGCCCGGGCAAGCGCACGGCGGAGTACATCGACACGATCCTGGGCCGCATCACGCTGGCCGGCGCCTTCTACCTGGCGCTCGTCGCGATCCTGCCCGAGTTCCTGATCGGCGGCTTCAAGGTGGCCCCGATCCCATTCATCGGCGAGCAGCTCGACGCGGCGCTGCCGTCGTGGTTCACCGACGGGCTGGGCGTGCCGTTCTACTTCGGCGGCACCTCGCTGCTCATCGTCGTCGGCGTGGCCATGGACACCGTCAACCAGGTCGAGTCCCAGCTCATCATGCGGCATTACGACGGGTTCATGAAGAAGACGCGCATTCGCGGACGGCGGGGATGAGCGCGCCGCTGAACCTGGTGATGCTCGGGCCGCCCGGGGCCGGCAAGGGCACGCAGGCCGAGCGGTTCGCCCGCGAGCACGGGATTCCGAGGATCTCGACGGGCGACATCCTGCGGGAAGCCGTCGTGGCGGGCACGGAGCTCGGGCTGGCCGTCAGGGCCGCGATGGACCGCGGCGAGCTCGTGAGCGATGAGCTCATCGTCGGCATCGTCCGCGACCGGCTCGCGCGCCCCGACGTCGCCGCGGGATTGATTCTGGATGGGTTTCCGCGCACCGTGCCCCAGGCGCGGGCGCTCGACGAGATTCTCGCGGGCCGCGGGCCCGTGGTGATCGTCGAGATTCAGGTGCCCGACGAGGAGCTGGTGCGGCGGGTGCGGGCGCGCCGGATCTGCGCCGACTGCGGCGCCAACGCGTCGGCGTTCGCGGCGGACGCCGCGTCGGCCGAGCGGTGCCAGACGTGCGGCGGCCGGCTCGTCGCGCGCTCGGACGACACCGAGGACGTCGTCCGGGAGCGCCTGAAGGTGTACTGGCGCGACACGCGACCGGTGATTGCGTATTACCAGTCGCGCCCGACCTATCGCGTGGTCGATGGGGCGCAGCCGCCAGAGCGGGTGCGCGAGGCCCTCGCCGCGGCCGTCGCCTCGGCGGTCGGCCCGGTGGCCGCGCCGGAGTCGCGGGCGTGATCGTGTGCCGCTCAGCCGCCGAGATCGAGCGACTGGCCGCGGTGAACGCGCTCGTCGCCGCGATCCTCGCGGACCTCGCGGCGATGGTGAGGCCGGGCGTGACGACGGCGGAGGTGGACGCGTTCGCCGAACGGCGCCTGCGGGAGGCGGGCGCCGAGCCGGCGTTCAAGGGATACCACGGGTATCCGGCAACGGTGTGCGCGTCGGTGAACGACCAGGTGGTGCACGGCATCCCCTCGTCGAAGCCGCTGGTGGAGGGTGACATCCTCTCCATCGACCTCGGGGCCAAGCTCGACGGCTTCTACGGGGATTCGGCGGTGACGGTGCCGGTCGGGCACATCGGCGCCGACGCGCGCCGGCTGCTGACGGTCACCGAGGAGGCGCTCTACAAGGCGCTGGCGGTGGTGAAGCCCGGCGGGCGGGTGTCGGACATCGGCGCCGCCGTCCAGGCGCACGTGGAGGCGGCCGGCCTCTCGGTCGTCCGCGAGTTCGTCGGCCACGGGATCGGGACCAAGCTCCACGAGGAGCCGCAGATCCCGAACTACGGCGTGCCGGGACGCGGGCCGCGGCTGGCCGAGGGCATGGCCCTCGCCATCGAGCCCATGGTCAACCTCGGCAAACCCGGGGTGAAGGTGCTCGGGGACGGCTGGACCGCCGTGACGAAGGACGGGAGCCTGTCGGCCCACTTCGAGCACACGGTGGTGGTGACGGGCGAGGGATGCCGTATTTTGACGATGCGGCCCGGGGCGGAGCAGGTGGATGGCGGACGCGCCGCCGCCCGATGACGCCCGGCACGTGGAAGGCGTGGTCCTCGAGCTGCTGCCGAGCCAGCTGGCACGGGTGGCGGTCGAGGGCACGCACGTGGTGACCGCGCACCTGGGGGAGCCGGTACACCGGAATTTCGTGAGGGTGCTCGTGGGCGATCGGGTGCGCGTCGTGCTGATGCCGGCCGATCGGACGCGGGGACGGATAGTGGAGAAGCTGCCATGAAGGTCAGGGCGTCGGTGAAGCGCATGTGCGACAAGTGCAAGATCGTCCGTCGCGGCAGGGTGGTGCGGGTGATCTGCACGAACCAGAAGCACAAGCAGCGGCAGGGCTGATCTGATTCGAGATCTCAGGTGTGGATCTGAGAGTCAGGACGTGAGGCGATTCGAGATTCGAGGCGAGTGACATATGGCACGCATTTCAGGCGTTGACCTCCCGCGCACCAAGCGCGTCGAGATCGGGCTGACCTACATCTACGGCATCGGGCGTCACCGCTCGAACGTGATCCTGCAGGCGGCGGGCGTGAACCCGGACATCCGCGTGAAGGACCTGAGCGAAGACGATGTGCGGAAGATCAGCCGGGTCATCGAAGAGCAGGGCGGGGTCGAGGGCGATCTCCGGAAGGAGATCTCGATGAACGTCAAGCGCCTCATCGAGATCGGGAGCTACCGCGGCAGCCGCCACCGGCGCAACCTGCCGCTCAGGGGGCAGCGGACGCGCACCAACGCGCGCACGCGCAAGGGGCCGCGGAAGGGCGCGGTCGCCAAGAAGAAGACGGTGTAACCCATGGCGAAGACCGAAGCGACCGGCGCCGGCAAGGAAGCAACCGGCAAGAAGAAGAAGACGTTCAAGAAGCGCGGCGAGAAGCGCGTGGTGCACCACGGGTACGTCCATATCCAGGCGTCGTTCAACAACACGCTCGTGACCATCACCGACGCCGACGGCAACGTCGTCGCCTGGTCGAGCGCCGGCGCCATCGGCTTCAAGGGCTCCCGCAAGGGGACCCCGTTCGCCGCGACGCAGGCCGCCCTGACGGCGACCAACGCCGCCAAGACGTTCGGCATGCGCTCGTGCGACGTGCTGGTCAAGGGGCCGGGCTCGGGCCGCGAGTCGGCCATCCGGGCGCTGTCGACCGCGGGGCTCGAGGTGAAGTCGATTCGCGACGTGACGCCGATCCCCCACAACGGCTGCCGCCCGCCGAAGCGGCGCCGCGTCTGACGCGGGCGCTTCGTGCCGAGCAACGAGCATCTAGTAACCAGCAACGAGCAACGAACAACGAGCAACCAGCAACTAGCAACCGGTCACTGACATATGGCTCGATACAATGGACCCGTCTGCCGCCTCTGCCGCCGCGAGGGCATGAAGCTGTTTCTCAAGGGTGAGCGCTGCTACACCGAGAAGTGCGCCATCGAGAAGCGGAACGTGCCGCCCGGCCAGCACGGCCGGTCGCGCAAGGCCAAGATGGTCGGCTACGGCGTGCAGCTGCGCGAGAAGCAGCGCGTCAAGCGCATCTACGGCGTGCTGGAGGACCAGTTCCGCCGGTACTTCGAGCAGGCGGCGCGCACCCACGGCATCACCGGCGAGATGCTGCTGCAGCTGCTCGAGCGCCGGCTCGACAACGCCGTCTACCGGCTGGGCTTCGCGACTTCGCGGCCCCAGGCCCGGCAGCTCGTGCGCCACGGCCATTTCCTGGTCAACGGCCGGGCCGTCGACATCCCGTCGTATTCGCTCAAGCAGGGCGACGTGGTGACGGTGCGCGAGACCAGCCGGAAGAACCCCGCCATCCTGCACGCGATGGAGGAGGTCAAGGGCCGCGGCATCCCCGAGTGGCTGACGCTCGAGGGGGACCAGATGGGCGGCCGCGTGATGTCGATGCCCACCCGCGAGCAGATCAACCTGCCCGTGCAGGAGCAACTGATCGTGGAGCTCTACAGCAAGTAGGGCAGGTAGGGCAGGTAGGGCGGGTAGGG
>JBFMCA010000063.1:0-25416 GCA_040754955.1 Acidobacteriota bacterium | reverse complement strand
GATGCACGGCGACGAAAGCGCCGGTCCGACACGGCAACGCGCGATCCAGAGGAGATTCGCTGCCTTATGACCACACCCGACCGACTCCGAGTCGTCCCGCGAGTCACTTTTTCATCGTCCTGCTAGAGCCTGCGTAACCGATTCTGCAGACGCCGAGCGCGCCTCGGTACGCAATAACTGCGTACGCCCGCTGCGGAAACCTGTCAGCACGGCGAGATTACCGCAGCGCTCGCGGTGGCACCTGCCATGCAGCTTTGAGGCCCGCCCGTCGCATCGACGAGCAGGAGGACGATGGTAGGATGGCGGTCCCAGGGGACGACGCGATGCAAGCAAGGCTGACGAAGATCGAGAAGCGCCTGTCCGCCCTGACGCAGGACGTGCGCCGGCACCGCAATGAGACCCAGAGCAGCGAGTCACGTCTCCGGGTTCTGATTGAAGAGGCCCGTACCGAGGCGAGGGTCATGTTCGACGGCGTCAAAGGCATGCTCGAACGGATCGAGGAGCGCCTGGACGGAATGGAGCGGTACTGGAAGGCCACCGACGCGGACCGGCAGAAGGTCCTGGCGGATCACGGCCGCCGCATCACGCTCCTGGAGCGCCGCCGGAGATAGTCGACCGCTGTAGTTGCGTTGACGCTACTGGTCCGCGGCGCCACGGACCCACCTCATGATCCACACACCCCTCTGCGCCCTCCTCGGCATCGACCACCCCATTCTCAACGCGCCCATGGCCGGCACGGCCGGCGCGGCGCTGGCGGCCGCGGTGTCGGGCGCCGGCGCGTTCGGCATGATCGGCGGCACCAGCCGCGGCGGCGCCGACTGGCTCCGCGAGCAGATCCGCGGCGCCCGCGCGCGCACCGACCGGCCGTTCGGCGTCGGCTTCATCTCGTCGTTCCCCGACGTCGCGGACCTCGTGCAGGTCGCGCTCGACGAGCGCGTGGCCGCCATCAATCACTCGTTTGCCGACCCCACGCCCTATGTGGCGGCTGCCCACGCCCGGGGCGTGAAGGTCTTCGCGCAGGTGCAGACGGTGGCGCAGGCCGTGCGCGCGGCGCGCGCGGGCGTGGATCTGGTCATCGCGCAGGGCACGGAAGGCGGCGGCCACACGGGCGCCACCGGCACGCTCGCGCTCGTCCCGGCCGTGGTGGACGCGGTGGGCGAGGTGCCCGTCGTGGCCGCGGGCGGCATCGCCGACGGCCGCGGACTGGCCGCGGTGCTCATGCTCGGCGCCGCCGGCGCCTGGCTCGGCACGCGCTTCGTCGCCAGCCACGAGTGGGGCGGTCAGGCGTGGGAACAGCAGGCCGTGCTTGCCGCGTCGGCCGACGACACCATCCGCACCACCGCGTTCGATCGCGTGCGGCAGGCGCCGTTCCCCGACGGCATCGCGGACCGCGTGCTGCGCAACCGCTTCACCGACGAATGGGACGGCCGCGGCGAGGAGATAGAAAGACGACGGGAGGAGCTGGCCGCCGCGCTGGACGCCGCGAAGCAGGCCGGCGATGCGGGCATGGTCGACGTCAGCGCCGGCGTGGCCGCCGGACTGATCACGGCGCTGGAACCCGCCGCCGACATCGTCCGCCGCATCGTCCGGGAGGCGGAACAGGCCCTACGGGTCAGGCACATTGCTTCGTAGCGGTTATGCGGGACGCTCCGTTGATGCAACGGTGTCCCTGACTACTTGTTCGCAAGGATAGATGGCTGTGAGCATCCGCAACGAAGAGGCCGAGCGCCTCGCCGCCAGGCTCGCCGAACTGACCGGCGAGACCAAGACCGAGGCGGTCACCCGCGCCCTGCGGGACCGCATCAACCGCATCGCGCGCGAGCGGCGCGGACGACGCCTGGCCGATGACCTCGACCAGATCGCCACGCAGTGCGCGCGGCGCCCGGTCAGAGACCCCCGCTCCGCAGACGAGATTCTCGGCTACGGCAGTACGGGCAAGGTGCGCTGACTGTCCCGAAACCGCCGGTTCAGGAACGGGAGCGCGGAGCAGGCCGCTTCCGCTCGAGCGCGGTGACGCGCCGCTCGTGGTTGCCGAACAGGCGCTGGTGTTCGGCCCGATCGCGCTGGCTCTCCAGGCGCATCTGCCTGATCTCCGCCTCGAGACGCTCGAACGCGGCGCCAACCGCCTCGAACCCCACTCGCGACTCGTCCCGCACCGCCTCTATCAGGACACGCAGGCGGCTTTCCGTGCTGCCGCCTTCCGCGCGCAGCCGACCTTCACGCTCCGAAATCTCCGACCGGAGGCGGGCTTCGGACCTTTCTACTGCCGTGGTGATCTCCGTCCGGAGCCGAGTCTCGACGTCGCCAACCCGGGTGTCGACCGCGCGAATCTCCGCGCGGAGATCGGCAAACCCCGTCGCCACGGTCGTCTCGAGGCGCTCCAGCCGCTCAATCACTGCCTGCACGTCGTCGGCCATCCTACCATCGTCCATCCCGCGTCTTCGTCGCGCGGTGGACAGCAGGAGCACGCCGTGTGCCACGGCGGAGGTATGGCGTTTGCCGGAACGCCGCCACCGGTGGTGGCGGAAACTGCGGCTCTCGTGAGGCGCGGACCGTGAAGATGCTACGCTAGCGTGTTGCAGTCCGCGCCGGCCCGGCGCCGGCACGCATCGCGTACCACCTTGGAGGAATCACGGCCATGACCACCCAGCCCACGGCCCGCCGGGCCACGCGTCTGCTGATCGCCACGCTCCTGGTCGCGGCGATCGTCGCTCCGCCAGCGGCCGCACAGCAGCAGGCCCTCCAGACGCCCGAGCAGTTCTTCGGCCACCAGATGGGCGCCGACAGAAAGCTCGCCGGCTGGGACAGGCTGCACGAGTACTACCAGCTGCTCGCGAAGCGCTCGAACAAGCTGCGGGTGGTCGAGCTGGGCAAGTCGAGCGAGGGCCGCCCGTTCGTGGCCATCTTCATCTCGTCGCCCGCGAACCTGGCGAAGCTCGAGCACTACCGCGAGATGAACGCGAAGCTGGCCGACCCGCGCGGCGTGCCCGAAGCCGACATCAACCGCGCCATCGCCGAGGGCAAGGCGGTGGTCATCCAGAGCTTCGCGCTGCACTCCACCGAGGTGGCCGCGTCGCAGACGGCCGCCGAGTTCGTCTACGAGTCCATCACCCGCACCGACGAAGACGCCACGCGCATTCTCGACAACGTCATCTCCATCGTCCTGCCCTCAATCAACCCCGACGGCACGCAGATGATTGCCGACTGGTACATGAAGTACGTCGGGACGGAGTACGAGGCGGCAGGGCTGCCGTGGCTGTACCAGAAGTACGCGGGGCACGACAACAACCGCGACGGCTTCGCGCTCAACCTGCCCGAGTCGAAGCACATCGGCAAGCTGATGTACCGCGACTGGATTCCGCAGGCCTACATGGACCACCACCAGATGGGCGGCGGCAACGCGCGGCTCTACATCCCGCCCTACGCCGAGCCCATCCGCCCCGACGGCGATCCGCTGGTGTGGCGCGAGATGGCGTGGTGGGGCGGGCACATGGGGAACCGGCTCGAAGCCGCGAACAAGCTCGGCGTCATCGCCGCCGCCATTTACTCGGGCTGGGGCCACATGGGCTTCCACTGGATCACGCCGTTCCACAACATCGCCGGCATGCTCACCGAATCGGCCAGCGCGCGGCTGGCCACGCCTGTGTTCGTCCACGAGGATCAGCTCCGCGGCGGCCCGCGCGGGCTTCCCGAGTACGAGCCGCAGACGACGATGCCGAGCGTGTGGAAGGGCGGGTGGTGGCGGGTGCGGGATATCGTGGAGAACCAGAAGATCGTGGCGTGGTCGATGGTCGACCTGCCGGCCCGGAACCGCGAGACGGTGCTCCGCAACATGTACCTGAAGGCGACGCGGCAGACCGAGCGCGGCGCCAGCGGCGCGGTGAAGGCCTACGTCATCCCCGCCGAGCAGCACGACCCGCTCACCGCGAAGAAGCTGGTCAACATGTTCCTCGACTCGGGCGTCGAGGTGCGGCAGGCGAAGGCGCAGTTCGTGGCGGACGGGAAGGTCTTCGGCGCCGGCTCCTACGTCATCCCGATGGCGCAGCCCAAGATGGGGCTGGTGCGCTGGATGCTCGGGCGCACGTTCTATCCCGACAACACCTACACGCGCGACCGCGAGGGCAACCCGATCAGGCCGTACGACATGTCCACCGACACGCTGGGCGAGTTCATGGGCGTGCGCAGCGAGCCGGTCGGCGTCGCCATCCAGGCCGAGACGACGAGGGTGACGGCGCCGGTGGTGACGAAGGGCACGCTCGCGGGCGGCGCCTCGGCGGGGTACGTGCTCGACGGCCGCCTCAACGACAGCTTCCGCGCCGCGTTCCTGCTGCTCGACAAGGGGGTGAAGGTGCGCCGCGCGTCGCAGGCATCCGCCGATGGCCGCATCCGCGCCGGCGACTTCCTCGTGGCGCCGGGCGACCACGCCGCCATCGCTGCGCAGACCGGCGTGGACTTCGCCGCCCTGCCCTCGCCGGTCACCGCCGGCGCCTACGAGCTGAAGAAGCCGCGCATTGCGCTCTTCCAGCGCTACCGCGGCGGCAACATGGACGAGGGCTGGACGCGCCTGATGTTCGAGCAGTTCGACGTGCCCTACACGTCGCTGATGGACGCCGAGATCCGGAAAGGCGGCCTCGAGTCGCGTTACGACGTCATCGTGCTGCCGGCAGACAGCGTCGCGGCCATGACCGGCGAGCGGCCCCAGGGCGGCGGCCCGGGCGGCCCCGGCGGCGGGTTCGGGCAGGGCGATGACGACCGCACGCCGCCCGAGTTCCGGAGCGGCTTCGGCGCCGAGGGTGTCAAGGCGCTGCAGGCGTTTGTCGAGAACGGCGGCACGCTCGTCACCTTCGCGCAGGCCGGCGACCTCGCCATCCAGCGCTTCAACCTCCCGGTGCGCAACGTCGTCCAGGGGCTCACCGGCAACCAGTTCTGGGCGCCGGGCTCCACGCTTCGCGCGCGCTTCGCGAACACGAAGCCGCTCGTCTACGGTATGCCCGACGAGGGCCTGGCGCTGTTTCTGGCCGGCAGCCAGGTGTACGAGGTCACCGGCAGCGAGCGCAGCCACGACGTCGAGCTGCTGGCCACCTACGTGGAGCGGGATGTGCTGCAGAGCGGCTGGCTGCTCGGCGAGCGGGTGATTGCGAAGAAGGCCGCAGCCGTGTCGGTGAAGCACGGGCAGGGGAAGGTCGTGCTGCTCGGCTTCCGCGCGCAGCACCGCGACCAGACGCACGGCACGTTCAAGATGGTGTTCAACGCGCTCGTGAACGGGCCCGGCGCGGCGGCGCCGGCCGTGCCGACGCAGGGACCGCGCTGATCGGAGCGTGACGGGGGCGCGTCAGTGCCGCGAGGGCTTGCCGGGTCGCCGCCGCTCGAGGGCGGTGATTCGGCGCTCGTAGTTGGCGAACGCGCGATCGAAGGCGGCCCGGTCCTGCCGCTGCTCCTGCTGCATCTGGTCGAGGCGCGCCTCGATGCGCTCGAGCGCGGCCCCGACAACCTCGAATCCGGTGCGGTACTCGTCGCGGCTGGCCTCGATCAGCACCCGCAGGCGGCTTTCCATGCTGCCGCCCTCGGCGCGCAGCCGCCCCTCGGACTCGCCAATCTCCGCGCGCAGCCGGCCTTCAGACTCGCCGATTTCCGCGCGCAACCGGCCTTCAGACTCGCCGATTTCCGCGCGCAGCCGGGCCTCGGACTCGCCGATCTCCGCGCGCAGCCGGCCTTCAGACTCGCCGATTTCCGCGCGCAACCGGCCTTCAGACTCGCCGATTTCCGCGCGCAACCGGCCTTCAGACTCGCCGATTTCTGCGCGCAACCGGCCTTCAGACTCGCCGATTTCTGCGCGCAACCGGGCCTCGGACTCGCCGATCTCCGCGCGCAGCCGGGCTTCTGACGCGCCGACCGCGCTGCTGATCTCCCCGCGCAACCGGGCCTCGGACTCGCCGACCGCGCTGCCTATCTCCGCGCGCAGCCGGGCCTCGGACTCGCCGACCGCGCTGCTGATCTCCCCGCGCAAGCGGGCCTCGGACTCGCCGACCGCGCTGCCTATCTCCGCGCGCAGCCGGGCTTCTGACGCGCCGACCGCGCTGCCAATCTCCGCGCGCAGCCGGGCCTCTGACGCGCCCACCGCGCCGTAGATCTCGGCGCTGACGTCGGCCCGCAGCCGGGCTTCCATCCCGCCCATCTCCGCGCGGAGGTCGGCAAACCCCGTCGCCACGGTCGTCTCGAGCCGCGCCAGCCGTTCAGCCACCGCCATCACGTCGCCGGTCATCCTACCATCGTCCTCCTGCGTCTTCATGACGCGGTGGAATCGGCAGCACGGCGTGTGCCAGCGGCGACGAGCGAGCGCGCGCCGCGATTCTCCCCTCCGCGAGACGGCGGTGTGGGCAGGATCTGCCAACCGAGAGCGGCGCCGGTGCGGCAGAACCTGCGATCAGGGTGTGGAGGCGCCGGTGGCACCCGGGCCGGCGGCGCTCACGGCCTCCACCGCCGGCGAGTCGGGCCACTTCGGCACCGGCGCGGCGGTGTAGCCGGCGTGCGCCAGGCGGCTCTGGAAGAGCGCGGTCTGCGACGCTGCAAACTGCAGGCGGACGATGACGCGGAGCAGGATGTAGAGCTGCCCGGCTCCCACGATGGCCCAGACGGGCGCGGTGGCGGGCGGCACGGCCACGGCGTAGGCAGCGACGACCGCGAGGAAGAGCAGCGTGTTGGCCAGGTAGAGGCCCACCGCGGCGCCGGGGTGGTGGCGGATGAAGCGGAGCGACGCGGCCAGGGCGCCCAGCATGCTCCGCCGATCTTCCACCACCGCGCGAATCTTGGCGTAGTCCATCACCACGTTGACGGCGAGGACGGCCGCGCCGAACAGCGCGTAGAAGCCGAGGCGATAGACGAACGCCGTACGCTCCACGGTGATGTCGCGCGTGGCGTCGGCCAGCACCTCGTCGAAGAGCCACGGGTGCACGCGCGTGAAGAGCTGCCAGTAGACCAGCCCCGCGACGAGGCCCAGGCGCAGGAACCGGAAGAAGTAGACGCCGCACGCCGAGAAGAACGCCGCGGCGCCGACCACGCGGTTCCTCGCGAGACGGTCGAGGATGCCGCCGGCCAGGAAGAGCGAGAGGACGGCATGCGCGACGACCGCCGAGGCGATTACCGTCGGCAGGGCCTCGGCGTCGGCCACGGTGCTCAGGTTCTTCAGGACGGCTGCAAAGCCGAGGATGGCCGGCACGAAGGTCTGGCCGAGCCCCGCCGACTGCGCCAGGAACTCGTTCCACCAGTCGAAGTTCACGCCGCGCGCGGCGGCGCCCGCCGCGAGGCTCGCGCCCAGGTGTTCCATCATCATGCCGCGGAGCGTGAGCGCGAGCGGCACGGCCATGAGCACGGTGGCCACGTACGTGCCGGCCACCACCCACGGCGCCCGCCGCACCCGCCCGAGGCCGTCGCTATACGAAGAACGCATAGGTGAGCAGCACGTCCTGCAGCCAGATCATCCACGCCATGGACCACCGCGTGGCCGCCGGCGCCGCCTCGGGCTGCAGGGTGACGGAGTTGTTGGTGTAGTTGACGTCGAGGAGCAGCAGGCGGTCCGGATCAACCTCGGCCGACACGGCGCGCTCGGGCCGGTCCCACGTGAAGGCCTGCCACCGGCGGAGGCCGTCCCATCCCAGCCGGATCTCCTCGCCGCCCTCGAACCTCACCTTGATGTCGACGGGGAAGTAGGCCTCGCCCAGCCGCCGGACGACGAGCGTGGTGCGATACGTGGTGTCCGACGTCCGCTCCACGTAGGCGCGCCGGTCGCCCTCGCCCTCGTAGCCGGTGGTCTCCACGCGCACGCTCGTGAGCTTCTCCACGGCGTAGTCGAACTCGTTCGAGCTGCGATACACCTGGTCGAAGAAGAACTCCAGATCGCGCCCGCTCACCTCGGTGGCTACCGCGAAGAAGTCCTCCGGTCTCGGATGCCGGAACTTCCATCGCTCGAAGAACGTGGCCAGAACCTGCTGCAGCGTCTCCCAGCCGAGCTGCCGCTCGAGCGTGTGCAGCCAGAGCGCCGTCTTGCTGTAGGTGATCTGCGCGTGCGTGCCGGGCCAGTAGCGCCACGTAGGCGTGGCCGGCGTGTCGCGCTCGGCCGCGCCACGGTAGCCGTTCAGACCGTTCCCGTCCGTCGCGCGCGCGAGCGCGATGTCGCGCTGCTGCCACGGGATGAAGCCGCCGAAGAAGCGCTCCACGCGGTAGTTGGGCTGGAACGCCAGTTCCTGCACCCGCTCTTCCGAGAAGGTGTTGAGGCCCTCATCCAGCCACGCGTCCTCGAACTCGTTGTTGCCCACCATGCCGAACCAGAACTGGTGACCCGCCTCGTGGATGGTCACGCCTTCGGGCTGGTTGCTCTGGCGCGGCGCCAGCCACCGCGACCCCGCCGTGAAGAGCGTCGGATACTCCATGCCGCCGGCGCCGCTCCGCCACGCGGGATCGACGATGGTGATCTGCGGGTAGGGATACGGCCCGTACCACTCGCCGTAGTAGCGGAGCGCGGCGGCCGTGGCGGCGAAGTGGCGGTCCTCCTGGCCCGCGTGCTCGGGTTGGAGCAGCAGCCGCATGTCCACGCCCGGCAGTCCTTCATGTTCGAACCGCTGCCGGTGCTCGATGTAGGTCGGGCTCGTCGTCCACGCAAAGTCGTGCACGTCGTCCTGCGCGTAGCGGTGGGTGGTGGTGCCGTCGCGGTTGTCGGCGCGCGAACGCTCGGTGCCCGTGGCGCCCACCACCCAGCCCTGCGGCACGGTGATGCGCACGTCGTACGAGCCGTAGTCGGAGAAGAACTCGGTGTTGGCGTGGAACTGGTGCGCGGTCCACCGGTCGGTCTCGAAGACAGCCACCTTCGGGAACCAGTGCGCGATGAAGTAGTAGTCGCCGATGGCGCCGGTGCGCGAGAAAGTGCGCGGCACGCGCGAGGTCCAGGCCACGCGGAGCGCCACGCTCTGCCCCGGCTCCACCGGCTGCGGCAGCGCCACGCTCACGACCGTCCGGTCGTCGGGATTCCCATCGTCCGGCGACTGGAACGTGGGGGTGAGCGGTTCGCCGCGAGGCTGCGGGCTCCGTTCGCCGGCCCCGGGCTCCGCCGCGGGCCCCTCGAGCAGTTCGATGCGGTCAATCTCGATGTAGCCCCACTCGTCTTCGCGCGGCGTCCGCTCGCCGCCCGCCAGCGCCCGCTCGCGCATCCACGACGACTGGTTGTTCCGCCATGCATTCCAGTAGAGGTGCAGGACGATGGAGCTGGCCGGGCCGCGGCCGATGTTGCGCCACCGGATGGTCTCGGTGCCGGTGAGGCGGCGGTTCTCGTGGTCGAGCCGGACGTCGATCTCGTAATTGGCGTTCCGCGCGGAGCGCGCGCCCGGGAGGGGCGCGTCGTCCTGCCGGCTCGGCGGCGGCGCCACGGCCTGGTGCAGGGCATCGTCCGGCGCCTGCCTGGCGCCGGCCGCGGTGGTGGCGGCCAGAAGCGCCGCCAGGGCGAGCAGTCGTCGCGGTTGGTGCAAAGCGACCCTATCGTACACCGCCCCCGGGCGGTGGACATATAATCGTGTGTTCGTCGGGGGCCTTCGTCATTCGCCATTCGTCATTCGCCATTCGTCATTTCCAGCATGAGGACTTCCATGGCTATTCGGGTGTTGTTCGTCGGGCTCGGTCCCATCGGCGCCGCGGTCGCGCGCCAGGTGGCCACGCGCAAGGGCTTCACCATCGTCGGCGCGGTGGACGTTGACCGCAACAAGATCGGGCAGGATCTGGGCGACGTCGTGGCGGCCGGCAGGAAGCTGCGCGTGCGCGTGACCAACGACCTGGCCGGCGCCATCAGGAAGGGCAGGCCGCAGGTGGCCGTGCTCTGCACCAGCTCGGCGCTGAGCCAGGTCATGCCCACCATTCAGCAGGTGCTGAAGCTGAAGGTGCCGATCGTGTCGACGACCGAGGAGCTGTCGTACCCGGTGGGCAGGAACCGCGCGCTGGCGAAGAAGATCGACGCGCTGGCGAAGAAGGCCAAGGTGGCCGTGCTCGGCACCGGCGTCAACCCCGGCTTCGTCATGGACGCGCTGCCCATCATGCTCACCGGCATCTGCGAGCACGTGGACCGCGTCGAAGTGCACCGCATCCAGGACGCGCGCATCCGGCGCCTGCCGTTCCAGCAGAAGATTGGCTCGGGCCTCACCAAGGAGCAGTTCCAGAAGAAGGTGGACGATGGCACGGTGCGCCACGTCGGGCTGGCCGAGTCGGTGACGATGATTGCCGACGCGCTCGGCTGGAAGCTCGACAAGGTGACCGACGAGATCAAGCCGAAGATTGCCGAGCACACGGTGGAGAGCGACTTCCTGGCCGTCGACCCCGGCTACGTGTGCGGCATCGTGCAGGACGGCATCGGCTGGAAGGGCGGCAAGAAGCTCGTCACGCTGCACATGGAGGCGTACCTCGGCGCGCCGGAGTCGTACGACTCGGTGCTCATCGAGGGCAACCCGCGGATCGAGCAGAAGATTTTCGGCGGTGTGCACGGCGACGTCGCCACGGCGTCGATCACGGTGAACTCCATCCCGAAGATCCTCGCCGTGACGCCGGGGCTGAAGACCATGCGCGACATGCCGCTGGCGAGCTGTTACGGGGGGAAATAAGTATAGGCAGGCCCGAGCCGTGAGGCCCGGGGCTTGCGACAGGCTTGGGGCCTGAGGCTTGAGCCAGAGCCCGGAGCCCGGAGCCCGGAGCCCGGAGCCCGGAGCCCAGAGCCCAGAGCCCAGAGCCATGAAGATCCTCCTCCTCGGCACCGGCATGCAGGGCCGCGCGGCCCTCGACGACCTGGCGCGCAGCCGCGACGTCACCCGCGTCGTGGCGGCGGACCGCGACATCGACGCGCTCCGCGCGCTGGTGGACGCGCGCGGGTGGGGCGCGAAGGTGACGTGCCGGCAGGTGGACGCCAGCGACCCCGCCGCTCTCGACCGCCTCTTCGCCGGCGGCTTCGACGTCGTCATCGACCTGCTCCCCGTGCCGTTCATCCGCGTTGCCGCGCCGGCGGCGGTGCGGGCGCGCGTGCACTACGTGAACACGTTCTACACGACGCCCGAGGTGTCGGCGCTGGCCGAAGAGGCCGAGGCGGCGGGTGTGACGCTCCTGCCGGAGATGGGCCTCGACCCGGGCATCGACCTGGTGCTGCTGGGCGACATGGCCCGCAGCCTCGACGAGGTCACCGGCATCCTCAGCTACGGCGCGGGCATTCCCGAGCCGGCCGCGGCCGACAACCCCATCCGCTACAAGGTGAGCTGGACGTTCGAAGGCGTGCTCCGGTCGTACTGTCGGGCCGGGCGCCTGGTGCGCGACGGGCAGATCATCTGTGTCGGCGATCACGACCAGTTCAGGCCCGAGCACCTGCACGAGGTGGACGTGCCTGGAGTGGGCCGTCTCGAGGCGTTCCCCAACGGCGACGCCGTGTCGTACGCCGAGATGCTCGGCTGCGATCCCTCCACCCTTCGCGTGGCGGGCCGCTACGCCATGCGCTATCCGGGCCACGCCGCGTTCTGGCTGCCGCTGGTGGAGCTGGGGCTGCTGGACGATGAGCCGGTCGAGGTGGGCGGGGTGGCCGTGAGCAAGCGGAAGGTTCTGGCGGCGGCGCTTGCACCGCGCCTGCAGTACCGCGACGGCGAGCGCGACCTGGCCATCGTCCGCATCGAGGTGGAGGGGCGCGCCGGCGGCCAGGACCGTCGGCTGGTGCGCCAGGTCGTGGACCGCCGCGATCTCGAGACGGGCCTCACCGCCATGAGCCGCACCGTCGGCTACCCGGCCAGCATCGCCGCCCAGATGATTGCGCAGGGCATCGTCTCGCGTCGCGGCCTGCTCTCGCCCGTCACCGACGTGCCGTACCGGCCGTTCGTGGACGCGCTGGCGGCGCGCGGCATCCAGGTCACCGCAGACGGGCACTGACGATGGGCGTCCTGTCGCTGGCGCCTGTCGTGGTTGCGCTCGCGCTGGCGTTCTGGACGCGGAACGCCGCCTTCTCGCTGCTCGTCGGCTGTCTCGCCGGCGCGTTCCTCGCCGGTCCCGATCCCGTCAGCGGCCTCGTCACCATGTTCCAGCAGGCGCTGGGCAACGCCGACTTCATCTGGGTGATGATGATCGAGGTGGCCGTCGGCGTCATGATTGCCTTCTACCTGCGCGCCGGCGTCATCGCGGGCTTTGCGGACTGGGCGTCGCGGCGCATCCACACGCGGCGGTCGGCCAAGGGCTTCGCGTGGGGCCTGGGCCTGTTCATCTTCTTCAGCGACTACTTCAGCCCGCTCTTCAGCGGCCCCATTGCGCGGCCGCTCACCGATCGCCAGCGCGTGTCGCGCGAGATGCTGGCGTACCTGCTCGACTCGGGGAGCGCCCCGGTGGCCGTGCTCGTGCCGCTCAGCGCGTGGGCCGTGTACGTGGCGGGGCTGCTCAAGGGGTACGGACCCATCGACACGGTGGAGGCCGGCATGGCGGTGTTCATCCAGGCCGTGCCGTACAACTTCTACGGCTGGATTGCCGTGGCGCTGGCGGGCATCGTGGCCTTCGAGCTCGTGCCCGACTTCGGCCCCATGCGGGCGGCCGAGCGGCGGGCGCGTGAGGAGGGGAAGCTCGTGCGCGACGGCGGCACGCCGCTCGCCGGCGAGGAGCTCGACGAGATCACGCCGCGCGAGGGCACGCGCGTGCGGCTCGTGCCGTACCTGTTCGTGCCCGTGGCCATCGTCCTGAGCGTGGCCGTGGGCACGTTCTTCACGCTCGGCTCCGCGAAGATCCTGGAGGCGTTCCTGCTGGCCGTGGTCTATCAGGCCGTGGCCATGGCCGTGGGCGGGCACTTTGCCGGCGTGGGCGACGGCATGGACGTGGCGGTCAAGGGCCTCAAGGGCGTGCTGCCGGCCATCGTCATCCTGGCGCTGGCGTACTGCATCAACCACGTGTCGAAGACCCTCGGCGCGCCGCAGTACGTGGTATCGGTCACCGAGGGCTGGATGGCCGCCGGCCTGATCCCGGTCGTCACCTTCGTGACGGCCGGCGCCATCTCGTTCTTCACGGGCACGTCATGGGGCACCTACGCCATCCTGGCGCCGTTCGTGATGCCGCTGGCGTTCTCGCTGTCCGGGGGCGTGGTCGACGCCAGCGTGCTGGCGTCGGTGGGCGCGCTCGTCGGCGGCGGGTTGTGGGGCGACCACTGCTCGCCGGTGTCGGACACGTCGTGCCTGTCGTCGTTCGGCGCCGGCTCCGATCACATGGATCACGTGACGACGCAGCTGCCGTACGCGCTGGCCGGCGGCGCGGCGGCGGCGGTGCTGTTTGCGGCGCTGGGGGCGGTTTGAGAAAGGCTCGAGGCCTGAGGCTTGGGGCGTGAGGCCTGAGCAGGAGCCTATTTGATCCCCAGCCGCTGGCGCTTGAGGTACAGCCCTTTCCGCGACAACCCGAGCGCCCGGGCCGCGTCTTCCACGCGCGTGCCGGCGTCGGCCATCGCGTACTGAATCTGCGCGCGCTCGACGTGCTCGATGGCGGCCGACATGGGCTGGTCGAGGCGGACGGTGATTTCGGTGGGGCGCGGCTCGCGCTCCGAGGCCGGACGGGTGCGGCGGCTCGCGGCAATGGCGGGCGAGAGGTGTTCGGGCATCAGCACGGCGCCCGGCTCCGCGAGCGCGGAGATGCGGCGAATCTCGTTGGCGAGCTGGCGGATGTTCCCCGGCCAGTGGTACAGCACCAGGAACTCCATGGTCTCTTCCGCCAGGCGGAGTCCTGTCTTGCCGGTCTCCTGCGCCGCCAGGTCCAGGTAGTGGTTGATGAGGAGCGGGATCTCCTCGCGCCGCTCGCGCAGCGGCGGCACGTGCAGGCGCACGACGTGGAGGCGGTAGTAGAGGTCGTCGCGGAAGCGGCCTTCGTCCACGAGCTGGTCGAGGCGGGCGTTGGTGGCGGCGATGATGCGGACGTCCACGTGCACGGGGCGCGGCTCGCCGAGGGGGTGGATTTCGCCGGACTCGAGGAAGCGGAGCAGCTTGGGCTGGACGTCGAGGCCCAGCTCGCCGATCTCGTCGAGGAAGAGCGTGCCGCCGGCGGCCGCGCGGATGACCCCGGGCGAGGCGTCGACGGCGCCGGTGAAGGCGCCGCGGCGGTGGCCGAAGAGATGGCTGTCGAGCATCTCCTTGGGGACGGTGGAGCAGTTGAAGGGCACGAGGCCCTTCTCCCGGCGAGGCGACGCCTCGTGGATGGCGCGCGCGAGCAGCTCCTTGCCGGTGCCGGTCTCGCCGGTGATGAGGATGGGGACGGTGCTGGGTGCGATGCGGCGCGCGGTCTTGACGAGGTCCGTCATCGCCTCGGAGGCGAAGATCATGCCCAGCTGCTGCTCGGGCGTGGCCTCGGGCCAGAGGGCGGCCTGGTCGCGTTCGCGCTCGCGCGCGGCGTGGAGATCGACGGCGGTCTTGACGAGGCGCTCGACGGCGAAGGCGGTGATGCGCGCCGCCGGCTCGACGGGCGGCGTGAAGACGAGCTCGTAGCGGCAGTCGCGCCACGTGCCGAGCGGGGTGTGAACGCGCGCCTCGTCGAGCGCGACGGCGGCGGCCTCCACCGCGTCGCAGCCGAACCAGGCGACGGGGCGGGCGGCGTGCCTCTCGGCGTGTTCGGCGACGACCGCGGAGGGCGCGGCGGCGGCGGCGTGGAGGAGCGCGAGGGCCTCGGCGCCGGCGAGGGGCGGATAGCCGGCGAAGTCGGCGAGGGCGGCGGCGGCCTCGAGGGCGCGGGCGGTCCGTGCGGCGGCGTTGGTCGTAGACGTGGCGGGCGGAGCGTCGGGGCCCGTCCAGGGTTCGAAGCCGCGGCGGTGTGGGAACTCCTCGCCGGGCGGCGGAGCGGGGTCGACGCCGACGATGAGGCCGGCCGCGGCGGCGTTGGCGAGCACCTCGCGGCGGGCGGTGACATTGCCGACGGTGTGGAGCGCGCGCGCCGCGCGGGCGAAGTGCTGGTGGGCGGCGCCGGGGTCGCCGCGCGCGGTGATCTGGCCGGCGACGCGGGAGGATTCGGCGAGGATTTCGAGGGAGGGGTTTGGCGTTGCCTTGGCGCCTTCGATCCAGGCGCGACTGCAGTCAAGGTTGGCCTTCAGCCCTTGGCATTCGGCCCAAGAGAGGTTCAGCGCGGCAAGAAGATTGCGGTCCCGTGCGCTTTGTGCCACCTGCACGGCGTCGCCAAGTAACCGCGTGGCCTCGTCGTGGCGTCCGCAACGTCGCAGCCATCTCGACCTAGTCACGCAATGCCAGAGTCCGTAGTACGAGCGCCCGGCATCTAGCTTCGATGACACCCGCCATGCCTCCGCCGCAGCGGACTGGATATCTGCTTCATTTGAGTCGGCGAGAGCCACCTGCAATCTCGTATCCCAGGCACCAACCTCAGCGGCTCCGCCTGGCGTCAACAATTCGAACGCTCGATCCAACAGAGCCCGGCACTGCCCGCAGTGTCCGGTCTGCAGCTCTATGTGGGCCAGAGTAACGAGGCTTGGTACAAGAGACGTCACCGACCCGGACAACTCCGAAAGGTAGACTGCCTGTCTTGCGTGGGTCACGGCAGAATCCAGCCGAAGCTCGAAGCTCGCGAGGCCCGCTCGGAGTAGCTCGAGCCTGGCTTGGCGAGTGATGTCGGCGTGGATGTCCAGAAGTCGTTCTGCGCTCGCGAGATGTCGCTTGGCCGACCCACACTCCTGTCCCTTGGCCGAGATCTCCGCCGCGATCAGGTGTGAGTCGATGATCGACCTAATGTCTGCCGCGCCCACCGCCAAAAGTCGAAGCCGGGGCAGTTCGACCTGAGCTTCCTCAATCCCAACCCAATGCAGGAGCGAGGATACGAGCGTTGCGAAGACCCTGGCATGCAGCGTTGGCTGCCTCAGCGTCTCGGCCAACTTGATCGCATCTCGCAACGTTGCGATGCCCTTTGCTGGATCTCCAGCGGACGCCGCGAAACGACCGATCAATTCCAGACAGCATACTCGCGCTTGCGGTGGGAGCCTTCCCGACAAGAGCTTGCGAGCAGCCAGAGTCGCCGCTAGAGAGTCACCGGTCTGGGCAGCTACCTGGAGTCTTTGGATCTGTTGCAGGAGGTCCGGAGTGTGCCTTCGTTGTTCTAGGAGTCGGGCCGCTCCCGCGAGGTCCCCCCGATCGAGCAGCTCTTGTACTTGCTCCGGGTGCGCCATGACTGCACTCCGGCAAACTGGCTAGTGGACCCAGTCGCCCCCGTCCCAGGTGGGGCGTAGCGTCGACCCGTCCTTCAGCACTCCTCGAAGTTCGAATGCACTTCGAAGCTCTCGAACGAACACGGCGGTCCGGTGACCACCATTCTGGATTGCGGAGGTGCAGAGCGTTGCAAGCGGCTCGTCGACCTTGGTTCGTCCCTCACCAGACAACGGCCCGGCGCTGACAGCGAGATACGACGCATCACTGACCCTTAGCAAGTAGCCACGTCCTTGCAGCGCCTGAACGAGATTCGCCTGGATCTCGATCATCGACCCGCGCTCCGTCTCTTCGCTTTGCGATTGTGCGCCGCAAGTGATCACTGCGACCGTGGCCGAGTCACCGTTGGCGCTCGCCCGCTGGTTCCTCCCGTGGGACATATATGCGTCGAGTACCGCCAACGCACACTCTCTCGCCGGACCACTCCTTGCATCGATACAGGCTGCTTCTCTCGACCGCTCCGCTTGCGCTAAAGCGACCGCAAGCGGCCTTGCCATCGCTTCGAGCAGGTAGCGTTGGCTAAGCGATACTTCCTGTTCGGCAGTCCCATACAGGCTGAACACGCCAACGAGTGCCTCTTGGTGAAGAAGAGGAATGCTAGAGCAGAGCTTCACGCCCACAGCTTCAGCACTTTCCGCACCACAGTCAAGTGCCGCGTCAGAGTTCCAAATGGCGTTCTGGTTGGCGGCAACCCAGCCAGACAGCCGCTGGCCGAGCGGAATTCGAACTCCATTGAGAGCGGAGATCTGCGCCCCGCGTTGCAGCCGTTCCTCCAAGGCCGTACCCGTGCTGTCCAGACCGAACAACACGATGGTCTTGTGCGGCACGACGATTCTAAGGCGCTCACTAAGAATGTCGCCTAACGCGTTAACGGGAAGCCCCGAAGACGTCGGACTGACCATTCCAAGAAAGTCGAACGCAGCCCTAAGGGCTGTCACGGCGTCGCCGTCGCCGCCGCTCGGCTCCCTTTGCGGGCTCATCCGAGCGGAGATGCTCTTGAGAACGGGGCTGGTCGCGCCCTCGGGCAGGGCCAGCGATACCTCCTGATAGCCGTTGATAAAAGTGTCTACCACCAACGGGTCGTACATCGTGCCACGCCTTTGCAGCAGCACGGCGAAGGCGTCGCTAGCACTCACCTTGGGGCGATACGGGCGGTCCGAAGTTAGAGCGTCGAAGCAGTCGACAACGGACAGAACACGAGCGCCCAGCGGAATCGCCGTTCCCTTAAGCCCGGCCGGATACCCACTTCCGTCCCAGCTCTCGTGATGGTGTCTTACGATGGGTACGACAGGGTACGGAAACGCAATCGAGGAGAGGATGTCAGCGCCAATCGCTGCATGAGTCTTCATGATCGCGAATTCGTCAGGGGAGAGCTTGCCTGGCTTGTTGAGGATGTACTCAGGTATGGCCAACTTCCCCATATCGTGCAGAAGCGCAGCGGCCTCAATGGCCTTGATCTGCCGCTCGTCCTTGACACCAAGGGCGCGCGCGAGCGAGACGGCGTGCTGCTGAACGCGCCTGATGTGGCCGTGAGTAATCTGGTCCTTTGCGTCGATCGCCATCGCCAGTGTTTCTATCGTCGAGAGATACAGCTGGTTCACTTCCTTGAGGTGTTTGTTCGCATCTTCGATTCGCCCGAGTGACGTCTTGAACGTCAGATAGGAAATCAGAAGTAGTGGAACGATAATTCCAAGAGTCGAGAGGTCGATGACCTTCGTGTACGATACGAGCAGAGCGGCGACTGACGCTCCACCGAAGTAGTTCACTGAGAGCCACAGGAAGTTGTGCTTCCAAATCGGGATCGGCGGTCGGCCTTGCTCCAGGGCGAGAGCAAACGTAACAAGCCAGCTATTGAGTAGGAAGTATGTCAGAGTGAACAGCAGCAGTGGCAAGAGTATGCGGCCAAGTTGCGTGTGCTCGATCGAGTAGGGCGGTATCCCTGAGAGTCCGAAGAAGACGTGCGCGGCCGCCCAGGTTGACACGGCGGCTACGGACACGTTGAAGACGACGCGGAATGGCGCCCGGGTGTGGTGCCCGAGCCTGAGCGAGATGATTAAGGCGTCGAGCAGGACTGTGATGGTCCCCGCCTCGGGTCCAAAGAGCAGAACCGAGGCGAAGACGAAGGTATCCGAGACTGATAGCCGGGCGGGGATTCCCGGAATTCGGACAGTGAAAGTGCCGGTGAGAAGCGTGAGTGCAGCGAGCGTGAACCACTCGTAGCTGACCGGTGACTCGTAGAGCTTTACGAGAGCGAAGCCGGCGACGCACAGCCCCACCGCCGAGACGATCAGGACGTAGAACCTGCACGCCCGAGTGAGCTCCGACAGTCGATGGGGCCTCATGCCGGGTCAGTCTAATTCGGCCGACTACTCGCCCCAGATGATCAGCTTGCTCATAAAGAACTCCCTGTGAAGTTCAGCGAACTGCCGTGCATTCAGTTGAGGCTCAGCGCTGCCTCGCCCCAGACGATGATGTCTTTGGCGGCTTCGCCCCAAACGATGATGTTCTTGCCAGCCTCGCCCCAAACGATGATGTCTTTGGCGGCTTCGCCCCAAACGATGATGTTCTTGCCAGCCTCGCCCCAAACGATGATGTCTTTGGCGGCTTCGCCCCAGACAATGATTTCGCCCCAGACGATGATCTCGCCCCAGACGATGATCTCGCCCCAGACGATGATCTCGCCCCAGACGATGATCTGGCTCGTGGCGCCCTCGAGGGTTCCGATGGCGAATCCGGTGGCTGGAGCACCCGTAGGCAGCGTCGGGAGGTTTCGGAGCCGTGAAGCTGCACGTTCCACGCTCTTCAGATCCAAACTCCCCGCACCCCCCGCAATCAGCCCCGCCTCCGGCAGGAACCGCGCCGATGCCTGCAGGGCCAGCTTCACCTGCACCGGCGTCAGCGTCGGCTCGCCGTCCAGCAGCAGCGCCGCCGCGCCGCTCACCACCGCCGCGGCCATGCTCGTCCCGCTCAGCTCGAAATACCCGTTCGCCCCCCGGCCAAACACGTGCCGCTCCGGAAACTGGCGCGCCAGCGTCGACCCCGGCGCCAGCAGCGACACAATCTTGCTCCCCGGCGCCACCAGATCCGGCTTCACCAGCCCGTCCACCAGCGTCGGCCCGCGGCCACTCCACGGCGCCACCTCGTCATCGCCCCGATCCACAGTCCCATGCGTCCGGAGCGCCCCCACCGTGATCGCGTACGGCGAAATCCCCGGCGACGTCACGCTGCCGAGCACCGTCTTCCCGTCCGCCGTCACGCCGTAGTTGCCCGCCGACGCCACCACCACCAGACCCGCCCGCACCGCGCGCTCCACCGCCTGACACAACGGATCGTCCCGATACGACTGCGTCGGCGCCGCGCCCAGCGACAAATTGATCACCCGAATCCGGAACCGCTTCCGGTTCCGAATCGCCCAGTCGATCGCCTCAATCACATCGCTCGCGCGACCCGAGCCGTCCGCGCCCAGCACCTTCAGGTTCACCAGGTGCGCCTCAGGCGCCATGCCGACGCCCGCTTCGCCCGTGTCCTTCTTCGGCACGCCCGCCGCCACGATGCCCGCCACGTGCGTCCCGTGCCCGTAGTGATCCGCCCCGCGACCGTTCGGATCCGTGAAGTCCACGCTCGCCACCACGCGGCCCCAGAGCGCGCTGTGGTTCGCAATGCCCGAGTCGATGATGGCCACGCCCACGCCGCGGCCCGTCATCACGCCGAGGCTCCCGAGCGTCCCCGCCCACGCCTCCGCCGCCCCCGTCATCGCCGTCGTCACCGCGAGCTGCGACTGCACAAGCGAGTCGCCCGACAGCGTCACGCTGCCGTCCTCCGCCATCGCCGCCAGCGCGTCGCGCGACACCGTCAGCACGGCGCCGCTCGTCAGCGCCTTCTTCACCCGGACGCCGGCGCGCCGTGCCAGACGCTCCGCCTCAGCCTGCCCCGTGACGATGACGTCAACGGGCGCGGGGCTGCCGCTGGCCAGATGCGCAACCAGGTCACTGGACAGGCGCGCCTTGCGTCCGCCGGCCTCTGCCGGCACCGCGAGCGCCACGAGCGCCGCCACCAGCAGCGTGGAGCAGGTCGAAAGCCACCGGCCAACGCCGGGCGGCGTCGGTCTCGAGGCGGTCGGCTGCAGGGTCTCCATGTTCGGTCTCCGGGGTAGACGAACGGTTAAAGATCTCGGGAACAGTGCCGATGTGTCAGTTGTGCCGGAGCGCGTCGAGCGAGTCGACGAGCACCCGTTGGGATCCGCCCAGCGTCCGAATCGTGCGCAGCCGGCCTTCGCGGATGCGGTAATACACGGTCCGCCTCGACACGCCCAACAGCTCCGCGGCCTGGTCAATCGTCACGCTCCGGCCGAGCTGCGGTTGGAAGTTTTGCCGTTCGAGATACATGGACTCCATGTACTGCCTCCCGCCCATACCAGGCGCATAGGCGATGCCAGCACCAGGCCCCCGTGCCGCAGATTCTGCTAAGTGATTGCTTTTCTTGAGGTTGGTGCCCTACCATGCGCCAGGAGACGGCGGCGACGGCTATTCGACACGGCGGCCAATTCCTTGCCCAGCCGCTCCCGACGGGCAGAAACCGTGCAGAATTTGCGTGCAGCCCGCAGATTCGAGTGGGAATTTCTAGGTCCGTGATCGGCCAATTTCTTGGCCTGCTGGCTAAAAAGTGACCCGACAGTCTCGACCACTGCTGACGCTACTGCTCATCGCCGCCATCACCGGCACCATCTGGATGGCGTGGCGGTCGATGACGCCCGCCCCACCGGCGGCAGACCGCCTGGGCGCGCCGCCCGCGCCCGTGCGCGGCGGCACGCTCACCTCGTCCATCCGCAGCGAAGTGCGGTCGTACAACCGCATCTCGGCGCGCGACTACCCGACCGAGCTCCTCGCCACGCTCACGCTGGGCCGCCTCGTCCGCGTCAACCGCGCCACGCACGACGTGGAGCCCTGGCTGGCCGAGTCGTGGACGACGAGCGCCGACGCCCTCACCTATACCTTCACGCTGCGCGACGGCGTGACGTGGAACGACGGCACCCCCTTCACGTCGGCCGACGTCGCCTTCTCGTTCCAGGCCGTCTACGACCCGTCAGCGAAGAGCGTGCTGCGCAACTCGCTCCTCGTCGGCGGCCAGCCGCTCAGGATTGACACGCCCGACCCCCACACGGTGGTGGTGACCTTCGCCGAGCCATTCGGGCCCGGCGTGCGGCTCCTCGACAACCTCACGATCATGCCGAGGCACAAGCTCGAGGCGGCGCTCGCCGGGGGCACGTTCGCCGACGCCTGGTCCGCCGCGACGCCGCCCGCCGATCTCGCCGCCATCGGTCCCTTCCAGCTCGCCCGCTACGATCCCGGCCAGCGCATCGTCCTCGATCGCAACCCGCGCTACTGGCGAACCGACGAGCGCGGGGAGGCGCTGCCGTACCTGGATCGCCTCGTCCTCGAGATCGTGCCCGACCAGGATGCGGAGCTCGTGCGGCTGCAGTCGGGGCAGATCGACCTGACGCAGCAGCAGCTCCGCGCAGCCGACGTCGCCACGCTGCGCCCGCTCGTCACACAGGGGCGGCTCCAGCTTCTCGAGATCGGCGTGGCGAACGACGTGGACCACTTCTTCTTCAACCTGCGGCCGGCGCAGTGGGCCCGGGATCCGCGGCGCGCATGGCTGCCGCGCCGCGAGTTCCGGCAGGCGATCTCGCACGCGGTGGACCGCGAGGCGTACGCCGACACGGTGTTCCTGGGCGAAGCCGTGCCCATCCACGGACCGATCACCCCCGGCAACCGCCTGTGGTTCTGGCCGGGCATCCCGCGCTACGAGTTCTCGCGCGACAAGGCCCGGGCGCTGCTGGCCGGGCTCGGGCTTCAGAACCGCGACGCGGACGAGTGGCTCGAGGACGAGCGGGGGACGGAAGCGCGGTTCTCGCTGATCACGGTGCGCGGCAACACGCAGCTCGAACGTGGAGCGGCCGTGGTGCGCGACGAGCTGCGCCAGATTGGCGTGGCCATGGACATCGTGCCGCTCGAGGCCAACGCGCTCATCAAGCGCATGCTCGACGGCCAGTTCGAGGCCATCTTCTTCGTGTTCGGCGCGACGGATCTCGACCCGGCGCTCTCGCCCGACCTGTGGCTCAGCTCGGGATCGGCGCACGTCTGGAACATCGGGCAGCGAACGCCAGCCACCGACTGGGAGGCGCGCATCGACGCGTTGATGGCCGAGCAGGCGCGCGCGACCGACCTCGCCGAGCGCCAGCGCCTGTTCCGCGAGGTGCAGCGCATCTTCTCCGAGGAGCTGCCGATGATTCACTTCGCGGCGGCGCGGCTCTACATGGGTGTCAGCGCCCGCGTGTTCAACCTCTCGCCCGGCTTTGCGCGGCCGCACCTGCTCTGGAGCGCTGACACGATTTCGGTGACGCCCGCGGGGCCGGCCACGTCACAATAACCACGCCATGGCCGCGGGACGCTATCTGCTGAGGCGAGCCGGCTTCGCGCTCCTCCTCGTCGCCGTGGTGTCGTCCGCCTCGCTCGTCCTGGTGCGCCTCGCGCCGGGCGACGCCACCGCCGCCGAGGCGCTGGAGATGACCGCCGAGGAGCGCGCGCGCGTCCGCGCCCAGCTCGGGCTCGACCGGCCGCTCCTGGCGCAGTACGTGGACTGGGCCAGCCACGCCGTGCGGCTGGACTTCGGCCAGTCGTTCCTCTACGCGCGCCCCGTGTCCGACCTGCTGGGCGAGCGCGCGCGGAACACCGCAGTGCTGGCCTCGTCGGCGCTCGTGCTGGCCACGCTCATCGGCCTGCCGCTCGGCGTCCTCACGGGCAGCCGGCCCGACACCATCGGCGCGGCCGTCACGCGCGCGCTCTCGCTGCTCGCGCTCTCGGTGCCGCCGCTCGTCGCCGCGCTGCTCCTCGTGCTCCTCGCCGCGCGCACCGGGTGGATGCCGGTGGGCGGCATGACGTCGCTGGCCGCCGCGTCCGGCACGTGGGGCGCGTGGCTGTCCGATGTCGCGCGCCACGTGCCGCTCCCGGCGCTGGCGCTCGCGCTGCCGTTTGCGGCCACGCTCGAGCGCGTGCAGTCGGAAGCCGTGGCCGACGCGGTGGCCGAGCCCTTCGTCCGCGCCGCCCGCGCACGCGGCCTCACCTACGGAGACGCCGTGCGCCGCCACGCCTGGCGCGCCTCGCTCCGGCCCGTCCTCGGCATCTACGGCCTCATCATCGGCAGCCTCTTCAGCGGCTCGTTCATCGTCGAGGTGGTCACGGCGTGGCCGGGGCTCGGGCGGCTCATGTTCGACGCGCTCCGGGCGCGCGATCTCTATCTCGTGGCCGGCACCGCCGCCACCGGCGCGGCGTTTCTCGCGCTCGGCACGCTCATCGCCGATGCGCTGCTCGCGCTGGCCGACCCGCGCGTGGCGGAGGAGCGCGAGCCATGACGCGCCGTGCGTCGTGGCTCATCCTGGCGCTCGTCGTCGCGGCCATCCTGGGGCCGTGGCTCGCGCCGTACGATCCGGGCCGCGCTTACCGCGGGTTCCTCTTCGCCCCGCCCATGCCGCCGCGGCTGGTGGGCCCCGCCGGCCTGCAGGCGCCCTTCGTCTACCCCATACGGCTCGTGAGCCGCCTGGATCAGCGCTACGAGGAAGATCGGTCGCGCACCGTGCCGCTGCCCGCGCTCGTCAGCGCCAACACGGGCGGCACGCCGGTGTTCCTGCTGGGCGCCGACAGTTTCGGCCGCGACGTGCTGTCGCGCCTGCTCGCCGGCGCGCGCGTCTCCATCGGCGTCGCCATCGCCGCCACGGTGGGCGCGCTCTTCCTCGGCGCGCTCATCGGCGTCTGGGCCGGCTACCGCGGCGGCTGGATTGACGAGCTGCTCATGCGCGCGGCGGATTTCGTGCTCGTGCTCCCCGTCCTCTACGTCGTGCTCGTGCTGCGCGCGGTGATGCCGCTCGTGCTGCCCGCCTCCACCATCTTCCTGCTCATGGCCGCCATCTTCGCCCTGGTCGGCTGGCCCGTCGTGGCGCGCGGCGTGCGGGCCATCATCCGCGCCGAGCGCGCGCGCGAGTACATCGCGGCGGCGCAGTCACTCGGCGCCTCGCCGGCCCGCATCGTGTTCCGGCACCTCCTGCCGAGCTGCGGCGGCCACCTCGTCGTGCAGGCCACCCTCCTGCTGCCGGCCTTTATCCTCGCCGAGGCCACGCTGTCCTATGTCGGTCTGGGCTTTCCGGACGAGACGGCCTCGTGGGGCACCATGCTCATCGAGGCGTCGAACGTGAACGCGCTGGCGCGCTTTCCGTGGACGCTCGCGCCGGCGGCCGCCATCTTCGCCGTCGCGCTGGCCACCAACCTGCTGCTCGAGCGTTCCGCGATAAAATTGTCGCGGTCATGACGCTCACCGGCATCTTCACCCCCATCACCACGCCCTTCACCGATGCCGGCGAGATCGACGTCGCCGGCCTCAAAGCCAACGTCGCCCGCCTGCTGCCGACGCGCCTCACGGGCATCGTCGTGCTCGGGTCCAACGGCGAGGCGCCGCAGCTCGACGACGATGAGGCGGATCGCGCCATCGCCGCCGTCCGCGAGGCCGTCCCGAAGGGCCGGACGCTGCTGGCCGGCACGGGCCGCGAGTCGACCCGCGCCACCATTGCCGCCACGAAGCGCGCCGCCGCGATGGACGTGGACGCCGTCATGGTGCGCACGCCCTCGTTCTACAAGCCGCAGATGACCACCGAGGCCTTCGTGCGCTTCTATCGCGAGGTGGCCGACCACTCGCCCAGGCCCGTGCTCCTCTACAACGTGACGATGTACACCGCGGTGAACCTGCATCCCGACGCCGTGGCCACGCTGAGCGAGCACCCCAACATCGTCGGGCTCAAGGACTCGGGCAACGACATGCTGGCCATCGGCGACTACGTGACGCGCACGCGGCCCGGCTTCACCGTGCTGTGCGGGTCGGGGCAGTCGCTCTACTCGGCGGCCATGGTGGGCGCGCATGGCGCGGTGCTGGCGCTCTCCAACGTCGTGCCCGACGAGTGCGTGGACATCTTCGAGTGGGCGCGCGCGGGGCGCGCCGACGAGGCGCTCGCGCTGCAGCGGAAGGTGCTCCACATTGCGCGGCTCATCGGCAGCCTGCACGGCGTGCCAGGCCTCAAGGCCGCGCTCGACCTGCTCGGCTTCCGCGGCGGCGCGCCGCGCTCGCCGCTGCAGCCGGCGCCCGACGC
>JBFMCA010000062.1:0-25461 GCA_040754955.1 Acidobacteriota bacterium | reverse complement strand
CTCGGCAGAGACATAACTGAACATCGCATCGGGCTGGCGGTCGTCTCCTCGCATGCCCGACATGGTAGTACGCGATCGACGATCTGTCGATCCCCAAAACTGAATGGTTTTTCAGCAAGCTCCTAGCAGCGCGCGCCATCGCGCGCGCGCTGGCCCTCGCCCTCGTCGCCGCGCCCGTGCTGGCCGGCCAGCAACCCGCGCCCGCTTCACCGCCGCCGCCGCCGCAGCCCGCCGAGCCCGAGTTGGAGTTCGAGGAAGACGTCGTCGTGACGGCGACGCGTGCCGATCGACGGCTCCAGGACGAGCCGCTGCGCGTCGAGGTCATCGGCCGCGAGGAGATCGAGGAGAAGGCGCTCATGACGCCCGGCAGCGTGGCGATGCTCCTTGGCGAGACCACCGGCCTGCGGGTGCAGACGACGGCGCCGTCGCTCGGCGCGGCCAACGTGCGCATCCAGGGCCTGCGAGGCCGCTACGCGCAGATGCTGGCCGACGGCCTCCCGCTGTACGGCGCCTCGGGCGACTCGCTCGGGCTCCTGCAGGTCCCGCCGCTCGACCTCGGGCAGGTCGAGATCATCAAGGGCGCCGCGTCGGCCCTGTATGGGCCGGCCGCGCTCGGCGGCGTCATCAACCTCGTGTCCCGCCGTCCGCGCGAGACCGCGCGCGAGGCCCTCGTCAATGTCACGTCCAACGGCGGCCGCGATCTCACGACGTGGCTCGGCCACGTGCCCGGCGACCGCTGGCGCTGGTCGCTGCTTGGCGGCTACCACGGCCAGGCGCGGCGCGATCTGGATGACGACGGATGGACGGACGTGGCGGGGTACGAGCGGGGCGTCGTCCGGCCCCGCGTCTACTTCGATTCCGGGACCGGCCGCACGCTCTTCGCCACGGCCGGCGTCATCGGCGAGAACCGGGAGGGCGGAACCGTGTCGGGCCGGACCGCGCCCGACGGGCGCCCGTTCGCGGAGGCCGTCGCGTCACGGCGCGCCGATGCAGGCGTGGTCGCGCGAATGGTCACCGCGGGCGGGCGGGTCGTGTCGGCGCGCGGCTCGTACTCCCGCTTCGGCCGGCACCAGGCGTTCGGCGAGGCGGAGGAGGACGGCGTCCGCTCCGCCTGGTTCGGCGAGGCGACCGTCACCGGCGTCAACGGCGCGCACACGTGGGTCGCGGGCGCCGCCGTGCAGCAGGATCGCTACGACGCGCGCACCCTGCCGGCCTTCGATTACCGCTTCGTGGTGCCAGGGGTGTTCGTGCAGGACGACGTGGTCCTCGGCCCCGCGGCGTCCGCCTCGCTCAGCGCCCGCGTCGACTGGCACGACGAGTACGGCACGCTCGTGAGCCCGCGGCTGTCGGCGCTCCTGCGGCCGGCCTCCGCGTGGACGCTGCGGCTGTCCGCCGGCGCCGCCGCCTTCGCGCCGACGCCCTTCACGGAGGAGACGGACGAGACGGGGCTGTCGCGCCTGGCGCCGCTCGGGGGCCTGTCCGCGGAGCGCGCGCGCGCCGCCTCCGCCGACCTGGCGTGGACCCGCGGGCCATTCGAGCTGAGCGGCACGCTGTTCGGCTCGATCGTGGACGATGCCGTGCAGATCGTCGAGACGGGCCCGGCGTCGGTGGCGCTCATCAACGCGCCGGAGCCGACGCGCACGTGGGGCACCGAAGCCAGCTTCCGCTACCGCCGCCGGGCGCTGCTCGTGATGGCCACGCATGCGCTGACGCGCGCGACCGAGCCGGCGCCCGGGGCCCGCGTCCGCCGGAGCGTGCCCCTGACCCCGGACCACGTGGCGTCGTTCAACCTGATGTGGGAGACGGAGGAGGGCCGCGTCGGCCTCGAGACGTACTACATCGGCGCCCAGACCCTCGATGACGACCCGTATCGCGATCGCAGCCCCCGTCATGTGCTGGTCGGGGCGCTCTTCGAGCGCCGCGTCGGGCGCGTCCGCGTGTTCGTCAACGTCGAGAACGCCGGCAACGTCCGGCAGAGCCGGCACGAGCCGCTCATCCGTCCCGCCCGACGTCCCGACGGCCGCTGGACAGTGGACGCGTGGGGGCCGCTCGACGGGCGGGTGGTCAACGGGGGGATTCGGGTAGGATTCGGCGGGTGGGGCGGGTAGGGCGGGTAGGGCGGGTGGGGCAGGTAGGGCGGGTAGGGGGGCTGGGGAGATGACCAACAGGATGACGGCCGGCGTGGCGGTGCTTCTGGCGGCGGGCGCGTTGGTTGCGGCGCAGCCGTTCTCGTACCCGGTGACGCGGACCGTGGATCACGTGGACGTGTACCACGGCACGACGGTGCCCGACCCCTACCGCTGGCTCGAGGACGACACGTCGGCCGAGACCGCGAGGTGGGTCGAGGCGCAGAACGCCGTGACGTTCGCGTACCTCGAGCGGATTCCATATCGCGCCCGCCTCAAGGCCCGGCTCGAGCAGCTCTTCGACTACCCGAAGTACTCGGCGCCCTCGCGGAAGGGGGAGTGGTACTTCTTCCGCAAGAACGACGGGCTCCAGAACCAAAGCGTGCTCTACGTGCAGCAGGGGCTCAGCGGCGCGCCGGAGGTGCTGATCGACCCGAACACGTGGTCCGAAGACGGCACGGTGCGGCTGACGGCGTTTGCGCCGTCCAGGGACGGGCGCCACGCGGTCTACGGCATCTCGCGCAGCGGGTCCGACTGGCAGGAGTACCGGGTCATCGAGATCGCGACCAAGCGCACGCTCGACGACAAGGTGGAGTGGGTGAAGGTGTCGGGGGTTGCGTGGCACGGCAACGGCTTCTACTACAGCCGCTACCCCGAGCCGCCCACGGGGCGTGAGCTGTCGTCGGCCAACGAGCATCACCAGGTCTTCTACCACCGGCTCGGCACGCCCCAGGCGCAGGACGAGAAGGTGTACGAGGATCGGGCGCACCCGCAGCGGTTCCACACCGTCGAGACCACCGAGGACGAGCGCTATGCGCTGCTCACCATCTCGGACCGAGGCACGGGCAAACGCGGCAACGCGCTCTTCCTGCGCGACCTGGCGGCGGCCGGCCGGACGTTCCAGCCCGTGATCGGCGAGATCGGCGACTCGACGTTCTCGCTCGTGGACAACGATGGCCCGGCGCTGCTGGTCTACACCAATCACCGGGCGCCCAACGGCCGCATCGTCCGCATCGACCCGGCCAACCCGGCCGAAGCGAACTGGCAGACGGTGATTGCGGAGAAGCCCGAGCCGCTCGAGGGTATCTCGGCGGCCGGCGGCCGGCTGTTTGCGCAGTACCTGAAGGACGTGGCGACGCGCGTCGAGGTGTACGGCTTCGACGGCCGGCTCGAGAACGAGGTGCCGCTGCCGCGCCTGGGCACGGCGGCCGTTTCGAGCGGCAACCGCGACGACAAGGAGGTGTTCTACACCTTCCAGTCGTTTGCCACGCCTCCGACCATCTACCGGTACGACCTCGCGTCGAAGCGGAGCGAGGCGTTCCGGACGTCCGACATCCCCGGGTTCGACGCGGAGCGGTACGAGACCACGCAGGTGTTCTTCCCGAGCCGCGACGGCACGAAGGTGCCGATGTTCCTGACCTACCGGAAGGGCGTGGCGCGCGACGGGAACGCCCCCGTGCTCATGTACGGGTACGGCGGGTTCAACATCACGACGGCGCCGTCGTTCAACGCGCTCCGGCTGGCGCTCCTCGAAGAGGGTTTCATCTACGCCAGCGTGAACATGCGCGGCGGCGGCGAGTACGGCGAGGCGTGGCACCAGGCCGGCACGAAGCTCCACAAGCAGAACGTCTTCGACGATTTCATCGCGGCGGCCGAGTGGTTGATCGCCCAGAAGTACACCTCGCCGTCGCGGCTGGCCATCCAGGGCGGCTCGAACGGCGGGCTGCTCGTGGGCGCCGTCATGAACCAGCGGCCGGAGCTCTTCCGCGTCGCCATCCCGCAGGTCGGCGTGATGGACATGCTGCGGTTCCACAAGTTCACCATCGGGTGGAACTGGATTGCGGACTACGGCTCGTCGGACAACCCCGAGGAGTTCAAGGCGCTCTACGCCTACTCGCCGCTCCACAACATCCGGGAGGGCGTGAAGTACCCTGCCACCCTCATCACCACGGCCGACCACGACGATCGCGTCGTCCCCGCGCACTCGTTCAAGTACGCGGCGACGCTGCAGGCGAAGGCGAGCCGCGACAATCCCGTGCTCATCCGCATCGAGACCAAGTCGGGGCACGGCGCGAGCAGCACGGCCAAGCAGATCGAGGCGACGGCCGACATCTACGCGTTCATCATGTGGAACCTGGGGCTCACGCCCGGGCTCGAGACGAGCCGGCCATGAGCCGCGCGCCGTGGTCCACCACCCGGCTGGGGCTCGCGGTCGTCGCGGCGGGCGTGACAGGCCTCCTGGCCGGGTGTGGCAGGGCCGCTACGCCGCCTGCCGACCCGGCGGCGAGCGCCCGGACGGCGCTCGAGGCGCTCTTCGAGCGCGAGTGGCAGTGGCGGCTCGAGGACTCGCCGCTGCTGGCGTCGTCCATCGGGGACCATCGCTACGACGACCGGCTCCAGGACGTCAGCGCGGCGGCGTTCGCGGCGCGGCGCAGCCGGACCGAGGCGTTCCTCGACGAGCTGGCGGCCATCGATCGCGACCGGCTGGCGCCGGCCGACCGCATCAACTACGACATGTTCCGGGCGCAGCTCGACGAGCGCCGGCAGGCCTGGTCGTTCGACGAGCACCTGATGCCCCTCAACGCCGACTCGGGCTTCCACGCCGAGCTGGCGCTCATGCATCGGCAGATGCCCTTTGCCACGGCGGACGACTACCGGAAGTACCTCGCGCGGCTGGCCGCCATCCCGCGGTACGTCGACGGCCACATCGCGCTGATGCGTGAGGGCCTGTCGAAGGGCGTCACGATCCCGCGCGCGGCGCTGGCCGGCATCGAGACGTCCATCGAGCCGCTCGCCGCCGGCCCCGCCGAGCGGCACGCGCTGTGGGAGCCGTTCACGCGGATGCCCGCGTCCCTCGACGCGGCCGCCCGCGCGGATCTCGAGGCGCGCGCGCGCGCGACGCTCACCGACCAGGTGGTACCGGCGTACGGGCGGTTCCTCGAGTTCATCACGAAGGAGTACCTGCCGGGCGCGCGCGAGACGCTGGCGGCCAGCGACCTGCCGCGCGGGGCCGACTACTACGCGTTTCTGGTCCGCCGCTTCACGACGCTCGATCTCACCGCCGACGAGGTGCACCAGATCGGGCTCGAGCAGGTGGCCGCGCTCGAGGCGGAGATGGACCAGGCCATGCGCGCCACGGGGTTCAAGGGGTCGTTCGCCGAGTTCCTCCGCTTCCTGCGCACCGACCCGCGCTTCTACCCGAAGACGGCCGACGAGCTGCTGTCGCGCGCGTCGTTCATCGCCAAGCGGATGGACGGCAAGCTCCCGAGTCTCTTCGGGCGCCTGCCGCGCCAGCCGTACGGGGTCGAGCCCGTGCCCGCGTACCTGGCGCCGAAGTACACGGCCGGGCGCTACTCGGGCAATCCGCCCACCGGCACCGAGCCGGGCTACTACTGGGTGAACACCTACGCGCTCGACACGCGCCCGCTCTACAATCTCGAGGCGCTCACGCTGCACGAGGCCGTGCCGGGACACCACCTGCAGATTGCGCTCTCCTACGAGATCGAGAACATCCCGCCCTTCCGCCGCTGGAGCTACATCTCGGCGTTCGGCGAGGGCTGGGGCCTCTATGCCGAGTGGCTGGGCCTCGAGGCCGGCTTCTACACCGATCCGTACAGCAACGTCGGCCGCCTCACCTATTCCATGTGGCGCGCGGCGCGCCTCGTGGTGGACACGGGCCTGCACGCGAAGGGGTGGACGCGCCAGCAGGCCATCGACTACCTGGCTAGCCAGACGGCGCTTTCGGTGCACGAGTGCACCACCGAGGTGGATCGGTACATCTCGTGGCCCGGCCAGGCGCTCTCGTACAAGATGGGCGAGCTGAAGATCCGCGAGCTGCGCGCGCGCGCCGAGGAGACGCTCGGCCCACGCTTCGACGTCCGCCGCTTCCACGACGTCGTGCTCGGGCACGGCGCCGTGCCGCTGCCGGTGCTGGAGCAGATCGTCGACGCCTACCTCGCGGCACCGTAGGCGACCCGCCCCATGGTGCCAGGCCTCGATCCGGTCCTGCTGGCCCGGCGCCGCGAGATCGCCCGCGAGGTGCTGCTCGGCAAGAGCGTTTTTCTGCTCCTGGGCGGCGTCTCATCGGCTGGCTGGGCGGCAACGGGCTGCGCGACGCGCTGGGCAGCTTCTTCTTCGACCTGTTCCGCGGCTTCCTGGCGCTGTTCCTGCTCGAGATGGGCATCGCGACGGCCGTGCGGCTGCCGGACGTGCGGCGGGTGGGACCGTTCCTCATCGGGTTTGGCGTGGTGATGCCGCTCGTGGGCGCCGTCATCGGGGCGCTGCTGGGGCGCGCCATCGGCCTGTCGGCAGGCGGCGCCACCCTCATCGCCGTCATGGCCGCCAGCGGCTCGCACATCGCCGTGCCGGCGGCGTTTCGCGTCGCGGTGCCCGAGGCCAACCCCGGGTTGTCGATGGCGGCGGCGCTCGGCGTGAGGGGACTGACCGTCCACGACGTGCGGGGGCGCGGCACGCACGGCGACCGGCCCGCGGCCTGGGAGGGGGATAGCAACATCCGGATGGAGATCGTGTGCGACGAGGCGCTGGCGGAGCGCATTCTGGGCCGGATCGAGGCGCAGTGGCTGCCGCACTACGCGCTGATCGTGTACGTCACGGACGTGCAGGTGGTGCGGCCGCGGAAGTTCTGAGCCCGGACCCATTCGCAAAGCGACTGGGAGACATTACGAGACCTTTGGTTGCAAGCCCTTGCAGCCTGTGTGACAATGCCGCGCGCGCCGGCGGAGGTCGCAGCCCGCGGTCGACGCCGCAACATCCCAGCAGCAGTTTGCGTGAAGGAGCCCCCCGCGCATGGTTCGTGTGACCCGAGGCCTGTACGCCGCCGCCGTCGCCACGCTGATCGCCCTGTCCGCCGCGGGCGTGGCGGCCCAGGCGCCTCCCGCCGCGGTGCCCGCCGAGGCGAAGAAGCTCAAGAACCCGGTGGCCGCCTCGGCCGCCTCGGTTGACGCCGGCGCGAAGCTGTACGCGAAGTACTGCCGCTTCTGCCACGGCACCACCGGCCGGGCCGATAGCGCCATGGCGCCCAAGAACATGAAGCCGTCGAACCTGGCCGACGCGACGTGGGACCGCGGGTCGTCGGACGGGGAGATCTTCTGGGTCATCGAGAACGGCGCGCCGCCCGCGTACGACATGAAGGGCCTCAAAGGCAAGCTCGCCGAGACCGACATGTGGCACCTCGTCAACTTCGTGCGCAGCCTCAGTGCCGCCAAGCCGCAGTAGCCTCGCCGCGCGGCTGATCCTGCCGCTGGCGTTCGTCGTGCTGGCGGCCACCATGGCGTGCGGTGTGGCCAACAGCGGCGGCCTCGCCGGGGTCCAGGAGCGCGCGAGCGGCGTGTCGCGCTGGGGCACGCCGGCCGTGTTCACGCCGGCCCACGCCAGCGCGGGCGCGGCCATCCGCGCCTTCTTCGGGCTCCGGGCCGAGGCGCGGCAGCCCATCGACTTCTCGCACCGGCTCCACCTCGACATGGGGGCCGCCTGCACCGACTGTCACGCGGGCGTCGAGCAGGGGCCGGTCGCCGGGCTTCCAAGCGTGTCCACCTGTCTGATCTGTCACTCGCAGATTGCGACCGACCGCCCGACCATCCAGCACATCACGGCGCTCGCCGAGCAAGGCCTCGACCTCCAGTGGCAGCGCGTCTACGGCTGGCCGCGCGAGGCGCACGTGCGCTTCGAGCACGCGCCCCATGGCCGGGCCGGCGTGGATTGTGCCACCTGCCACGGGAACCTGGCCGAGCAGACCGTGGCCGTACGTGCCGTCGACATGGACATGGCGTTCTGCGTGAACTGCCACACGGCGAGGCAGGCGTCCAACGACTGCCTGACCTGCCACTACTGAGCCGCCATGAGCCCGCTGGATCGCCGGCAGTTCATCAAGGTCACCGCCGTCACGGGCACGGCGGCCGCGCTCGCCGCCTGCGGCAATCCCGAGCACCAGATCATCCGCTTCATCCCGGAGGACGACCTCGTCCCGGGTGTCGCGACGTGGAAGCCCAGTTACTGCCCGCTGTGCGCCGCCGGGTGCGGGGTCGTCGCGCGCGTGATGGAAGGGGACGCCGAGGTCTTCCGGAACGGCCAGGCCGGCGTCATGCGGATGGCGCTGGCGAAGAAGCTCGAAGGCAACCCCGACGATCCGGTCAGCCGCGGCAAGCTCTGCCCGCGCGGGCAGGCGGCCATCCAGGTGACCTACCACCCCGATCGCGTGGCCGAGCCCCTCAAGCGCGCCGGCGAGCGTGGTGAGGCGCGCTTCGTGCCCATCGGCTGGGACGAGGCCCTGGCCGAGGTCGTCGCGCAGCTCGATGCGCTGGCCGCTGCCGGCGAGACCGCGGGGCTCGCGTGCGTGTCCCGGCCGCGCGGACCGCTTCGCGCCGCGCTGGTGGCCCGCGTGCTCGAAGGGTTCGGGGGCCGCGCGCCCGTCGCGTGGGAGGCGATGGGTGACGATGTCCTCAGGCGCGCGAACGGCGTGAGCTTCGGGTCGCACGCGATGCCGATGGTGGACCTCGCCGACTCCCGCTACGTGATGGCGTTCGGCGCCGACTTCCTCGGCACGTGGCATGCTCCCGTGACGTTCGGCGTCGGCTACGGCCGGATGCGCCAGGGCCGTCCCGGCGTGCGCGGCAAGCTCGTGCAGGTGGAGCCACGCATGTCCACGACCGGCGCCAGCGCCGACGAGTGGGTGGCCATCCGGCCGGGCACCGACGGCGTGCTCGCGCTCGGCCTGGCGCACGTGATGCTTGCCGCGGGCCTCCGCCAGGCGTCCGACGCCGGCCGGGCCGGCGCGGCCATCGCGGGCTGGAGCGAGGGGCTCTCCGAATACACGCCCGCGCGCGTGGAGGAGATCACCGGTGTTGCGGCCGCGAGGGTAGAGCGGCTCGCGCGGGAGCTGGCGAACCACCCGCCCGCGGCCGTGCTCATCGGCGGGCCCGCGCTCGCGCACACCAACGGGCTCTTCCACGCGCTGGCGGTGAACGCGCTCAACGCCCTGCTCGGGAGCGTCGGACAGCCGGGTGGTCTCGTCGTGCCGCCCGACGTGCCCGCGCCCGCCTCGCCCGCCGGCCTCGCGTCGCTGCTCGAGGCGGCGCCGACGGTGCTGCTGCTGGACGAGGCGAACCCGGTGTTCGACGCGCCCCCCTCGTGGCGGGTGGCCGAGCGCCTGCGCGCCATCCCGTTCATCGTCTCGTTCGGCTCGTTCATCGACGAGACGAGCGCGTTCGCCGACCTCATCCTGCCCGATCACTCGTTCCTGGAGTCGTGGGTCGACGCGCCGCCGGCGGGCAGCGACAGCTCGCCGCGCGTGGCCGGCCCGGTCATGCGCCCGCTGCACCGGACGCGATCGATGCCCGACGTGCTGCTGGACGTCTCGCGACGGCTGGCGCGGCCGCTCGCCGGCCTGCCCGAGACCTTCGAGGCGTTCGTCTCGGCTGCCGCGCCAGCAACGCCCGCGTCCGCATCCGGCCCGTCGCGCGCGCGCGCGACCGCCGACGCGCCGGCCGCGGCGGCGTGGGCGCCGCCGCGCTTCGATGGCGAGGCGGGGGAATTCCCGTTCCACTTCCTCCCGTACGCCTCGCAGAACTTCCTCGACGGGTCGCTCGCGCACCTGCCATGGCTGCAGGAGATGCCCGATCCGCTCACGTCGGGCATGTGGAGCAGCTGGGTGGAGGTCAACCCGCGCACCGCCGAACGCCTCGGCATCGCCCAGGGCGACATCGTCGAGGTGCGCTCGGCCCACGGTGTCCTGCGTGCGCCAGCCGTCCTGCTGCCGTCGGTGGGGCCTGACGCTGTGGCCATGCCGGTGGGGCAGGGCCACACCGAGTTCACGCGGTACGCCAGCGGGCGGGGCGTGAACCCGCTCGCCATCCTGGCACCGCTCACCGACGAGGCCACGGGCATGCCGGCGTGGTCGGCCACGCGCGTGCAGATCACGCGCGCCGGCAGCGGCGACGGTTCGCTCATTCTCTTCGCGGGCGCGACGCGCGAGCGCCCCGACACGCACGAGGGCCGATAGCGATGCCGTACCGCTGGGGCATGGCCGTGGACGCCGACCGCTGCACGGGCTGCGAGGCCTGCGTCACCGCGTGCCATGCCGAGAACAACATTCCGACCGTCGGCCCGGAGCAGGCGGCGCGCGGCCGCGCCATGCACTGGATGCGCGTGGAGCGCTACGTCGAGGGCGACTTCCCGGACGTCCGCGTCAAGTTCCGGCCCGTGCTCTGCCAGCAGTGCGACGCTGCGCCGTGCGAGGCGGTGTGCCCGACCTACGCGAGCCATCACACCGAGGAAGGGCTCAACGCGCAGGTCTACAACCGCTGCATCGGCACGCGCTACTGCGGCAACGCCTGCGCCTACAACGTGCGGTTCTTCAACTTCTTCAACCCGGTCTGGGAGAAGCCGCTCAACCTGCAGCTCAACCCCGATGTCTCCGTGCGCGGCGTCGGCATCATGGAGAAGTGCACGTTCTGCGTGCAGCGCATCAAGGCGGCGAAGACGGTGGTGAAGGCCGAGGGGCGCGCGCTCCGCGACGGCGAGCTGCAGCCGGCCTGCGCCCAGGCCTGCCCGACGAGCGCCATCGTCTTTGGCGACCTGAACGACCCCGAGAGCCGCGTGTCGCGGCTCGCGCGGTCGCCCCGCGGCTCGAAGCTGCTCGAGGAAACAGGCGCCGAGCCGAAGATCACCTATCTCGCAAAGCTGGCCTGGGATGAATCGGACGCTCGATAGGTCGCTCGCCGACGATCTCGTCCGGCCGCTCTTCCACACCTCGGTGTGGTTCTACGGCCTTGCCCTGGCGCTTGGCACCGTCGTCGCCAGCGGGCTTGCGGCCTGGGGCTACCAGATCTGGAACGGCATCGGCGTCACCGGCAAGCGGTGGCCCGTGTTCTGGGGCTTCTACATCACGAACTTCGTGTTCTGGATCGGCATCAGCCACGCAGGCACGCTCATCTCGGCCATCCTGCGGCTCGTGAACGCGCGGTGGCGCCGGCCCGTGACGCGGTGCGCCGAGGTGATCACGGTCTTCGCGCTGATGATCGGCGCCATGTTCCCGCTCATCCACCTGGGCCGGCCGTGGCTCTTCTTCTGGATGGCCCCGTACCCGAGCTCGCGCGATCTCTGGCCCAACTTCCGCTCGCCGCTGGTCTGGGACTTCTTCGCCATCAACACGTACCTGCTCGGGAGCCTGCTGTTCCTGGTGCTCCCGATGATTCCGGACTTCGCGCTCGTCCGCGACCGATCCACCGGGCTCCGGCGCCGCATCTACGGCGCGCTCGCGCTCGGCTGGCAGGGCACCACCAAGCAGTGGCACCGCCTGGAGGCCGCCATGCAGATCATGGCCATCGCCATTCTGCCCGTGGCCGTCTCGGTGCACACCATCGTCTCGTTCGACTTCTCGATGGCGCCGGTGCCCATGTGGCACTCCACCATCTTCGGGCCCTACTTCGTGGCCGGCGCCATCTTCAGCGGCATCGCCGCGCTCATCGTCGCCATGGCCGTGCTGCGGCGTGCGCTGAAGCTCGAGGCATACCTCCACCCCATGCACTTCGAGAACCTCGGCAAGCTCCTGCTGCTCATGAGCCTGCTCTGGGTGTACTTCGTCTTCGCCGAACGCCTCACCGTGTGGTACGGCAACGAGCACAGCGAGATGTCGGTGTTCTGGACGCACCAGACCGGCAACTACGCGCCGCTCTTCTGGACCATGGTGGCGTGCAACTTCCTCATCCCGTTCCCCATCCTGGCGTTGCGGAAGCTCCGCACCATTCCGGGCGTGGTCTTCGCCTCCGTCACGGTGCTCATCGGCATGTGGCTCGAACGCTACCTCATCGTGGTGCCGTCGCTCGGCCACAAGGCCCTGCCGTACAGCTGGGGCACCTACGGGCCGGAGCCCATCGAGATCGTCATCATGGCGTCCACCTTCGGCGCCATGGCGCTGCTCTACACGCTCTTCGCCAGGTTCGTGCCGATCATCTCCATCTGGGAGATGAAGGTGGGCCAGCATCCCCACCGCCACGCGCTGCCCGAGGAAGACGAGGAAGCCGCCGGTCTGTGGAGGGTGCGGCCGTGAACGCGATCTACGGGCTCTACCCGGATCCGGACGCCGCCCAGGAGGCCGTGGACCACCTGCGTCGGGCCGGTGTGAACGACCGCGACATCGTCGTGATCTCGTCGGAGCCGTTCGAGGAGTACGAGTTCAGCCACCGCGACAAGGCCACGTGGCTGTACTGGATCGCTGGCGGCGGCGGCGCCGCGGGCTTCGTGCTGTCGTACCTCGCGCTCCGCTACATGCAGACGGCATGGGCGCTCGACACGGCCGGCATGCCCATCGTGGCGGCGTACCCGAACGCCATCATCATGTTCGAGATGACGATGCTCGGGGCCATCCTGGCGACCGTGGTGACGCTCTTTATCACGGCGAAGCTCCCCAACCGCGGTCCCCGGCTCTACGATCCTGAAGTCTCCGATGGCTACATCCTGGTGGGTCTCGAGAACCCGGCCGACGCGATCGTCGAGGCGGCGCGCGGCGCGCTGGAGCGCCCGGCGGGCGGGCGAGTCAGGACGATCTGACGGGGTTCTGGGGGTTCCAAGGGTTCCAGGGGTCCTTCGCGGGGTTCTGCGCGGGGTGTCGCGCCGGGCCGGGCAAGGGGTGGGGATGGCCGTTCGAGGGGCCGATCGGGCCGCTGGCCGTCCGTAGGCGCACCGGGCGGGGGCGCAGGCCGTCTGAGCTCGTGTCGGGTCTACGACATGACAGGAGCCTGCAGATGACCAGAGGAATCCGAACCGCCGCGCTCAGCCTCGCCATCGTCGCCACCCTTGCCGCAGCCGTGCCTGCCGCCGAGTCAGAGCGGGATGCGGGGGCCGTCAGCGACCTGGCCGTCACCGTCAAGTACGTCGGCAAGGGCACCGTCGACGCGAATCACCGGGTGTGGGTGTGGCTCTTCGATACGCCGGACCTCGGCCCGGGCGCCATGCCGTTCGACGAGGCGTCCATCGAGAAAAACGGCGACACCATCACCTTCAAGGGCATCACGGCGAAGGCCGTCTACGTGGCCGTCGCCTACGACGAGGCCGGCGGCTTCGGGGGCATGGCGCCGCCGCCCTCCGGCTCGCCCATCGGCGTCTACAGCGGCGCCCAGCCCGGCCCGCCGGCCCCCATCATTCCGGGCGAGACGACAGCCGTGACGGTGACCTTCAACGAGATGATGCGGATGCCGTAGGCAATAGTCAGCAGTCAGCAGTCAGTAACCAGCAGTCGGTTGCCAGTCTGGCGACCAGTCTGCTGGCTACTGACTCCTGATCGCCTTCCTGATCGCCGCGGCGGTGATCCGCACGCGGTCCGCGAGGATCTTCTTCCCGTTCTCCAGCACCTTCGCCGTCGACTCCATCTCCACGCCGTTGATGCTGAAGCGGCCCGCCTTCTTCCGCTGCGGCTCGCGGAGCTGCACGGGGATCGTCAGGGCGACGAGCGCCTCGTAGTGGTAGTCGTCGTGGATGTCGTAGCGCGTCGCCGACTGCACGTCGGGCTGCTGGAAGATGCCGATCGACTTGAGGAAGGCGTAGCTCCACTTGTCTTCCTCGTAGTAGGCGTCGATGTAGTGGACGCGGCCGCGCGCGCCCATCCACTTCGCGTTGAGCTCGCCCGCCACCTCCGTCATCCCGCGCACGTTGCCGCCGCTGTCGGCGATGAACACGATGTCGTTGAAGCCCATCGTCCTCAGGCTCGTCGACAGGTCGCGGAGGACCGCCTTGAAGGTGTCCTGCGTGATGAAGACGCTCCCTGGCGTCAGGCCGGGCCGCTCGGGGTTGCCGGGCTCGAGCGTCACGATGGGCGCGCACAGGGCGTTGCCCAGCTCGCGCGCGATGGCCTCGCAGGTCGCCCGGAGCACGAAGTTGTGCTTGCCGTTCGGCATGTAGGGGCCGTTCTGCTCGAGCCCGCCGGAGCCGACGATGGCCACCGTCTTGCCCGCCCGGATGGCGTCGCGCGTCTCCATCCAGGTCTGCTCTTCGATCCAGACCGTGTCGAGCATGTCGATGGGCCGCGGCGCATCCGGCGCCGCGGCGGCCTGCCGCGCCTGCCGCGCCTTCTCCTCCTCCGGCGTGAGCGGCCGGCTCGGCGGCCCCTGCGCCGCCACGCTCGCCCCGACCAGCAGGATGACGACGATGATGGCCGTGCCCCTCATAACACCCCCTGTGCGGTTGCCTTGACAAATGACAAATGACAAATGACAAATGGCAAATGACCAATGACCAATGACCAATGACCAATGACAAATGGCACATGACAAACCCTGTCAGTCCTTGTTTGTCATTCGTCATTCGTCATTCGCCATTCGTCATTCGTCAAAGCGTCCGGTTCTTGTTCAGTGTCACCCCGGAATCATCCACGGGAACAGGTACGCCTGCGCCATCACGATGAGCCCCATGATGGCGGCGAGCGCGATGCTGTGCCAGAAGACGAAGCGCAGGATCTTGCCCTCCTGGCCGACCTGGCCCGTCGAGGCCGTGGCCACGACGATGCTCTGGGCGTCGATCATCTTGCCCATGACGCCGCCGGTGCTGTTGGCGGTGGTGATGAGCACCGGGTTGAGCCCGAGCTGCTGGGCGGTAATCTGCTGCAGGCTCCCGAAGAGCACGTTCGAGCTGGTGTCCGAGCCGGTGAGCGCCACGCCGAGCCAGCCGAGATACGCGGCGAAGAACGGGTACATCCAGCCCGTCTTGGTGAAGGCGAGGCCGAGCGTGGCGTCGGTGCCGCCGTAGCGCGTGACGAAGCCGAGCGACAGCATCAGCATGATCGTCAGGAGCGGAAAGCGCATGCGGACCAGCGTCATGCGGGCGACCCCCAGCAGCTGAGGGAACGGCACGCCGAGGTACAGCGCCGAGGCCAGGGCCGCCACGAGGATGGCCGTGCCCGTCGCCGACGCCCAGTTGATGGTGTACTGCGCGGCCTCCGCGTGGCGCCCGCGGTAGTCGGCGTCGGCGATCTGCGCGGGATCCACCTTCTCCGGCACCACGGGGAAGTCGCGGAAGACGGTGCGGTGGAGCCCCGGCACGTTGAGCACGGGTGCGAGAATCGGGTTGGGGGTCACGCGTTCGCCCGCGCGGTACGACGCGAGCCCGGCCGGGCCGCCGTTGAAGAGCGCTTTGGTGGCCGGCAGGCCCCACGTGACCACGCACACGCTGAGGAACACCCACGGCATCCACGCGCGGCGGAGCGCGCCGGGCGCAAACGCGGTCTGGGGCACTTCACTCCGGCTCGCGTCCGGGAAGTCCCAGTGGTCCTTGGGGTGCCAGACGCGGACGAACCAGCCCAGCGCGCCGATGGAGGCGGCCCCGGCGGCGATGTCCACGAGCTCGGGCCCGACGAAGTTGCTCCACGCAAACTGCACGAGGCCGAAACTGGCGCCGCAGACGAGCACGGCCGGCCACACGCTCCACATCCCGCGCCAGCCGGCCATGACCACGACCATCCAGGCCGGCACGATGAGCGAGACGAACGGGAGCTGGCGGCCCGCCATGGCGCCGAGCGTGAAGGCGTCGAGGCCCGTCACCGCGGCGAGCGTCAGGATGGGTGTGCCGATGGCGCCGAACGCCACGGGGGCCGTGTTGGCGATGAGCGCCAGGCCGGCTGAATAGAGCGGCGGGAAGCCGAGGCCCATGAGCAGCGCCGAGCAGATGGCCACCGGCGTCCCGAACCCCGCGGCGCCCTCGATGAAGGCGCCGAACGCGTACGCGACGAGCAGCGCCTGGATGCGGCGGTCGCTCGACAGCCGGCTGACCGATAGCTTGACCACCTCGAACTGGCCGGTGGCCACTGTCAGGTTGTAGAGGAACACGGCGTTCAGGACGATCCAGCCGATGGGCAGGAAACCGTAGGCGCCGCCGTACAGGGCCGTGGCGGCGGCCGCGGACACCGGCATGCCGTACACGAAGATCGACACGGCGAGCGCCGAGGTCAGCCCGAGCAGGCCGGCCATGTGGGCGCGCCATTCGAGCACGCCCAGGGTGAAGAGGAGCAGGACGAGCGGCACGGCCGCCGCCAGCGTGCTGAGCCACGCGCTGGCCAGCGGGTCGTAGACCTGGATCCATGGTGTCATGGTCGGAAGGCGGGCATCATAATATGCTTCGGCCCGAATGGCTCACCTGCTGAACATCGAGGATTTGCGCCGGGCTTGCCGGCGCCGGCTGCCCCGGGCCGTCTTCGACTACATCGACGGAGGCGCCGACCGCGAGATCACGCTGCGCGAGAATTGCGCGGCGTTCGACGACTTCGTCTTTCGGCCCCGCTGCGCCGTGTCGCCGGCCGGCGTCCGCCCGGGCGTCACCGTCCTCGGCACCGAGCTCTCGTTCCCGCTGATCCTGGCCCCGGTCGGCAGCTCCCGCATGTTCTACCCGCGGGGCGAGGAGGCCGCGGCCCGCGCCGCCGGCGAGGCCGGCCTCATCTACACGCTCTCCACCCTCTCCGGGTGCCGCCTCGAGGACGTCCGCGCGGCGTCGCCCGGCCCGTGCTGGTATCAGCTGTACCTGCTTGGGGGCCGCGGCGCCGCGCTCGGCGCCATCGCGCGCGCCAGGGCCGCCGGCTACAGCGCGCTCGTGGTCACCATCGACACGCCGGTCTCCGGCTACCGCGAGCGCGACGTCAGAAACGGCGTGCCCGAGCTCCTCTCCCGGCGGCCGGCCGCGATGCTGCGGTACGTGCCCCAGTACCTCGCGAAGCCGCGCTGGCTTGCCGCCTACCTCAACGACGGCGGCCTCATGCAGTTCCCCAACGTCGTGCTGCCCGACGGCCAGCCCATGCCGTACGCCGACGTGGGCACGGCGCTCGAGCAATCCACGGTCACCTGGGCCGATCTCGGGTGGATCCGCGACGCCTGGGGCGGTCCCATCGTCGTCAAGGGTGTGCACACGGCCGAGGACGCCCGGGTCGCGGTGGACTACGGCGTGGAGGCGTTGGTCGTGTCGAATCACGGCGGCCGCCAGCTCGACGGCGTGCCCGCGACGCTGCGGATGCTTCCCGAGGTGGTGGAGGCCGTCGGCGGCCGCGCCGAGGTGCTGCTCGACGGCGGCATCCGCCGCGGCAGCGACATCGCCAAGGCGTTGTGCCTCGGCGCACGCGCCGTGCTCGCAGGCCGCGCCTACGCCTACGGCCTCGGCGCCGCCGGCGGCCCCGGCGTCGCTCGCGCCATCGAGATCCTCCGTGCCGACTTCGTCAGAACCCTGAAGCTCCTCGGCTGCGCGGAATCAGGGAAGCTGGGGGCGGGATACCTCGGGAGGAAATGACGAATGGCGAATGACGAATGGCGAAGAATGACGAAACGGGGCCATTCGCCATTCGTCATTCCTCGCTTGTCACTCCCGTCGCAGCCATCCCCATCATCGTCACGTGCGGGTCTGGCGCGGCCAGCAGCGCCTCGTGCGCGTCGCGGTAGGCCAGCCAGCTTTCGCGGCTGACGAGGTTCTGCCGCACGAGCGGCGCGAAGCGGTCGGGGTCGAGGGCCGGCAGCAGCGGCTCGAGGCCGAGCGCGCGGCTGTCGTAGGTGAAGAGATGGAGCCGCACGTCGGTAAAGCCAGCCGCCTGCAGCACGAAGGGGAGATGCCGTCCGATGCCGCGGCCCGCGCCGCCGGCGCGAGGGTCCATCGCCGCCGGCGCGAGCGGCGGGAGCGCCGGCTCGGTGAATCCCCACAGCGCGGCATCGACATCGATTACGGCGATCTGCCCGCCCGGCCGCAGCACGCGGTGCGCCTCGCGGGCCGCCGCGAGCGGGTCGGCGAGGTGCTGGAAGAGGTAGCGGGCGATCACGAAGTCCACCGACGCGCTGACCAGCGGACACGCCAGGACGTCGCCGGCGACAACACCCCGCGTGCCCGCAGGGCGCGCGCCGCCGGCCACCCGCAGAAGATCGGCATCCAGGTCGAGACCGACCAGGTGCACGCCCGGGAAGGCGGTGGCCACGAGCCCGCTGACGCCGCTCGCCCCGCAGCCGAGGTCAACGGCGCGTCGCGCCCGTCCCAGGCCCAGTTCCCGCAGCACGGCAGCCTCAGCCCCCCAGCTCGGTTGCACGAACACCGACCTTACCGCAGCCGCAGGAAACTGAAGGCAAAGAATGACAAAGGTTTACAACAGATGTCGGGCAGAATCTCGTATCCTTGGCCTCACAACGACAGAGGGGAAGCACCGGGTGAGGCGCCTTCAGTGAGCCGCAGCGTCTCACCCGGTTTTTTTTGAGACCATCCGGTTCGGACGAGCCGGCCAGTCGCGGCAAGATTACAGACGCGCGTTTCGCGTTCGGTTTCCCTACGGAGGCGACCTGAACCATGTTCGAGAACCTGTCCGGCAAGAGCCTTGACCGTCGCAGCTTCCTGCGCGGGTCCGCGATGTTCGCGACCGCGCTGGGCCTCGCCGTCACCCCGGCCCTCGCGCAGCAGCCGCAGCCGCAGCCGCCGCAGGAGCCGAAGAAGGAAGAGCCGCCCAAGGATCCGTTTGCCACCGACGACGAGCGCAAGGACGGCAAGCTCATCGACAAGGAAGGCCGCGAGTACCGGATTTGCCCGCAGTGCGGATACGAGATGTACAAGCAGGGCCGCATGTGGGTGTGCGAGAACTGCGGGTACAGCTACGTCGAGTAACCCCGCCCGGCCGCGCATGGAGTCACAACGCCCGGTCCTCCCGCGAGGACCGGGCGTTTTGCATTTCAGGAGTGAGGCGTGCTCGCCAACAAGGTTGTCTTCATCACGGGCGCCAGCCGCGGCATCGGTAAGGCCATCGCGCTCCGCGCCGCCGCCGACGGCGCCCGCATCGTCATCGCCGCCAAGACCACCACGCCCCACCCGAAGCTGCCCGGCACCATCTTCACGGCCGCCGAGGAGGTCGCGCGCGCCGGCGGCGAGGCGCTGCCGGTGGAGATGGATGTCCGCGACGAGGCACAGGTCGAACGGGCCGTCGAGGCGGCCGTCGCCCGCTTCGGCGGCATCGACGTCCTCGTGAACAACGCCTCGGCCATCAGCCTCACCGGCACGCTCGAGACGCCGATGAAGCGCTTCGACCTGATGCACCAGGTCAACACGCGCGGCACGTTCCTCTGCACGAAAAAGGCGGTGCCGCACCTCAGGCGGGCGGCCAACCCGCACGTGCTCAACCTCGCGCCGCCGCTCGACACGACACTCCAGGCACGGTGGTTCGCGCCGCACCTGGCCTACACCATGGCCAAGTTCGGCATGAGCCTGTGTGTGCTCGGCATGGCCGAGGAGTTTCGCGCCGACGGCATCGCCGTGAACGCCCTGTGGCCGCGCACGGCCATCGACACCGATGCCATCAGCCTCATCGCCGGCGCCGACGCGCGCCGGAAGACCCGCTCCCCCCGCATCATGGCCGACGCCGCCCACTGGATCCTGAGCCGGCCCAGCCGGGAGGTCACGGGCCGCTTCTTCATCGATGACGAAGTCCTGCGCCTGGCCGGGGTCACCGACCTGTCCTCCTACGGGCCGCCCGGCGTCGCCCCCGGAGACCTGATGCCGGATTTCTTCGTGTAAGTTCCCCATCCCGGCCGGTTGTTGCGCTGGCGCCACTGGTCCACTGCGGCCGGGCTCCGATGGTCCTTGCTCACGCCCCACGCCTCCCTGCGGCGGACCCCCGTCACCGTTGCGCCGCGCCTGCATCTCCTCCTTCAGGAGGACCTGCATGACGGCTTTCACTCGATACTTCCTGGCGGCAACCGGCGCCGCGCTGGCGCTGGCCCTGCTCATCGCGATGCCAGGCGACCTCGCGGCCGCGGGCGGGCAGGGACCGGGCCCCGGGCCCGGGCAGGGCATGGGCCGCCGGATGGGGATGGGCATGGGCCAGATGGACGAGTCCCACATGGCCGACATGCGGATGTTCCACTTCCTGCTCGATCACGGGAAGGACGTCCGGCGCTCGGTCACCTTCCTCGACAACGGCATCGACACGCTGACCGAGTCGGACGTGCCCGAAGTGGCCTCGACCATCAAGGCGCACGTGGCGTCGATGTACAAGCGGCTGGAGGAGCAGCGGCCCATCCACCAGCGCGACCCGCTCTTCCGGGAGCTGTTCAAGGCGGCCGACCGCATCTCGATGACGATGACGCCCACCGACAAGGGCATCCGGGTCGTCGAGACGTCGACGGACCCGGCGGTCGTGAAGCTGCTGCACGAGCACGCCAGGACCGTCGATCTGTTCATCAAGAACGGCCGGGCCGAGATGCACCGGAACCACCCGGTGCCGTAAGCCGCTCATCCCGAGCGGCAGTTGCGCTGACGCCCTGGTGCGCGAGGCCGGTGCGGAGGTGGCCGCAGTCACGGTCCAACCGCGCGAGAAGCCTCGGGGGACCCGCGAGCGTCAACGCAACCGCCGCCCGGATTCGCGTTCGCGCGGGTCGGTGCCCGTGAATCGCCCGGCGCCCGTCCAGATACCGGGCTCTTCGCCGGTGAAGTTCCGGAACGTCACCGACGGATTCGGCCCGCAGTGGCCGAAGAGGATGTCGATGAAGTAGGCGTTCGACGAGCCTTCGGCGTTGCCCGACCCGGCGAAGTACGCGATCTCGTCGCCGGCTGCCACCACGGGCTGGCCGCCGTTCTGGGCGGGTCCCCGCGTCGGCTTGGCGTTGTAGCCGAACCGCCGGTCGCAGGTGCGCAGCGCGTCGACGACGTAGTTCAGCCAGTCGTTGAGGATGTACGTGACCGCCTCGCCGCCCGGGCACGGTCACCCGTGGTCGCGCCGGCCGTGGTACCGGCCTGGACGATGTACGACGTCGCCGAGGGCGAGCCCGTCCAGGTGAGCGTGACGGTCGAGCCCGACACGGTCGCGGCGAGGTTGGTAGGGGGAGCGGCCCTCGAGGTAGCCAGGGAACGCGCGGCCGATCTCGCCCGCGTCGAGCGCGCGCCACGCGCCGGGCGCCAGCCTCCCGAGCGTCAGGCCCCCGAACTGCACCCGCCGCAGCCGCGCCACCTCGTGGCCCACGGCTGCCAACAGACGCCGAATCTCGCGGTTCCGGCCCTCGGTGAGCTCGACGACCAGATGCGTCTCGCGCGCCGAGGCCTTCCGCACGGTTACCCGGCTCGCGCGCAGCCGCTCGCCGCGGTCAACCACGCCGTGCTCGAGGCGCGCGGCGGTCTCGGCCGTCAGGCGGCCGCGGACCGTCACCAGATAGACGCGCGGCACCGCGTGCGCGGGGTTGGTCAGCCACTCGCCCAGCCGCGTGTCGTTGGTCAGGAGCAGCAGGCCGCTCGTGGCGGCGTCGAGGCGGCCGACGGGGCCCACATGGGCAGTGATGCCGTCGAGCAGGTCGTACACCGTCGGCCGGCCCTCGGGGTCGGACCGCGTGGTGACGACGCCGCGCGGCTTGTGAAGAAGGATGGTGAGCGGCGCCGGCCGGGCGCGGGTCCGGCCGTCGATGGCGATGCGGACGCGCTCGGGCACGACGGGCGTGTCGGGATTCCGGACGATCGCGCCGTCGACGGCGACGCGGCCGGCGCTGATGAGCGCGCGCGCCCCGGTCCGGGAGGCCAGGCCCAGCTTGGACAGCGCCCGCGCCAGGCCGACCTCGCCCTGTCTTCGCACGCCGACACGATAGCAGCCCCGAGGAGGAGTGTGGAGACCGGCCCGCCGGCCGTCCCGGCGACCGGGTGTTCAAGGGAACCCCCGCCGTTGCCGAATATTGACCCGAGACATCCTGTGGACGGCACCTCGGCCCTTGCCCTCTCGCCGCCGGAGCCCCTCCGGCCATCCCAGCCCCGCCTTCTGGTCGTCGACGACGACCGGGGCATCCTGGAGGTGGTGTCGCGCTTTGCGCGGCCGCATGGGTTCGAGGTCTCGTCCTACGACAGCGCCACCGATGCCCTGGCCGAGGTCGCGCGGCGGGCGCCGGACGCGGCGCTCATCGACCTGCGGATGCCGGGCCTGAACGGCATCGAGGTGCTGCGGGAGATCAAGAAACGGGCGCCGTTCTGCGAAGTGGTGCTGATGACCGGCTACGGCACCATCGAGAGCGCCGTCGAAGCCGTCAAGCTGGGCGCCACCGACTATTTGCGCAAGCCCTTCGACTTCACGCGGCTCCGCGAGCTGCTCGGCACGATCCGGCAGGAGACGATGCGGCGCCAGGCCGTGGCGGCGCTCGAGTCCGACCTGCTGGAGAAGTCGCGCTTCGAGGGGATGATCGGGCGGAGTCCCGGGATGCTGGAGCTGTTCAGCCTGATCCGGCGCATCGGCCCGCATTTCTCGACGGCGCTCGTCACGGGCGAGACCGGGGTGGGCAAGGAGCTGGTGGCGCGGGCGCTGCACGCCACGAGCAAGCGGCGATCGCGGCCGTTCGTCACGCTCAACTGCTCGGCGATCGTCGAGACGCTCTTCGAGAGCGAGCTGTTCGGGCATACGCGGGGGGCGTTCACGGGCGCCACCGAGGCGCGGGCGGGTCTCTTCGAGAAGGCCAGCGGCGGCGTGCTGTTCCTCGACGAGATCGGCGAGCTGCCGGCGCCGGTGCAGGCCAAGCTGCTGCGCGTGCTGGAGCTCGGCGAGGTGACGCGCGTGGGGTCGAGCGACGCGCAGCGCGTGGACGTCCGCATCGTGGCGGCGACCAACCGGGTGCTGCAGCGCGAGGTGGAGGCGGGCCGGTTCCGGAGCGATCTCTACTACCGGCTCCACGTGGTGGAGCTGAAGGTGCCGGCGCTCCGCGAGCGGCGCGACGACATCCTGCTCATCGCGCGGGCGTTCATCGACGACTTCGCGCGCGAGTACGGCAAGACCCTTCGCGGCGTGACGCCCGAGGCCGAGCGCGTGCTCCTGACGCACGACTGGCCGGGCAACGTGCGCGAGCTCCGCAACGTCCTGGGCCGGTCGTGCATGCTGGCCGACGGGGAGTGGATCGACGCGTCAGATCTGCAGATGGGCCTGCCCGCCGGACACGGCCCGCGCGCCATGGCCACGGGCCCGGTGCGGCCCATGCAGGAGGTGGAGCGCGAGCAGGTGGTGCGCGCGCTCGACGAGACGCGCGGCAACAAGAAGGAGGCCGCGCGCCGGCTGGGCATCAGCCGCCGCGCGCTCTACCGCAAGCTCGAGAAGTACGGCCTGCACGAGCCCTCAGGCCCGGTAGTTGCCGAACTGTAGGTCGATCCCGAAGTCCTGTTCGCGCAGCCGCGCGATGGCCGCCTGCAGATCGTCCTTCGACGGCGAGGAGACGCGCACCTGGTCGCCCTGGATGGCGGCCTGCACCTTCTTCAGCTTCGCGTCCTTGATGGCCTTGACGATCTCGCGGGCCACCTCGGTCGGAATGCCCATCTGCAGCGCCACGACCTGGCGGACCGTGCCGCCGCTCGCCGCCTCGATCTCGCCCGGCTTGAGGTTCTTCACCGGCACGTGTCGGCGCACCATGCGCGTCTGCACGACCTCCCAGAGCGCGCCCAACTTGAACTTGTCCTCGGCGGTCAGCGTCAGCGTGTGGGCCTTCTGATCGAGCTCGACGGCGGCCGGCGAGCCCTTGAAGTCGTAGCGCTGGGCGATCTCCTTGCGGGCCTGGTTGATGGCGTTGTCGACCTCCTGGAGGTCGATGGTGGACGTCACGTCGAAGGAAAACTGGCTGGCCATCCGGCTATCGTACCAAATCGGCCCCGCCTTGAGCGGGCGCCCCGCCGCCGCTATACTCCGCCCCGCCGATGCCCGCTTCCCCTGCGCCGCTCGTGCTCGTGGTCGACGACTACGCCGACACCCGCGAGCTGTACGCCGAGAGCCTGCGGGTGCAGGGATTCCGCGTGGCCGAGGCCCGCACGGGGGAGGAGGCCGTCGCCCGGGCCCGGGAGCTCCAGCCCGACGCGGTGCTGATGGACCTGTCACTGCCCGGCCTGGACGGCTGGGAGGCCACGCGGCGGCTGAAGACCGACGACGCGACGCGGCACATCCCGGTGGTCGCGGTCACGGGCCACGACTCGCCCGCCGCGGGCGCCGAGGCGCGCGCGGCGGGATGCGCGGCCGTGGTGCTGAAGCCGGCGCTGCCCGACGCCGTCATCGCGGCCATCCGGCGCGCGCTGGCCCCAGCGGACGGCATTCGAAAAAACCGATAGATACACTCAGAACTTTCTATTTTTCCAATCACATGCGCCTTGCGTAGTCTGGGCGGGCATGCTGCTGTTCCCGTTCGCCGACTACTGGGTGTTCTACGCGGCCTTCACGGCCGGCGTCCTCCTCCTGCTGCTGCTCGATCTCGGCGTCTTCCACCGCGAGGCGCACGAGGTGTCGATGCGCGAGGCCGCGGTGTGGAGCGCCGTGTGGGTGTCGCTCGCGCTGGCCTTCAACTACGTGCTGTTCACCTACGCGGAGTGGCGGTTCGCCCAGGACCCGCGGCTGCTGGCGCGCCCCGGCTTCGACGCCGCCGCGGCCGCCCGGCAGGTCGGCCTCGAGTTCCTCACCGGCTACGTCGTCGAGAAGAGCCTGGCCATCGACAACATCTTCGTGTTCGTGGTGGTGTTCAGCTACTTCGCGGTGCCGCTCAAGTACCAGCATCGCGTGCTCTTCTACGGCATCCTGGGCGCGCTCGTCTTCCGCGCCGTCTTCATCGCGCTCGGCTCGGCGCTGCTGGCGTACCACTGGGTGCTCTGGCTGTTCGGCGGCCTCCTCATCCTGACGGGCGCCAAGCTCCTCGTCGTCGGCGGCAGCGACGCCGACCCGGCGTCGAACCCGCTCGTCCGGCTGGTCACGCGGCTCATGCCGGTGACGCGCGAGTACCACGGCCAGCGGTTCTTCGTGCGCCTCGGCGGCCGGCTGCACGCGACGCCGCTGCTGCTGGCGCTCGCGGCCATCGAGGCGAGCGACATCATCTTCGCCATCGACTCGGTGCCGGCCATCTTCGCGCTCACGCGGGAACCGCTCATCGTGTTCACGTCCAACGTCTGCGCCATCCTGGGCCTGCGGTCCATGTACTTCCTGCTGGCCGGCGCGGTGCAGCAGTTCGCCCTGCTCCGGTTCGGCCTGGCGTTCGTGCTGATGTTCGTGGGACTCAAGATGATCTGGCTGAACGACCTCTTCGGCGGGAAGTTCCCCATCACGTGGTCGCTCGGCATCATCACCGCGCTCGTCGGCGGCTCCATCGTGGCGTCGCTCGCCGCCGACTGGTGGCGCCACGCGCGGCCCGCGCTCACGCCGGCGCGCGTCGCGGCCGCCATCGCGCTCGCGCTCGCCGCCGTCGCGGTCCCGCTGGCCGCCTTCGTGTTCTAATCCCGGTTCCCAGTTGAGTAGCCGACCGAAGTGTACTTGAATAGCGTCATGCCGAATCCATATGACGTGGCGCTCCGGAAGCGGGCGGTGTTGGCGTACGAGCGTGGCGAAGGGTCGTACGCC